>CAYIDV010000001.1:0-9162 GCA_964362315.1 uncultured Candidatus Saccharibacteria bacterium
AGTAATATGGCGTATTGTTTTTCATCCTAAAAATTATGGCTCCGGCTGATTTTTCTTTAGGCATCTTCTTAAAAAAACTCTAATAATTTTTCAACTGGTAAAGTGTTTATTATATCTTCTTTTTGAACCCAGCCGCGGCGGGCTTGCCAGATTCCGTATTCCATTAAATTCATCTGATCTTTTTGGTGCGAGTCGGTGTTAATTATCATTTTCACTCCCTCGTTTTTTGCCCGACGGATGTATAAATCCCTTAAATCCAGTCTATAAGGAGAAGAGTTTATTTCTAAAATAGTCCCTGTTTCTTTGGCAAGTTTCAGCATTCTGTCAAAGTCGTGCTGGTATTCGTCTCTTTTGCCTATTAGCCTGCCGGTGGGATGAGAAATAATGTCAACATTTGGGTTTCTCATTGCTTTTTCTATTCTTTTCATCATAGCTTCTTTTGGCATTTTGTGGCTGGAATGAACGCCGGCAATTACATAATCCAATTTTGCCAAAACTTCATCAGAAATATCAATTGAGCCGTCGTTTAAAATATTGGCTTCGCAACCGTGCAAAATTCGGAAATTCTTTCCGAATTTTGCATTCAACTTTTCAATTTCTTTTTTTTGTTGCAATAATTGTTTTTCATTCAATCCTTTTTCAATTCTCAAAAATTTAGTGTGGTCTGAAATGCCAATATACTCATACCCTAAGCTCATTGCCATTTTTGCCATATCTTCAATTGAGTTTTCTCCCCCATTCCAATTTGAATGACAGTGCAAATCGCCTTTAATGTCCTTTAAGTCAATTAATGTCGGCAGTTTATTTTCAAGAGCCGCTTCAATTTCACCTTCATTTTCCCTGATTTCAGGAGGCATTAAAGCCATACCCAGAGCTTTGTAAATTTCTTCTTCTGTTTGACCAGCAATCATTTTTGAACCCCGAAAGAGACCGTATTCGCTTAATTTCAAACCCTTTTCAATGGCAATTTTTCTCACAACAATATTATGACCTTTTGAGCCGGTAAAATACTGCAAGGCTGCTCCATAGCTTTTTTCAGGAACAATCCTTAGATCCATGTCAAATCCGTCTTTCATGTGAACTGAAGCTTTTGTCCCTCCTTTGCCCCAAACTTTTTCTATTCCGGGCAGGCTGCAAAAAAAATCCATCACTTTTTTGGGTTCTTTAGAAATCACAAGAAAATCAACATCCCCTATTGTTTCTTTTTTTCTTCTTAAAGACCCGGCTAAACTTATTTTTTTAACTTCTTTCAAACTGACTATCTTTTTATAAATTTCCTTGACAATTAGCATTATGTCACCCAATAAAAACCGCCCTTTGTCTCTTTTTAAAAATTCCAGTCCTTGTAAAATATTTTTTTCAGTTTTTTCCCCGAAGCCAAACAAGGGTGCTATTTTATGCTGCTTAATTGCTCTTTCTAAATCCTTTAAATTTTTTATGCCCAGTTTTTGGTATAATACTTTTATTTTTTTGGGACCTAATCCCTCTACCCTTAAAAGTTCATCCATTTTGACTGGCAGTTTTTTCTTATATTGCTCATAAATTTTGATTTTGCCTGTTTTTAAGTACTCTTCAATGTGCTCAGCAATATTTTTGCCAATGCCAGGGATTTCCTGCAAAGCCTTTTTCCCACCCTTTCTGTAGATGTCTCCAACATCTTCTCTGAGTGCTTGCAAAGAAAAAGCAGCCCTCTCATAGGCATAGGGCTTGAAGGGAATTGCATCAATTTCTAAAAATCTGGCTATTTCATTAAAAATTTTTGCGATCTCTTGATTTCTCACCCCGTTAGAAGTCTGGACAGGAAATAATCCGCCAGGTGGCGGATTATTTCCTGCTTACTCTTATCAATTAATTTTATCTAAAAAACTAACCCGCTGAAATTTTTTTATTACCATATCCAAACTTCTAACGAGGTTATTCATTCTTTAAAATATCTTTATTTATTGGAAATTCGTGTATTTGGCGAGGAACTCTAGGCGACATATCTTTGCGAACCAAAAATATAAAAAGCACCGAAACTAAGGTAAATGTGCCGGTTAAAATAAAAATCAACTGAAAGCCGATATAGCCAGCCATAATTCCTCCTATGGCCCCGGCAAAACCAGCTCCTACCCCCAAAAGAGTGCTGTCTAAACTGCTTTCATATGCCTCTCGTCCCTTATCAACATGCCTTATAAATATGGCGTAAGAAGAAGGAATAACCATAGACATGCCAACGGCATGAACTATTTGTAAAACATATATATGCCAGGGCAGATAGGAAAATAAAAACCCGAACGGTACTGCTCCGGTGATTATAACTCCTATTACATAAAACCAAAAGTCGTCAATTTCCCCATGGTTTTTGTCTAAATAGTGTCCAATAGGTATTTGCAATACTGCTTTGGTCAGCCAATAAAAAAGCGTGGCAAAACCGGCTATTTTAGCTCCCTCAGCCACGTTTCCAATGGCAATTTTTTCGAGCAAAAATATGGCAAAAACAGGACCTAATAAACCCCATGCAGAATTTATGACAAGGTCCCAATATATATAAGCTCGCATTACTCTGTTTACTCCTCTAAACATATTTTGGTTAATTCTTTTATTATACTCTAAAAACAAAAATCGCCCAATGGCGATTTTTGTTTTCTTTAACTTTAGCTAATTTCGTATTTAATGCTTTTTATTTTGTAGGTTTTTTTTATTGGTAAAGCAACAGTAATTTCATCACCGACTTTATGGCCCAAAAGGGCTTTACCAATCGGAGACTCATTGCTAATTCTGCCTAAATCGGGATTTGCCTCCAAAGTGCCAACAATGGTAAATTCGTCTTTTTTCCCGGAAACTTCTATTTTGACTTTAGCCCCTACGTTGACGAATGCCTGTTTTTCTTTAGGCGGATTTTTTATTAATTGGTAGTTTTCTAAAATACTTTTCAACTCTTCAATTCTTGACCTCAAAGAGTTTATGTCTTCCTGAAAACTAATAAATTCTGGGTTTATATCCTCAGATTCTAAAATTTTAGGAGCTTCCTCGCCCATAACTTTACTACGCTCAAAGTTTACCAATTCTTGGTGCTCTTTTTTTAACTCTTGTAGTTTTTCTTTAGTTACGTAAAAAGCTTTTGAAAGCATGAATTTTCACCAAAAATTTATTATATGTTACCTTAGGTTATTGTTTTATTCTCAAAATGTCAATCTATTAAAAGGTTTAGAATAGCGATTTTTGTGTTGAACTTTCGTTTGTTTTAGATTTATCAAAAATTTTTATTTTTCCATAAACTCCGTCATAGCCCGGTTCAACCTTAATATTGCCCTCCCTGACCCTAATTATACCTTCGGCAATCCCTGGTAAGCTTGATACTTCAATATCTATTTTTGAGGCTTTTAATAATATATTAAACTCACTGCCTAAATTTGAAATTAAATTATTGTATTGCTTGACAACTTCTTTTGAGCCAACGGAAAGCCCCAGGGAATCAGCAATTACTTCTTCCATAGGAATTAAATTTTTAAAGCCGATTGCATTATCTGGTCTAAAATTTTCCGGCCTGTCGGCTAACTCCTCAACCCTGTTGAGAACCTCTATGGTTAGGAGTTTTTTGCACTTTGGGCAAACATTATTATTCTTTTTTGATTCTCTAGGAGAAAAACTTATGTTGCAAATTCGGTGACCGTCATAATGGTACTTGCCCTCTTGGGGAAAAAATTCTATAGTATAGAGAAATCTTTTTGGATCTTTATCTTTAATGGCATCTCTTATGGCAAAATAACTTATTTGGGTGTCAAAAACATTTGCTTCCCTGCCTATTTTTTCTAAAGAATGGCTGTCTGAATTGGAAATTAAAGTAATTTTATCCAAAGCCGATATTCTCCAATTCATTAAAGGATCGCTGCTCAGTCCGGTTTCAATAGCAAAAATATATTTACTGTATTGGTCAAAACACTCTTCAATTGAGTTAAATCCGGACTTTGACCCAAAGACGCTAAACCACGGAGTCCAGACATGAGCCGGAATAACTAAGCAATCTTGTGAGATATTTAAAACAATTTTTAACAACTCTTTGGCATCAAGCCCTAAAATAGGTCTGCCATCTGCTTTTAAATTTCCAACCCATCCTAAATTAGCATTTATTTTTTCACAAATCTCAAATGAAGGGCTGAAAATCAAAATGTGAATTTTTCTGACTTTGTTTCCTGCTTGAGAGGGCAGGTTTTTTGAGTAAATACAACTAATTTCAGAGGTCAATATAAATCTTGTATCTGAATTTTGATTTTTCAACTTAAAAAGGCCGGGTTCAGCCGGCTCCAACTGCTCTTTTAATTCTTTAAACCATAAAGGGTGGGTGAAGTCTCCTGTCCCTAAAACTTTAATACCCTTAATTCCTGCCCACTTATCCAAATTTTTCAAATTTATGGCAGGAGAAGTGGCTCTGGCATATCTTGAGTGAATATGAAAATCTCCTACAAACTCCATAACTATAAAATTCCAAATTACAATCAACAAATTCCAAATAAGTCTAAAATACTAAATTCAAAATTCAAAACGTGTTTTGGGTTTTGGTCATTTAAATTTATATATTATTTGTGATTTGTAATTTGGGATTTGAAATTTCGTGTATAATATTACTAGATTTTATACACTTGGTATCCCTCTCTGACTTTTTCTGAAACCTTCAGACCAACAGAATCCCCTTTTTTGGCTTTATCTACTGCTTTGTGATCAACCTGCATTGAATCAACTCTTTGAGTAAAATCAGTCTCTGCTCCTCCAACAATTCTAATTTCGTCTCCCTGGCTTAGCGGAGCTGAAAGATCAACTACTGCCACCCCTATATTGGAAAAATAATGGTTAACTTTACCAATTAACTTTCCTTGTTCTTCCGTAGAGGACTTATTTTTTTCTTCAACCATAAGTTTTTAAATTTTTACTTTTAAACTATCGACCCCTACTTTTTATAATACTAAAAAATAAATAAAAATCCATCCCACACACGGGACGGATTTTTATGAGGGGGATTATAATTCTTAATGCACTTGGCTCTTTTTACAAACTATTTTCGGACAATTGAACTTAGGCGTACGCATAAACCTTCTTCATTAAAAACTATTTTTGTCCTTGAGAATAAATCCCTCATCCCCCTCGCCCTAAATTTTAATCATTTAAAACAGAATGTCAATGTTTTTTTACTAACTTTTAATCCACAGCTTATCAACACTGATTATTTTACTCTGGAAAATCGGGTGAATCCCGAGCAGGGCACAATCTCAATGCCTTGTTTTTCCAATTCATCCACAAGCAAATTCATGCCCAGGGAATCAGAAGACATGTGTCCGGCGATTACAATGTTAATATGAGCGGCTTCAGCTTCTTTTTTATGCTCTTCTGAAATGTGCATGCCAACTACTGTGCCTATTCCGGCATGAGCTAATTTTTCGTAAAGTTTGGGAGAACCCTCTGTGCCTCCGGTAATTTCAGTTAAAGCTATTTTACCGCACCTTGCCTCGCTTGAACCAACAAAAATTTTAGGGCCAACGCCAATTTTCATAGCTTCTTTGTACTCTGGAATCTCTTTTAAGGCGTTTATCAAATCAATAACTCTTTCAAATTTTTTCCCGTCAACAAATTTTTTTAAAAAATTAGCCGCCATATTATCAGAAGAGGTATGGGCGTTCATTAAATTAACACCCAAAAGCTTGGCTGCATCAACTGTTCTCTGGTGATTTGAAGCATTAACTCCTCTGGCCACTTCTGAAATTCGTTCTCGCATTAGACCTTCGGCAACATTAATAGGCACCCCGTAGTAATTATAAACATCACACTGCAAATCCATAACATCAGCCAGTTGGGCCAATCCTTTGCCAATTGGATGATGGGCTATCACTAAATCAATATTGCCAAGCTGTTTGGCAAGTAAAATTTCTTCAGGGCCAATGTCAATTCCAACCAATACTCTTTTTATTTCTTTATCTTCTGAAATATTATAGACTCCCGAGTCCAAATACGGATTCTCTAAGGCTTCTTTGTTAAATTCTTCTTGTTCTTTTAATAAAAGTTTCTGGAATTTGGATTTTTTATGATCCAGCAATTTTTGAACCCCGTCTCTGCCGCGAAAATCGGCCTCTATTCCTTTTTGGGTAAATAAATTGTGTATATCAATTATTTTCATTATTTTATATTCTTATATCTCTTTGACCTGCTTTTTCGCCACCTTTTGTTTATTCTGGCATTATGCCTTGTTGTGTTTCTTCTCACCCCCACACCAAACAAGTTTATTATTTCAAGATTTTTCAATCTTGAATATATTTCACTCGTTCGTGGCAAGTTATACTTTATAGTTATATATTCACCCTCAACACCTTTTGGGAAAAATCAAAACTTGTTATGGTGTGGGGTGAATGTTTTTATTTCTTGCTTTTTGTTTTTTTTAGTTTTGGCAACCTTTTTAGCTTTTGGTTCTGTTTTTTTAACTTCTTTTTTTTCTTCTTTAACTTCGTTGACCTCTTTTACTTCTGGCTGCTGCAAAAACCTATTATATAATGCGCCTATCATTTCCTCTTGCTTTTTAGAATCTAAAAACTGCCCACGGATACGGGCTTTTTCCAATCGTATGAATTTCCTGATGGATCTTGGCAAATTGCTTGTCATAGTGGTCATAAACAAAAAAATCCCAGTAGTAGAATGCCCTGTATTCACTACGGGGCAAACAAAAAGCACATTTCTATGCTTTTTGTACTATAACCTAAAACGTCCAAAAAAGCAATATTAATCTTAATAATTTCTCCTTGATTTTAATTCCTCTTTTGTTATTTCCCTATCATCCCAGGGGATTTTTTTGCTGTCTTCAAGACACATCCATGATTCTGATCCCTTACCGGTTATTATTACCGTATTACCTGGTTTTGCCATTGCTATGGCTTTTTTAATAGCTTCTTTTCTATCTAAAATTAGGTGTTGGGTGTTAGGTTTTGGGTGTTTAATTCCGCTTGCAACCTCCTTAATAATCTGCATTGGGTTTTCGTCGTACGGGTCTTCATTTGTAATAATTACTTCTCTGCAATATTGGCTGGCGATTTTACCTAAAACTGGCCTTTTCCATTTATCCCTGCCGCCTCCGCAAGAACCCAAAACGCAAATTAAATTTTTACCTTCTAAAGATTTATAGACCTCTTCAAGTTGTACTGGCGTGTGCGCGTAATCTACAACTACTAAAAACGGCTCTTTTTGAATAATTTCCATTCTCCCTGGAATTCCTCTAACTTTTTCAAGAGCTTTTTTAGAAATTTCCAAATAAATTCCATATAATGTGACAACAGCAATAGCAGCTAACGCATTATAAAGGTTGAAGTTTCCCAATATGTTTAAATGAAAATCTGTATTTTTTAAATTAAAATCTCCCTTGTTTAATCCAAAGGTAACTATTTTTTTTGCCGGAATATCCAAAAAGTATTTTGCGTTACCATCATCAATATTTATAACATGAAGATATTTCGTTGCTTTGAATAATTTCAATTTTTCTTTTCGGTATTTTTCAAAACTGCCGTGCGATTCAATATGTTCGGGACTTAAATTGGTAAAAACCGCGCAGTCAAAGTTTATGAATTTGTGCCTATATTGTTTAATTCCTTCTGATGTGACTTCCAATACCGCATATTTGCATTTTTCTTTTACCCCAAGCCATAAAAGTTTTTGCATAAAAAATCGGCCGGGCATTCCCATTTTTTTATCATTTGGTTTTTCATTTTCGCCAATCTTAAACCTTATTGAAGAATTAGAAACCACTTTGTTTCCTGCCTTGCCCTGAGCGGAGTCGAAGGGTTCTTCTAAAATCCTGGTTATAAAATCAACCGTTGTTGATTTTCCGCTTGTCCCAGTCACCCCAATCACTATCAATTTTCTGCCTGGAAAACCAAAAATAACAGCGCCGATAAAAGCCAGTGCGTAATGGTAAAAATCCAGAAGAAAAAGCGGTATCAGTTTTTTAATCTTATCTTTAAATAGCATAGTTGAAATTTATCATATAATTTTAATAAAAAAAAGCCGATTACATTAACCGGCTGCGTTGTGTTCTGCGTTGTATCTGGTAATTGCTTGGTCAAGTAATTTGGCTACTGTTTCAAAATAAGCTGAAACTATATTAGGAGAAGTGGCTTGGGCATTCCAACGATCTCTTAAACCATTGTTTGAACAGGCAGCAGAAACTTTTACAGTTGAGGCAACGCCTTTAAAATTAGGGTATTGTACTTTAAAACCCATTAAATCTAAACTACCAAGAAAAGAAAACTGGCTTAGTGCCAGGCACAAGGCCCTGTGTAGCGCTTCAACCGGACCATCTCCCTGGGCCGTCTCTTCTTTTACCAATCCGTTTACCATAACTCTTACCTTGACGCTACACCATGACAGACGAGGATTAAATCTTTCACAATTTACAACTTCGTAATCAGTGATTTTAAAATTCTTTGTCTCCATGGCTTTCCCCTCCTGGTTGGACATCGTTTGTTAAGGAGCCCCATCACTATTTTATCAAATTACCCTGCAAAAATCAATCAACTTACAACCCCAGTGAAAAATATCGTAGACGCCCGACGTCCACCTATTTTTGATTAAACAACATATTTTCGTACATTGTAATTTCTTTTTTATATGAAATCCAGTCTATAATATTTTCCATTACATCCTTTTCATTAGCCATCGTATTTAAAATAAAATTTCTTTCTGTGACTGATGGAAAATTTTTAACTCCTATATAATCTGGGAAGCTTGACCATCTATAGCCCATTTTTAAAAATTCTAAAACCTCTTTTTCAGAATGATTTTTAATACCCTTTTCTTTAAACCCTGGCTCTATAAGAGAAATCGGATTTGAGTGGATATAATTAACAGCTATTATTAGTTGCTTGTCATTTTTTACGTGCACTGACTGAAATCTATTTTGAAACACGTAACCCTTGCGTTGATACTTTTGATTAAAGTATCTTCCATATCCGCTACCTAATTTCACCATGAATTTTTGCACTCCATTATTCTGTATTTGTTTTAATAAAAGATGAATATGATTTGGCATAAAACAAAAAGCCAAAATATCGACTAATTTATCCATTTGGTCAATGTTTTTTGTAATATCAGTAGACGTATCGGTGGACGTCGGGCGTCCACTTATTTTTCTGGAGACTAATCTTTTAA
>CAYIDV010000001.1:9262-49970 GCA_964362315.1 uncultured Candidatus Saccharibacteria bacterium
GACGTATCGGTGGACGTCGGGCGTCCACTTATTTTTCTGGAGACTAATCTTTTAAATCTATTTCTCTCTTCTCTTCTTCTTTGAATTGTAGTCGGCTTGGAGCTATTAAATTCATATATAGAAAAGATACCACGATAATGATCGTTAATATCCTTAAATATTAAATTATCATCTATTGCTCTAATAATAGTGTGATAAACCTCATTATCAGCAAATGCTACTTTTCTATATGGCATATAAAGAAAGTGGACGCCCGACGTCCACTTATTTACCTAGATTCTTTAATGCAATTTTTACTATTTCTTCTACGTTTTTAATATTTTGTGGTACGGCTTTTAATGCTTCTTTTGCTTGCTGTTTTGAAAAGCCCAATTGTACTAAGGCGTCTTCGGCTGGGTCAGCAGCTGATTTTTTTTGCATAGACAGCAATTTTATCTTTCCCGTTAATTCCAAAATAATAGTGCTGGCTTTTTTGGCGCCAATACCCGGGATACCGGCAAATATCTTTGGGTCTTCTGCCAAAATCCTATCTTTTATTTTTTCCAGAGAACCAAGAGAAGAAATTTCCAAAGCCGCCTTGGGTCCTACGCCGCGAATGTCATTTAGCACTTCAAAAAATTCTAACTCTTCGTAAGTTAAAAATCCATAAAGGTCTGAGGCGTCTTCTTTTACATTATGAAAACAGAATAGTTTGATGTTGTCTGTATTTTCTGGTAAATTTAAAAGGGTTTTGCGTGACAAAAAAACCTTATAGCCAATACCGCCTACTTCAAGGATAATGAATTTTTCCTTTTTTAGAATTACTTTTCCAAATAAGTATGATATCATATGTTACAATTTAAAATTAAAGATTGCTTATATTAATTATACACTATGAATTTTAAATTAGTATCAAAGTTCAGACCCAGGGGGGACCAGCCAAAAGCTATAAAAAAGCTTTATGAAAATTTAAAAGGGGGTGTAAAGCATCAGGTGCTTTTGGGTGTTACGGGCTCGGGCAAAACCTTCGCCATGGCCAAAGTTATTGAAAGGCTCCAAAAGCCGGCTTTGGTTATTTCTCCCAATAAAACACTGGCCGCCCAGCTTTATCAGGAGTTTAAAGAATTTTTCCCTCACAACGGCGTCCATTATTTTGTTTCTTATTATGACTATTACCAACCCGAGGCCTATATCCCCCAAACTGATACTTACATAGAAAAAGATGCCAAAATAAACGAGGAAATTGACCGCTTAAGGCATGCGGCAACCCAAGATGTGTTGACGAGAAAAGACGTTATTGTGGTCGCTTCGGTATCTTGCATTTACAACATCGGCTCACCTGCAAATTATCAGAAAGTTGCCATGGATATAAAAGCGGGCCATAAAATAAAGCAGCGAGATTTTATGTTGCATCTAATTAGCATGCAATATAAAAGAAATGATATTGAATTTAAGCCGGGCACTTTCCGTGTGCGAGGAGACATTATTGAAATATACTTGGTAACCGGAGAAAAGTTGTTAAGAGTAGAATTTTCTGGCGACAAAATAAATAAAATTTTTCTGTCACCGGCCGGCGTTAGTTCTAAATTCCTAATTCTAAATTCCAAATTCAAATTATTTCCTGCCACATTCTGGGTTGCCCCCCAAAACAACTTACCCATTGCCATTGAAAATATAAAATTGGAACTGCAGGAACGGTTAAAATTTTTTAAAAAACAAAATAAATTAGTTGAATACCAACGGTTGGAACAAAAAACAAACTATGACTTGGAAATGATTCAAGAAACCGGTTTTTGCCACGGCATTGAAAATTATTCCAGACAATTGGAATTTAGAAAACCCGGTTCACCTCCTTTTTCTTTGGTTGATTACTTTAAATACGCAACGAAAAATGATTTTTTAATTTTTATTGACGAGTCGCATATTTCACTTCCCCAAATAAGAGCGATGTCCATTGGCGACAGAATGAGGAAAGAAACGTTGATTGATTTTGGATTTCGCCTGCCTTCGGCACTGGACAACCGACCACTTACATTTAAAGAATTTCAAGAGAGGCAACCATCAACTGTCTATGTTTCCGCCACGCCGGCTGATTACGAAAAAGAAAAATCTGGCAAATATATTATAGAGCAATTAGTAAGGCCCACTGGACTGTTAGAACCTTCAATAGAAATTAAAAAAACTGAAAACCAAATAAAAAACCTAATAGAAGAAATTAAAAAAGAAATCTTAATTGGTCAGAGAACCCTGGTGGTAACCCTAACCAAAAGACTGGCTGAGGAAATTTCAGACTACTTGGTTGAAAGGGGAATAAAAACCCAATACCTGCATTCGGAAGTAAAAACATTGGAAAGGCCGGAAATTTTAAAAAATTTAAGGGAGGGAAAATATGACGTCTTGGTGGGAATAAATCTTTTGAGAGAGGGGTTGGATTTGCCCGAAGTAGCTTTAATCGCCATTTTGGATGCTGATAAAGAAGGTTTTTTAAGAAACCAAACTACTTTAATACAAACAATGGGCCGTGCCGCCAGGCATCCTGACGGCCGTGTAATTTTATACGCTGACAAAGTTACCCAATCAATCAAATCTGCTGTAGATGAAGTTAACAGGCGAAGAAAAATACAAAAGGCCTATAACAAAAAACATCACATAAAGCCCCAAGCGATTATTAAAGACATCCGCGACTGGGGTTTTTCCAAGAAAGAAGATATTGCTGAGGAGTTTGAGACCGTTCACGACCGCAAGCTGTTGGAGAGAGAAATGAAGCAGGCAGCCAAAAACCTGGATTTTGAACGCGCCACCCAATTAAGAGATTTAATTGCTAAAACAGACAAACGGCCAAGGGAGCCAGAATCCGAACCAGAATCAAGTTTAGAAGCCCAAAAATGAGATGATTTCAAGGATTTTGCGACGAAATAAAAGTGAGGTCTGACCTCACTAAAAATCTCTAAGAAGGGAGATATAGCTGAGGAATTTTATTTAATTGGAGACCGAAAACTATTAGAGAAGGAAATGCGTGATACCGCCAAAAATCTGGACTTTGAAAGAGCGGCTCAGCTCCGCGATTTAATAGCCAAGTTAAAGTAAACAGCTAATATGGTCCATATTAGCTGTTTACTTTTCTAATGCTACGAATGCCATAATTCCTTCCATGCTTCTTTCCAAAATTCTTTTGTGGTAAACATGCGCTTTATATCTCTGCCAATATCTTCAAAATCTCTGATAATATCTTTAACTCGATTACTATATTTTCTTTGCCCATTTTCTTTGAATCTTCTTGCTGCCTCAGATCTAGATAAACTGGCCCTTTTATAGGCAAAATTTCCTTCTTTATCTTCATACCTACGCAAACCCTTGGCAATCAGTTTTATTTCTTCTTCTTTCTTTCCCTCTAATTTTAGTTTAAAAGGTTTACCGTCCTCCCTTATGTATACATTTCCATCTTTTGGTAGCTCTTCACTTTTTTCTATCTTTTCCCACTCTTGATACTTTGTTTTGCTGATATTATAGTTATTTTTTCTCTCTTTCTCGCTTCCATCTTCATTATAAACTACAAGAGTAGCTGTCCACATACCCTCTTTATCTTTACTAATGTTCTCAAGAGTTACATACTGTTTCTCGCGGACCCCACCTTCTTTGATAAAACGGTAAACTCTTTCGCCTGCCAGTTGTTTTTTTAAACGCTCAAATTCCGCTTTATCTGGTTTTTCAGAAAGCTCATTTAAACTTTCTGAAAGGTTCCTTCTTTCGGGGATCTTTAATCTTTTTTCTTTTGCTTCCGGCAGAACCATGCCCTCCGCCAGAATCCTGTATTGTTCTGCTAATTTTTCTTGTTCATCCCCCTTAATTTCTTTCTCTTTAGAGGGCGGGACCATCCCTTCAGCTAAAATTCTGTACTGTTCCCCCATCTCTTTCTGTTTCTCCGTTTGTTCTGTTTCTTCTTTTACTTTTTCCTCTCGTTCTTTTACTCTTTCAGCTACTTCTTTATCAGATATCTTACCGCCAAGCTCCCTTATCAATTCTTTTCGCGCCTCTACCTCTTCATATCCGGTTGTTTTTCCTTTTTTACTTTTATTAATATCGGTGAACTTCTTTTGCAGTTCCTTATCATCCATATCAGCACTATGGGTTAAAAATCTTAGTCTTTTCCATCGTTCACTCAATATATCCAAAACAGCGTCGTACTCCTTTTTAAGATCCTCCATGGCAATATCAAAACTTTGGTCCCTTGATATTTTACTGCCAGATTTTTTTGCCTTTTTATAATGAGATTCGGCAATTTGGGCTAATTTTTTCTGTAAAAATTCTTCATCTTCAACCTCATTTCCTCCTCTATTTATCTTCTCTAAGGAACCCTGGGCATTCTCAATGTCTTCCCTTAAAATATCGTGTGTTTCCTCTATTTCCTTTAGCCAAGAACTTTTCTCCTCTTTGCCATTTTGTTCTGCCGAAAGTTTATCAATTTCAGGGAAATCAAAATCAAACTTTTCTCTTTCCCCTGTCGGCTGGGTTTGTTTTTCAGCCGATTGTTTGTTTGAATCAGGTTGCCGTTCTTGTTTCATAAAATTATAAATATTTATTGCTTAAAGTTATCACGCGGAACGCATAAAGTCAAAATTTTTTACGCTCTTGCAAAATATAATACTATTTGTTATATTATCCTATATCATAAATATACTAAATTTTATTTGAAGTGGCAATCACCAAATCGGCCAAAAAAGCCATAAGGCAAAATAAGAGGAGAAGGGTTTACAATCTCGTCTACCTAAATAAAATGAAAAGCTTACTGAAAGAAGCAAGAGCTCTTGTTTTGCAAAAGAAAATTCAGGAAGCTAAAGAACTGTTGCCAAAAGTTTATCAAATCTTGGATAAGGCAACCAAGGTTGGAGTTATAAAAAAGAATACGGCCTCTAGAAAAAAATCTAGAATTGCCAACCTGATTGAAAAATCTTTAAAATAGAAATGTAAAAAGACCCTTTAAAGGGTCTTTTTTATTTATTTAACAACTTCGTTTCTCAATAATTCAACTATTTTGTTTTTTAATGCTTTGTTGAGTTTTTCGTTGTATAAGTTAACGCCAGAAAACAATTCTTCATAATTTCCTAAAAATTTTTCCGCTATCCTACCTAAATTTTCAAAATCCTTTTTACTCTCAACAAACTGAACTAACTTATCTCTTATTTTGGTACTCTCAATGTTATCCTGTACACTCTTAAAAATATCTTCATAGTCTTTTAAAGATTTTTTAAGATCCTCAAAGTTTTGGGCCTCATTTAACTTATCCTCAAACTCTTTAAGTTGTTTATCTATTTCTTCTTGGGGAATTTCAACTGTGTCATACACATCTTTTTCTTTTTCCTTTGAACCCAATACATCTTCACTATTATTTGATTCTTTTTCTGGACTCATACTTTTAATATTATATTAAATACTGGAAACCAAAACGGCTAAGGCTGTTTCTGGTTCTATTTTACCTGTTTTAATATCTAAGTCAATCTGAAAAATAGCACTGTAGATTTTCTTTAATTCTTCAAAAGAAAACTGTTGGCAAACGAAGTAATTTTTTTTGACTACAAAGGGATGCAATCCGCTCTTTTTAACAATAGAGGCGTACATAAAACCTTTCTCTGCCAATTCTTTTATTAAAAGTAAATTTCTGAACTGATATGTCAGCATGGAGAGCAAATACATAGAATTGTCGCCGTTATCCAAATGTTTTTGTAAAAATTCTATTGCCTGTTTTTTGTTTTTTGTCGCCAAAGCGTCAATAGTTTTAAAAATATCTGTTTCAATGTTTGGTTTCACTAACAGCTCAATGTCATCTTTTTTAATAATTAGTCCCTGTTTAAAATTTGCCAATTTTTTAATTTCATTGGAAGCTCTCCACAAATCATTGCCAATATATGTCAAAAAAAGATTCAAAGCGTCTAAATTTAACTTTACTTTGTAATTTTCTGTTTCTTTTAAAGCCCACTGTTTTAAGCTTTTAAAATCTAATAAATTGAAATTTTGTGATTTGCATTCTTTTATTAAGGTTTTAAATAATTTTAACCTTTGGTCAACTTCCTGGTTTTCATAAACAATGATAACGTCTTTTAAGGATTGTAGTTTTTCAATTTCTTCTGTAAAATTTTCTTGAAAACTTTTATTCAAAAAAAGGTTTTTTAATATTACCAGTTTCTTTTCAACAAACATTGGAGAAATTTTAAAATTATTGTAAAAGTCGGAGAAATCTGTAGTGTTGGCATCTATGTAAATTAAATTCAATCCACTTTTATTGGAATTTTTGTAATGGATTATAATCTCCTCTAATTTCTGCTTTGACCTGTACGAATCAGGCCCATATAAAAATATAATCATAAATTAACTTCTAACCATCTTACAACTTTCACAGCTGTGAAAGTTGTAAGACTTTAAATTTCTTCTATTAAAAGTATCTTTACGTAATTATCCAAACTGTATAATTGAAGTAATTTTTCTGTTTTTTCTGAAACATCATAGGGAGTTATCCAAACGCTTTGCTGAAACATTTTATAACCTAAATTTATTAGAATACTTCTCATTAAATCCCTCTTTTTCCTGTTTTTAGAGGGCATATCAAAAATCAACATTATCCACTTCTTATCTTTTCTTTTATTGTTTTTGTTTTCAATAAAACTTGCTTTTAATGCTTTAGATAAGCCGTATTTAGTAATAATAAAACCTTTTTTATTTTCTAAGTTCTTAGCTTTTATATAGTTCTTTCTCTTTAAATAGTAAATAAAATTATTAAACTCCCTCCTCCCCATTTCTCTTTGGTATTTTCCAATAATTGGGTCTACATCACCCATTAAAATGCTTTTTTGTTTGTATTTGTTGCTTAAAACAAAATCTATGACATTATCTGCCTTTTCTAAGAACTTATATAAATCCCATAAAAATTGATCGGTAACTCTCAATTTCATTATTATCTATTATACCAACAATGAGCGCTCTTATATATCACACCATCTTACAACTTTCACAGCTGTGAAAGTTGTAAGATGGTGTGAGAACCTAGAGAATCATGAAGGCAGAATTATATTATAAATAGGTAACAATGAATACTAATTAATTACTAATGGTGGAGATAGTAAGTATTACATCACACAATATACAGAGTACTATAATTTTTGGCATTGGGGACAGAAAAAGGCACTTCTGCCGCCGAATTTCAATCTTTTAATTATTGTTTTGCAACGAAAACATTTTTGCCCTTCTCTTTTATAAGCTTTTCTTTCATCGTCAAAATTGCCTTTTTTGCCTTCAACATTTCTATAATCAGAAAAACTTTCTCCGCCCAACTCAATTCCTTTATGTAAAACCCTTTTTATGGATTGATAAAGTAAATTTAATTCTTTTTGGGTTAATTTTGAAGTTTCTTTTTGAGGATGAATTTTTGCCCACCATAAAGCTTCACTGGCATAAATGTTGCCAACTCCGGAAATTACTTCTTGGTTCATTATCACTTGCTTTATTTTTCCTTTTTTATTTTTCAATCTTTTCTTGAACTTTTCCAATGTAAAACCTTTTTCCAACGGCTCTGGCCCTAAATTTTTAAATTCTTTTAAATTTAATAAATCCTTTGTCTTCCATAGCTCCACTTTGGCAAATTTTCTCAAGTCAGACAAGGCAATCTGTTGCCCGTTATCCAAAAAAAACATTATGTGTATGAATAAATTTATTTTTTCATCTAAGGGACCTCTTTTTACTGGTTTCCAACTTCCAGCTTCCAACTTCCAGTTTCCCACCAAGAGATGCCCCGTCATTTTTTGGTGAACCAAAAGAGAATAGCCGTCAGATAAATCAAAAATAATATTTTTTGCCCGGCGCCAGACTTTTTTTATTTCTTTGCCTTTTAATTCTTTTTTAAAAATTTTAAAATCCTTTGGTTTTTTAATTGTCTTTACCCAATCTGACCAGACATCAACAAAGGTCCTTTTGAGGACCTTTGTATTTAAACCGTTTACCGTCGTCTCTACCTCGGGAAGTTCGGGCATAATATTAAACCTTCTTTTTTTTGGGGCTCTTTTTACTTACCTGACTTTTTAAGTTTAAAATTTCTTTGTCTTTATTTTTTAATTGCCCCTGCAAAACTTCTAATTCTCCGGCTACCTTTTCAAGCTCTATTGTCCTGTTTTTTACTTTTTGTTCCAAAACATTAATTATTTCTTCCAATGCTTTAGTTCTCAATTGGATATTTTTATCAAGACTATCAATTTTACTTTTATTTTCCTCAAATTCTTCGGCTATTTTATTAAAAGTTTTAGCCAGTTGCCCCAACTCGTCTTTGGTTTCCAAGTTAAATCTGCTGTCTAAGTTTCCTTTGCTTAAGTAATCGGCCTCTTTTAATAATTTTTTAACAGGAAAAGCCAGTCTCTGGCCAACGGCAAAACCAAATAAAAACAGAAAGGCGGTAAGAGGTATAAGGATAATATAAAAATTGGGACCTAAAAGTTCGTAGTATATTGAGACAAATACCACAATAATAAAGAGTCCGGTGAGAATAATGGGATAGGCTACTTTTGAAGAAACGCTGGGCATGTATTTATCATATCAAATGTAACTAAAAAACAATAGTGGATAATCTGTCAACAAGGCTATTGAATCCTAATTGATAAAAGACGTTTTTTACTTTCTGCTGGTCAAAATTTCCAAACTTGCATAACTCCAAATCAAAATCTAAGGGAACGTCTTTTTTAGTTTGGACCAATTGCAAGGACAAAAAAGCGCTTTGTTTATTGTTTTTCAACGCCTCTTTGATTTTCGGCTTTAAAACAGCCGTGTCGGTTGCCAGTTCTGAGTAAAGGTTTTCAATTCTGCCGAATTTTTGGATTAATTCGGCCGCCGTTTTTTTTCCAATTCCTGGAACACCGGGCACATTGTCTGAAGCGTCTCCGGTCAGAGCCTTAAAATCGTTCATTTGTGAAGGTTTTACGCCGAATCTTTCCAAAACTTTTTCTTCATCATATAAAACACTGTCTTTTATGCCTTTACCTAAGGTATATACTTTTATTTTTTCATCAACAAGCTGAAGATTATCCAAATCTCCGCTTAAAATAAAAACTTCTGCCTCGCCTTTAACTTTGTTGGCGATAGTAGCAATCAAATCATCGGCTTCAAAACCGTCTTTTTCAAAAATAGGCACCTTAAATGATTCTAAAACTTCTTTCATTATTGGTATTTGAGAAACTATTCCTTCTGGCGTTTGGGGCCTGTGTATTTTATATTCTTTAAACTCTTGGTGACGAAAAGTCGGCTTTTCGGTATCAAAACAAGCAACAATGTAGTTTGCTTTTAAGTCTTTTATCGCCTTGAATAGAGTTAATAAAAAACCATATACTGCGCCCGTCGGCTGCCCCTTTTTATTTGTCAGCGGCGGCAAAGCATGAAAAGCCCTATATAGTAAAGAATGACAGTCTATGATAATAAGTCTCTTATCTGTGGCCATAAAAATAATACGAATTTTCTATTTTTTAAAATTTCCAATTCCTAATTCCTAATTTCTAATTTCTAAAAAAATCCGTATTCTAAAAACCAAAAATTAAGTTATTTTATCACTTTTGGAAATAAAAAAAAGCCGCTATTTTCTTGCGGCCTAATGGGACTATTTCTTTTTCTCAACCAATTCTAAGGAATCGTAGGCAATGACTGCTTTAGCGATTCTTTGGCGAACTTCTAAAGGAAGTTGTAACAACTGATAAAAAACATCTATTCCTTGCAGTTTGTTAAAATTACTTTTTAGACCAATCAAATCTTTAAGTTGTTCTTCCTCAGAATTATTAAGCTGGTATCCCTTTGTCACCTTTTCCAAATTGATATTTGAAACGTTCCTGGTGGATGTTTCAAGGTGCGATATTTGAGATTTAGTTACACCCATTCTCTCTGCAACCTCCTGTTGGATTTCTCTCTTTTTATCCCTCACTCCTCTCAGAAACTTCCCGACCGGACTACGCTCTCTCTTCATAGTAACCTCCAAAAGAAAAGGTGTTGTCATTGTGTTGTCCCTTAGATGAACTATTAAAAGTCTATTACTTTATATGCTGATTGTCAATTCTCTTTTGTCTTCTTTAAAATGTTTGAATTTTATTGAAATTATACTTTTAGGTAATATTTTAGAAACTTTTTCAGGCCATTCAACGGCTACGATATTTTGAGGATTTGAAATTACTTTTTCAAAACCCAACATTTCTAAATTCTTTTCATCCTTTAATCTATAACAATCTATATGGTAAAACCATTTATACCACAAAACCTGTGATCGCAGGTTTTGTGGCATATTACTTTTTGGGGGGATTTGGAATTTTTTCATAAGTATGAAAGTGGGGCTCAATATTTTTTCTTTAATTCCCAGGCCCATAGCAAATCCTTGTAAAAAAGTAGTTTTGCCAGCCCCCAAGTCTCCTTCTAAGCCCAAAACCAGCGCGGATTTACCGGGTTTTTTCCGTAAAATTTGCTTAGCAAATTTTACGGCGACTCTCTTTGTCTCTTTTTGGCTGTTAGTAATAATTTTTTCCGAGGGCGAAGATTTGACTTTAATATGTAAATAGATTAGTTTGAAATAAATATCATGGAAGAAGCAAATCAAACAAAACAATTAATCTTGGACGCAAAAAATATTTGCTTAATTCCTTTAGAAAGCGAGCCAGAAAGCTTAACAAGCTGCTTGGCTCTTTTTTATACTTTAAAAGAATTGGGCAAAAATGCAAATTTAATTATTGAAAACTTCCCAGAAAAGCTTAACTTTTTGATTCCTTCGTTGGGTTTTATATCTTCTCCTAAAAATTTTGTGATTTCTATCCCCAAAGATACTGCTGATGTCTCGCAGATATATTATGAAAAAAACGATGACAATTTAAAAATACATTTAACGGTAAATAAGGGCAAAATTAAGAAAGAAAATGTTAATTTTTACTTCCAAGAGCCAAAACCAGACCTGATAATAACACTGGGGGTAAAAGATTTTAAAAAACATTTGGAAAATAAACTGGATTCCTTTGGATTTCTTTTGGACGCTCCCATAATAAACATAGACAATAACCAAGACAACATAAAATTTGGAAAAATAAATTTAGTCCAAGAAAAATCAATTTCTCAAATAACTTTGAACCTCATAAAATCCGTTGACGATAACTTGATTAAAAAAAGCGTGGCTAATTGTCTTTTGGCAGGGCTAACTCTTTACTACGAGGACTTTAAAAGCAAAAAAACAACGCCGGAAATTTTTGAAATGGCAGCTGATCTAATAAAAAAGGGTGCCGAACACCAACAAATAGTTGAAGGCCTGAATCAAACCAGCGAAAAAGAAAGTGACTTTTTGAGAGAAATTTTAAAACAATCAAAAACCGGAGATGAGCTTTCTGTTGCTGTTTTAGATTCTGACCAATTTGAAAATTTTGGTGAAACTCAAGCGCAAGTGGCAATGGAGAAATTAAAAGTAATTGGCATTAAAAATGACTTTCTGGTGCTGTGGCCAAGCCACGCTTCAGAACCTGTGGTCAAAGGTTTATTTTATTCAAAAAAACCAGACTTACTAAGTAAAATTGCCAAAAACCATCAAGTCATTCTTAAAAAAGACGGGTTATTTTTATCAATACCTGAATCAGATGTTAATTTAGCCAAAGAAAAAATTATAAAAACTATAATCAACGAATAACTAATCTATACTAATTTACCAGTAGCGATTAGTAAATTTGTTGTAAACTGTGACAGAAACAGCAGAAAAAGTACTAGGCAAAGTAACCATCAGCCAAGAAATTGTTAAAGACATTAAAAAAAATGTCAGCAACATTACTGGCTTTGAAAAAAAGATTAGAGACTATAGCAGGCAAGACACAACTGATTTTTTGAGCGCCATTTTATTTGGCGCCATTAACCTTGAGTCATCTGACGTTCACATTGAACCCCAAGAAGACAGGGTAAGATTAAGAATAAGGATTGATGGCATCTTGCGCGACGTTATTTTTTTTGAAGAAAGCACTTATAACTCATTGCTTTCAAGGCTTAAGCTGCTATCTAATATTAAATTAAACATCTCAGAAAAGCCCCAGGACGGTAGGTTTACCATTGTTGTAGAAGATTTATTTATTGAAATAAGAACTTCCAGTTTGCCGTCTGAAAAAGGCGAATCCATTGTCATGAGGGTGTTAAACCCTAAAAATTTAATGGCCCTTGACACCCTGGGGTTAAGAAATGATGTGTACGCCTTGTTAGAAAAAGAACTGGCAAAGCCCAATGGCATGATTGCGGTTGCCGGTCCCACTGGCTCTGGAAAAACCACCACCCTTTATGCTTTTTTAATGAAGATACAAAATCCGGGCATTAAAATTATTACCATTGAAGACCCGATTGAATATCATTTAACCGGAGTTTCCCAAACTCAGGTGGCTCCTGAAAAAGGATACGACTTTTCAGAAGGACTGGCTTCTATTGTCCGCCAGGACCCAGATGTTATTTTAGTTGGTGAAATCAGGGATTCAAAAACCGCTAAAATAGCTCTGCAGGCGGCCTTAACTGGCCATTTAGTGCTTACCACCATTCATACCAACGATGCTGCAGGCACCATCCCCAGATTGGTTGATTTGGGGGCCAGTGTTTCATCCATCGCTCCTGCTTTAAAAATGATTGTCGGCGAGAGGTTAATTAGAAAAGTATGCCAAGAGTGTTCAGTATTTGCCAAGCCCTCCCCAAAAGAACTTTTGGAGATAAAAAAAGGGTTAAAAAACGTTTCCAGCCAAACAAGCATCCCCAAAGACTTAGATAAAATAAAAATCGCCAGAGTAAAAGAAAAAATGTGCAAAACCTGCAGTTTTACCGGCTACAAAGGAAGAAAAGGGTT
The DNA here is from genome assembly GCA_964362315.1 of uncultured Candidatus Saccharibacteria bacterium. Lineage (GTDB taxonomy): Bacteria > Patescibacteriota > Minisyncoccia > Minisyncoccales > Staskawiczbacteraceae > VGLO01. The sequence continues at coordinate 22,098 of CAYIDV010000001.1, forward strand.
ATTTGAAGTAATGATTGTTGACCCAAAAATGGAAAAATTTATTCTAACCAATCCGCCGGTGTCTGCCATAAAAAAAATGGCTGTCAAAAATGGGATGATTACCATGTACCAATCGGGTTTAATTGAAGTAGTATCGGGCCAAACCACCTTAGATGAGGTTAAAAGGGTAATTGAGGCAGATGAATAACCCCACAACAAAGTTTGATGTGGGGATAAGCAAAACAACCCTGAAGTTGGAGGCGCATTATGTCTGGGACATAAGTAAAGATTTGTCTGAGGAATAATCGAGCCAAAGCAAGATTACCCGAAACTGAGATAAATCCATATAAAGCCTCCAACTTCAGGGTTGTTTTAACAAATTATATTGCGAGGTCCGACCCCGCAATAATCTAAAATGGTGTTTTCCATCTAAATTAGCCATTTAGATGGAAAATGAATCCATATTTTAATTATAGCACCATATAGTTTATGTGTCAACCCTTTCACCAATTTTACGATGATTAACAAAGCGAAGTGCGAGTTGTTCACCCCGCACCAATTTCGTAGATGAACTTAGTAATACTACCAATTACAGGCGAAGCCGCTTCGCTCTTGAGAGTGGTACTTCTAAATACATAATACATAGCTGAAATTGGTGCAGGGGCAAGTAGCAACATTCCTTACATGGGTAGAGCCACTTCGCCCAACAAGGGATGCACCTATTCGGTGCACGCACTGCGCTTGGTAATTTGGTGGTAAAATTGGTGATGGGTCAAGCGTCTAGAGTCTTTAAGAAATGAACACTATATTATCAAAAAAATCAGGTGAAAGAGATGAAATTTTAGATTCTTCTTTAAGGCCTAAAAATTGGTCAGATTATGTTGGTCAGGAAAAAATTAAGGAGAATATAAGAATAATTATTACCGCGGCAAAACAAAGAGGCCAATCCCCTGACCATTTATTGTTGTACGGAAACTCGGGACTGGGCAAAACTACACTGGCTCATTTAGTGGCTTTGGAAATGGGAAAGCAAATAAGAATAACCTCGGGACCGGCTATTGAAAGAGCTGGAGATTTGGCGGCAATTTTAACTAATTTATCAGAAGGTGACATCTTATTCTTAGACGAAATACACAGAATCCACAAAACCGTTGAAGAATATATTTATCCGGCTATGGAAGAATACAAATTAAATCTGATTTTGGGCAAGGGCCCGATGGCCAGGACCATGGAGCTAAAACTGCCCCATTTTACATTAGTTGGAGCCACTACCAGACCAGGGCTATTGTCAGCTCCCCTAAGAAACCGTTTTGGCGCCACATTCGGACTTAATTTTTATAAAGCCCAAGATATTGAAAAAATCGTAGAAAGATCGGCTAATATTTTAAAAATACCAATTGATTTAGAAGCCATAAAAATAATAGCTCAAAGGTCTCGTTTTACTCCAAGAGTGGCTAATCGGCTTTTAAAAAGAATTCGCGACTTTGCCCAGGTAAAAAACATAGGTAAAATAAACAAAGAAATCGCTGAGCATGCCCTGCAATCTTTGGATGTTGATCAAATGGGGCTTGAGCCGGGCGATAGAAAAATTTTACTCACCCTTATAGAAAAATTTGGCGGCGGGCCAGTCGGCTTGCAGTCTTTAGCGGCGGCTGCCTTAGAAGAAGAAGATACTATTTTAGATATCTATGAGCCCTATTTAATGCAATGCGGGTTTATTGAAAGGACTCCCAAGGGTAGAGTTGCCTCAAGGCTGGCTTACGAGCACTTGAGATTAAAGCAAGACAGGCAACACAACTTAATTTAACAAGGAAGACTTACCTTTTTAAATAACGCATCAAATTAGAAACCTACTGGCTCTTTTAAAAAACAAATAAATCTACGGGAAAGGAGGCAATCACATGATAAGGATTTGCGACAAATGCAAAGACGACAGGGGATTGGTATTGGTTCATAAAAACCGGAAGTCCGGTAAGTTAATTTGTCGTAACTGTTACCACATGGCTCGTTATCACGATACTTCTATTTACGAAAAGTGTGTTCGGTGTAGAAAATTCAAGTACGTACATGTAAGAACAGCTACTGGGAAACCGATTTGCCCAAGCTGCTACAAAAAACTACGGGAACTATTTTTACGCTTGACCCTCGTTGTGGTTGTTTTAAATGAAAATAGTTCCCAAAAACAACTTGTCTAGATTATGCCTTATTTAATATCTTGGTATCTTGGTGATTTTAAATAGGGCTTTTTTGTTTAATATTTTTTGATACAATAAAGACAATGAAAAAAAATTTATTTATACTTTTTGTCTTTTTATTTTTGCCGGCTTTTGTTTTAACCCAAGGAAATATTGAAATTAACACCGCCTCATTGGCTCAGTTAGATGAGTTGGTGGGAATTGGGCCGGTGCTGGCACAAAGAATAGTAGATGCCAGGCCATTTTCATCGGTTGACGACCTATTGAGAGTAAAAGGTATTGGGGAAAAAACTTTACAAAAAATAAAAGACCAGGGTTTGGCTTATGTTTCAGGGGGAACAAAACCTCCAACTCAATTAGAAAATCAGGCCCAAAATACAAATCCTGATAATAACCAGATTTCCAGTACTCAAAACCCAACACCCATAACTTATCCTGATGGTGTTTTTATAAATGAAGTTATGCCTGCTCCCGATGGACCCGACGAGCTTAACGAATGGTTTGAGTTACAAAATAGCAATAATTTTGATGTTGACTTATCTGGTTGGAAAATAAAAGATATTGAAGGAATAACAACAACCTACCTTTTGCCGCAAAACCAGAAAATATTAGCTGGCGCCTATTTAGTTTTAAAAAAACCAGATACAAGAATTACCCTCAATAACGACAAAGATGGGCTTAATTTAATTCAACCCAGTGAAAAAATTGCTGATTCTGTATCTTTTCAAAAAGCTTTGAGGAATCAATCATATAATAAAACCGACGCGGGCTGGCAATGGAGTAGTACTCTAACGCCTGGCGGTAAAAATAACATTGCCCAAGCTTTAGCAGAGGAAAAAACATTGCCAGAAACCCCAAAAACTGCTAACACAAGTAATAAAGTTTTAACGGCGGCGGTAACTAATCCCTCTAAAGTTCAGGAGGAAAAATTAAACCAAATAGATAATCAATTAGATCCTTTGATTATTTTTTGGGTGGCCTTAGGTCTCACTTTGGTTTCGGGTGGAGTAATTTTGTTTTTAAGGTTTAAAAGAACACAGTGAGTTCACCCGCCCAAGTTTTTGTCCTTATGTGATTTCTATTTTATATGCGTACCAGACAAAAACTTGGGCGGGTGCTCCTTTCAGTCGCATGTCAGGACATAGTCATTTTAGAACAATTAAAGCCCAAAAAGAATTGGCTGATGCAAAAAAGGGTAAAATATTTTCCAAACTGGCCAGGGTTATCACTATTACCGTTAAAGAAGGAGGAAACAACCCAGACACCAATTTAAAGCTCAAAACTGCCATAGAACAGGCAAAAGAGTTTAATATGCCTAAAGAAAACATTGAAAGGGCTATTAAAAAGGGTACAGGTGAGCTGGCTGGTGAACAGTTAGAAGAATTTTCTTTTGAAGGCTTTGGGCCCGGCGGCATTGCCATTATAATAGACGGGATAACAGACAACAAGAACAGAACTCTGGGAGAGATAAAAAGCATTTTAAGCCAATATGAGGGCAAAATGGCCGGTACCGGGGCGGTAAAATGGATGTTTGATAGAAGGGGATTTATTGCCATAGATTGCCAAGGAAAATCAAAAGAAGAATTAGAATTTTTAGCAATAGAAATTGGGGCAGAAGACGTTAAACAACAAGATACTATGCTTTATATTTATACCAAGCCAGAAGACTTAGAAAAAATAAAAAAAATCTTAGAAGAGAAGCAATTAAAAGTTGAGTCAGCATCATTAGATTGGATTGCCAAAGAAGAAATTGTGATAGATGACAAAAAAAGCCAAGCGGCTCAAAAACTTTTTGAGGCTTTAAATGAAAATGATGCCATACAAAACATTTATTCAAATCTAAAAGAGTAACTATTATGATTATCATAGGAATTGACCCAGGAAATGCCATTACAGGATACGGAATCATTGAAACAAAATTCCCAAAAAATTTTGGTCAAAACAAAAATGAAAAGCCGAAAGTTCTTGACTTTGGTTGTATTGTCACTAAAGCTTCCTGGCCGGCAGCCGAAAGGTTGAAAGTAATACACGATGAAGTAAATAATTTAATTAAAAAACATAAACCAGACTTAATATCAATTGAAAATATCTATTTTTTTAAAAACCTCAAGACCGCCATACCAGTTAGCCAGGCAAAAGGAGTTATCTTGTTGTCGGCAGCCAAAAAAAACATACCAATTTATGAATTTACCCCCCTGCAAGTAAAAATGGCTGTTGTTGGTTATGGAAGGGCAGATAAAAAACAGATGCAAAAAATGGCAAAAGAGCTTTTAGATTTAAGTGCTTTTAATTTGAAAGAAAAAAACAGAAAAAGAGACGATGCTGCAGATGCATTGGGAATAGCGCTCTGCGGTTTTCTTAAAAGAACGACTGTTTAATGTTAACTATGTAGAGGGGTAAAGGATTAAGCCGATGGAAGCTATTTTTTTAGATTTTCTCACACAGAGTTTTGTAAGTTATCCACAATTATCAGCTTTTGACGGGGTTGACAATAGTTTTTGAAAAAATATAATAGGAACAAGTCCAACAGGTCTAATTATAAAGGTCTAATAATTTAAAATTTTCAAATTAAAAAATATTTTAACACATGGAAAAGGATTTTTTAAATCAACTCGTCAGCCAAAATGAAGATGACTTTGATGATAATGTGGATATGGATGACGATGATGGCACAGATAATGTAGAAGAAAAAGACGCTGATGAGAAAGAAGAAACGGACGATGATAATGAAATAGAGACAGAAGAGGAATAAAACTAATTATAGAAAACTAATACCAACAAAAGCCCTTTTAAAAGGGCTTTTGTTCTGAATATTGCTTTTTATGATAAACTGAGTAAAATGAATATTCTTATTGGTAAAAATGTTATTGGTAAAAATGTTTAAAGACAAAAAAGTTAAGATTTTATTGAAAATTTTAAAATATGCGGCTTTTTTATTTTTGGCCCTTATTGCTTTGGCGCTGATTTTGTTTTTCTACTATACTTGGAATCTGCCCAGACCGGAAAAGTTTGCCGAATCTCCTTTCATCCAATCAACTAAAATTTATGACCGGACAGGCAAGGTTCTTTTGTATGATATCTACGGAGAAGAAAAAAGAGAAATTGTTCCTTTTGACAAAATTTCAGACAATTTAAAAAAAGCTGCAGTAGCCGCTGAGGATGCCAGATTCTATCAGCATAAAGGTATAGATTTTAAAGCACTGGCTAGGTCTATGTTGGTTAATCTAAAATTGAGATCGCCCAGCCAAGGAGGCTCTACGATAACTCAACAACTTATCCGTTCGGTTTATTTGACCAACCAAAAAACATTTGTTAGAAAGGTAAGGGAAATAGTCTTAAGTGTAGAAATAGAAAGAAGGTATAGCAAAGACCAAATTCTTGATTGGTACTTGAATAAAATTCCCTTTGGCCAAAATACCTATGGAGTCCAAGCAGCCAGCCAGACATATTTTAATAAGCCCTCATCTGACCTTACCTTAGCTCAAGCGGCTATTTTGGTCGCCTTAATACCAGCCCCCAGCTACTACTCACCCTATGGATCTCACAAAGACCTTCTTTTGCAAAGAAAGGATCATATTTTAGAGCGAATGAAAGGCCTCGGTTATATCAATGACCAACAGTTGGTAGAAGCCAAAAAAGAAACAATTGGCCTCTCTGATGACTTGTATCCCATTAAAGCGCCTCATTTTGTAATGTATGTAAGACAGTATTTAGAAGACAAATACGGGCAAGACTTTTTAAAAGAAAAGGGGTTAAGGGTCTATACCACTTTAGATTGGGAATTACAAAATTATGCTGAACAGGTAGTTAAAGAGGCTGACAAAATAAATGTGCAATTTGATGCTAATAACACGGCTTTGGTGGCAATTAACCCCAAAAACGGAGAGATTTTATCTTTAGTCGGCTCAAAAGATTACTTTGAAAAGTCCTATCCTGTAGGCTGCGACGAAAAACCTGGTGGCAGTTGTTTGTTTGACCCAAAATTTGACGTGGCAACTTTAGGCAAGCGCCAACCGGGGTCTGCTTTTAAACCTTTTGTCTATGCCACTGCCTTTAAAAAAGGTTACACGCCAGACACCATTTTATGGGACGTTAAAACAGAATTTAATGCAAACTGCAACCCTCAGGCCGATCAAGAAAAAGATGAATATGGGGAAATCTGTTATCACCCCCAAGACTACGATGAAAAATATAGGGGTGCGGTTTCTTTAAGGAGTGCTCTGGCTCAATCCCTTAATATACCATCTGTAAAGCTTTTGTATTTGGCCGGGCTTAAAGACAGTTTAAAAACAGCCAGAGATCTTGGCATAACCACCCTTAATGAACCAGACCGTTATGGATTATCTTTGGTATTGGGCGGTGGTGAGGTTAACTTACTGGAAATTACTTCTGGCTACGGAGCATTCGCCACTGAAGGGCTTAAAGTTTCCCCGGTAAGTATTATAAAAATAGAAGACAGTAATGGCAATGTAATTGAAAAAAATAATAAAGAATCCACCAAGGTTTTGGACACTCAGGCGGCAAGAATTATTAACGATATTCTATCAGATAACAATGCCAGAGCTCCGATGTTTTCTGCAAATAACGCCTTGCATTTTGATAACTATCAGGTTGCGGCTAAAACCGGCACCACCCAATACTTCAACGACGCCTGGACAATAGGCTATAGCCCTTCTTTTGTGGTTGGGGTATGGGTTGGAAATAATGACAATTCTTCAACAAATAAAAAAACGGGTATTGGATTAGCCGCTCCTATTTGGAGAAGAATTATGGAGAAGTTGTTAACCCAAAATCAAGCCGAAAGCTTCACCAAACCCGAGACTCCTCAGAGTGTAAATCCAATTTTATTGGGACAGCTACCACCAGACTCCCCGCCTCACAGTATTTTGCATTATATCAACAAAACCAATCCCTTGGCTTCGCCGCCACAGAATCCCACCGACGAACAGATGTATATCTTTTGGGAGGAGGGAATAAAAAACTGGCTAAGCAGTAATAGTAGTAACGAAAATAAATAAAAGAGATTACTATATAGATTTAATTGGCATTACTACATAAATATAGCTGGTGTCAGCCATTGGTTTTAAAATACAGGGCCCATCTTCTTTGCTTATGGCAAATATGACCTCAGAGCTTTTGATATTTGAAAGTCCGTCTATTAAAAATTTGTAATTAAAAGAAATTTCTGCCGGATCTCCTTCTATTTTTGCTAAAAGGTTTGATTTATTTTGGCCAACGCTTGGATTTTGGGCAAAAATTTCAACTTGTTTGTTTTTCGGGTTTACTGAAATTTTCACTTCGTTATTCCTGTTTGAAAATAGCGATGCTATTTTTATTTGGTTTAAAAATTCGTCTTTTTTTAACACGATATTGGTTTGAAATTTGTTTGGAATAATGTCTTTGTAGTTTGGATAGTCGCCCTCAACCAATCGTGAGGTAATCTGAATTTGTGGATGCTTAATTTCTTTTAAAGGAAACTCACATAATACTTGATTTTCAGAAAAATATATTTTAAGCAAGCCTTCCTTATCTTCTAAAATACTTATAATTTCCCTGGCTGACTTTTGGGGTAAAATAAAAGAGCGTTCTTTATTAACAGAATTTTCTAATATGATATTTTTTTCCGCCAATCTAAAACTGTCTGTGGCAGCAATGGTGACGGTGTTTTTGGAAAACGAAAAATAAATGCCAGAAATTTCCGGTCTTGTCGTTGACTGGTAAGCAATATTAACTACCTGAGAGATGCCTTGGCAAAATCTTTTATTGTCAATCTCTAAAACTTCTAATTCTTTAAATTCTGGAATAATAGGAAATTCTTCTGGGTCGTATCCTTGAATCTGGGTTTTAAAGTTTTGACACTCAATATGAAGATTTTGCCCCTTTACTTCAATTGCAATTTTTTCATCGGGCAGAGAAGAAATAAAATTAGAAAGAAATTTTACTGGAATAACCGCTTTTCCTTTTTTAATAACTTTTGTTAAAATCCATAACCTAATAACCGTTTCTAAATCAGTAGAAATTAAATTTAAAAAACTATCTTCCGTGTTTATTAATACATTATCTAAAATCGGCAAAGATAAATTTTTACCAATATTTTTTTCTACCACACTAAGACCGGATTTTAAATTTTCCTTCAAAATTTCCAACTTCATTAGTTAATATAATAATTAATCTTTATAGTAGTTGTTATTAATGTTAATAATTGTTAAAAAAATAAATTTTTTATACTTATTTCCACCTATTTTTTAAAAGTAATAAACTGTTAATAATATAGATTATAATTATAGAAATAATATGTTTGGATTTTTATAACATTCTTTTATTTATTTTTAATAAATAGTTTATTATATGAGTTATCCACTATATACCCTCTGTTTTATTAAACTTAATTCTTCTGTTAATTTATTATTCTCTTCACTTTCTTGTAGTATTTTTTTGTAAGCGTAAATAACAGTAGTGTGGTCTTTGTTGCCGAATTTTCTAGCAATAGAAGGGAAAGAATACTTTAGCTCTTTTCTTAGTAAAAACATTGCGATCTGTCTTGGTTTGACAATTTCTTTTCTTCTGGTTGGATCAAAAAGATTTTTTTCTTCTAAGTTGTAAAATTTAGCAACAGTCTCAATTATTTTTTTGTAATTAGCCACATTAAAGGGAGAAAAAACATAGCTCTTTAATAATTTTTTGACCACTTCCAAGTCGGGCACACTGTTATTGGTTTTATAATAAATTAACAGACCATTAAGAGCTCCTTCTAATTCTCTAATATTTTTTTTGACATTAGAGGCTATATATTCCAAAATATCTTCTGGTAATTTTAAGTTTTTTTCCTGAAGCTTTGTTTTTAATATTACCAGTCTTGTTTCGTAATCGGGCAAATTGACGTCGGCAATCATACCCCCCTCAAATCTTGACCTTAGTCTTTCTTCTAATTCTGGTATGGCATTGGGAGGCCTATCTGATGAAAGAATAATCTGCTTGTTTTTTTCGTACAAAGAGTTAAAGACATGGAAAAATTCTTCTTGCGACTTATTTTTGCCGGCAAAAAATTGGACGTCGTCTACAATTAAAACGTCAATAGGAGACAAGCTGGCCTTAAAAGACTCCATACTTTTAGTCCTGATAGCTGAGATAATATTGGAAACAAATTTTTCAGAAGAAATATATTTTACCCTCTTTTTTTTGAGATTACTATTTATTTTATTGCCAACCGCTTGTATTAAATGAGTTTTACCTAATCCCACTCCACCATAAATAAATAGCGGATTGTAGGCGTTGCCAGGATTTTCTGAAACTGCCAAACTGGCTGCATGGGCTAGTTCATTAAATGAGCCTACGACAAAGTTCTCAAACAAATAACGAGGATTAAGATTGGTTTCTTTATTGACTTTAAATTCATCAAATTTTAATTGTTCCGCATTTATTTTTTCCTCCTCTAAAGTCCTTTTTACCACCAGGTTTTTTAATGACTGGGGGTTAATGGTAAACTCTAACCCTTTAACGCTACTGTCTATATCATAAAATGTTTTAAGCATTAATTTATAGTATTTATTACTTAGCCACTCTTTGGAAAAAGCATTGGGCACGGAAATTACTATTTTGCCGTCTTCTTTTGAGATAATCTCAGTATTTTGAAACCAGGTAGCAAAATTTGCCTTAGAGATACAAAGCTGCATCTGGGCCAGAACCGATTGCCAAAGTTCATTATTATTCATAATTATTTATTAATTTATTATTTATATTAATTTAAATCAATAGTATATTGTTTTTTATTGTTATTTGTTTGTCAAATTAAAATAAAATAAGAATGTATGTTATTAAACTGTGGATAAACTGTGTGATTTATTTTTACACAGACGCATAATAATAAAATTAAAATTTCTGAGATTTGAATTTTTGGTTTATTTATATTATACTAACCATATTATAATTATGAAAGAGGCAGGAATAGAAAAATACAATTTTTCTATTCCTGCCCAATTATTAGTTATATTTTTTATATATAATTCAAATATTTAGATCATGCCCCGTTAGAAATTTTGATAAAAATGGAAAATTAACGAGGTAAGATTTAATTTTATGAAATAATACTTAGAAATTAGTACACAAAGATTTATTTTTTTAAAAAAATAAATCTTTGCCCTAAATTTCTAACGGGGTATGAGCTTTACTTATAATCCCAAAAAGAAAAAAAGGAAAAAAACACACGGTTTTTTGAGTCGTAAAAAAAGCAAAACCGGTAGACGAGTTATTAAACAAAGAAGAAGAAAAGGAAGAAAAAAGCTTACTGTCTAAATTTATGTTGCCAAGGATAAATAGATTAACCAAGAAAAAAGATTTCCAAGCAGTTTTTCAGAAAGGAAAAAGCATAAAATACGACTTTTTATTATGCAAAACATTAAAAAATAATTTAAAAAAAAGCCGTTTTGGTTTTATTGTCAGTAAGAAGGTTTCCAACAAAGCCGTTCAAAGGAACAAAATTAAAAGAAGATTAAGAAAAGCAGTGTTAGATAATCTGAAAGAAATTAAAGGTTCAAAGGACGTTATTTTTATTGCCTTGCCCCCAATAAAGGAAAAGAATTTTTTGCAAATACAAGAAGTAGTTGCCAAACTTTTTAAGAATATAAATTAAAAAAGATGTTCAGTTTTTTAATAAATATTTTTGATATTTTTTTATATCGTCCACTCTTTAATTTCTTGGTTTTATTGTATAACTATTTGCCAAATCATGATTTCGGGCTGGCAGTTATTTTGCTAACAATAATTATAAGATTCATTCTTTATCCAATTTCGGTAAAGGCTTTTAACTCACAGAGAGTTCTGCAAAAACTACAGCCGCAGTTACAAGAAATACAAAGCAAATATAAAGGCGACAAAGAAAAACAGACTAAAGAAACTTTAGAGCTTTACCGCAGAGAAAAAATCAATCCTTTTAGCAGTTTGTTTTTGGTGATTGTCCAATTCCCCGTATTAATTGCCCTTTATAGGGTTTTTTGGTTGGGGTTAAAACCACAAGAGCTTGATCATTTATACAGCTTTGTCAAAAATCCAGGACTCATCAACCCTGTTTTTTTAAATTTAGTCAATCTATCTGAAATTCATAATTTATGGTTTGCGCTATTGGCAGGAGTTTTGCAGTTTTTCCAAACGAAAATGTTAGTACCCAACCCAAAAGACCATCCCGCCAAAACCAGAGACATCAGTTCAATAATGCAAAAACAAATGGTTTATTTTTTTCCAGTCATTACTGTGATAATACTTTATAACCTGCCATCAGCCCTATCTTTATACTGGATAGTCAGCGGATTATTTTCAATAGTACAACAGTACTTTATAATCAGAAACAATGATAAATCAAAATGAAACTAAAGAAATCAAAAATATTACAGAAGAGTTATTGCAAAAAATGACAATGGACAATTTTAATGTAGAGTTAAAATCGTCTTTAATGAGTTCATCTAAAAAAAAGCTGTTAGAAAATGGCACCGACTTGGAGCTTGGAGAGCCGGAGGCCATTGATATAATTGATGTCAGTATAAAAATAAAAGAGCCACAGATTTTAATAGGCCAAAACGGCCAAACGTTATTGGGGCTGGAACGTATCTTGAGAATAATTTTGAGTAAAAAATTAAAAAAAACTTTTTACCTAAAATTAGATATCAACGACTATAAAAAGAAAAAAATTGAATATCTTAAAGAATTAGCCAGAGAATCGGCTAATGAAGTCTCTTTGACTAAAAAGAAAAAAATATTATCTCCTATGCCTGCCCATGAGAGACTCATTATCCATACGGAGTTGGCTCAAAGGCAAGATATCATTACAGAAAGCCAAGGAGAAGGTTCTCAGAGATACATAGTAATTTCTCCCCGTTAAATCGCTATTCTACAATAATATTAGTGCTGGAGGTAGGTATAATGTCAATTCTGTATAAATCGTAGTTCTCGGGTAAAAAGTCTAATTGACCGATATTTTTTATATCGCTTGCTCCCCCTCTAAATAATTTGCAGGTTCTGCGTTTTTGCCCCAGCTCATCTCCAATTTTATCTTCGCCGTGAAGAACTATATAGTAACTTCCCAGAGGCGATACTTCCCTTAAACAAGGGGCTTCAGGGTCTGCTAATTGACACTCTTCTAAATCTTCTATATCTTCATGAGTTTTGTTTGTGTATATCCAGCCATAACCCTCATAAGGATCCTCAGGAAAAGAAAAATATCTTCGCCAAATAAAGTCATCGGGATGTACGTCGTAAAAACATCCCTGACATATTGAAAGGCCGGCTTGTATTTCATCTTTGTCTATAAATACCGCTAAATTTGTGCTATAGAGCAAAACTCCGTCTCCAGAAGTTTCCAAAAACGGGTTGGGTTTTATGATATATGCCCATTTAGGGTTAAAGGGGCCCGTGGCGGGCGACCGGTTATCAGGAAGAGTGCAACAAATGGTTGATGGTGATTTTTTTCCATCATCTTCCTCTTTTCTGGTACAACCTGACCGCTCTGTTGTTTCATCCAAATTCATAAATGGCCCTATGCACTCTGAAGTAAAACCAGCAGCTTTAGCCATATAAATTCCAAATTTTTCGTTCTGGGCAGAGCCGCTGACTATTTGTATAGAACGCACTACTTGGTCAGGGTCTCTTAAATCGTCAAATGAAGGTATAAGCCCGTCTGATTTTTTAACGCAAGTGGTGCGGTTGGGCTCGCAAGTACTGATGCCAGTGCAGTCATTGGTGTTGTAAAAATAAACACCGGTGTCTTTTTTAATCCATTGTACTGACTTTCCCAAAATTATTGTTTCAACATTGCATTTTATTTCTTTGGTAAAATTTGTACCTACTGGTCCTCTTCTAAAATTAATTTGGCCAAACTGTCTTAATAAAATAGTTGGGCCAGGCGATTGGCAATTATAGACGAATGTGGGATTTAATAAATTTAAGGGGCTGGTATCAGCAATACCAGTTCCAGGCAGTGATTTATAGCTTCTACCCTCAAGATTAGTCTCAGTTTTGGGTGTGTCTGTAACAATATAAGTTCCGTAAGAAAGAGTTGTTTTGGGGCTAGATATCTCTATCAGCTGCGGGTTTATTGTATTCAATAGTACTACAGATGTCACTAAAAGAACTATTCCCATAACAGCGTCAAAAATTCTTTTTCTGGCAGCGCTTACTGCCTCCGGTCTGCCAAAGTTTAATAATATCTGAAATCCCCCAATGACTATTGATAAAATACCCATGCCTCCAGCCGATAATAATAAGAAGTAAAAAATATATAAAATGAATTTAGGCAAAGCAGTTGCCCCTGTCGGCTCCAATCCAAACAAGGGAGGGTATTTTAATTCCAAAGCTAAAACAGACGGGGCTAAAACCAATAGCAAGATAGACGTCAAAACAAATAGATAATTTTTATATTTTTTCATATAAGATAACTATTATTTTATTATATCAAATTATATATTTAAAAAAACTATTACCCCGTTGCCAATTTCTTTCTGGCTTCTTTGATTTTTTCCACTTCCTCGGGATTAGTGGTTATAATTTGGTCTTCTGTATAGCTGGCTTTTACGCTGATAAAAACGTGTTTTCTTCCGGCAAAAAAAAGTCCTTCACCCACTGCCGATTCTAACAACAGCATTTTTTCTTGTTCAGTCAAATCAAATGTTTTCTGCAACAGCTCAATGGCTGCGGGCGACTGTTTTAGCAAAAGCTGCAGAGAGGAGTTTGTAATAATGGCTTTTCCATAAGACGACTTCATAAAATCTTCTACATCTTGGGTAATAGTGGTTACCCCCAGCCAGTATTTTCTGGCCCTTTTTACCACACCAAACAAAAATGAGGCGCCGTCTTCTGAATTAATCAACCACCAAGCCTCGTCAATCACCAAAATTCTCCTTTTGGCTTCCGTCCTGATGATGTTCCAGACATAACGCATTATCATAAACAAAGCCACTGGTTTTAAAGATTCCTGCATGTCTTTTAAACCAAAGACGATAAAGTTTTTATCAATTTCAATATTGGATTTTTGGTTGAAAAACCCAGCAAATGTCCCCTGGGTGAATTTTTTAAGCCGTCTGGTCATAGATTCTGCTCCTGACATGTTTTCTAAAATCTCAGCCAAGTCAGACATAACAGGTATCTTTTCCTGCCAAGTATTTGGGTTAGATTGCGGGGTAATGTCTCTGAGGGAGTAAGTTTCGCTGATGGCCTGGTCTAAAATACTGTCTTCTTCAATGGTTAGCCCTCCTAACATTATTCTTAAAAATCCCACTAAATTTATTACGTTTGACCTTAAAATGTCTTCTGGGTTGTCATCGGGCCCTGGAGTAGGCAAGTCAAATGGATTGACGTGGCTTTTTGAGGTTAAAGATATCCTAAAAAAATTACCACCGACGCCGTCGGCCAAAAATTCGTATTCGTTTTCCGGGTCAATAACAATAATATCAATTCCCGTCATCAAATACCTTAAAATTTCCAGTTTGACCGCGTACGATTTGCCCGCTCCCGATTTGGCAAACACCACCATGTTAGAATTTTCCAGAGAGAACCGGTCAAATAGCACCAGAGAACTGTTATGGCCGTTAATGCCATATAAAATTCCTTCATTAGAGCTTAAATCAAAAGAAATAAAAGGAAAAGTGGTTGAAAGTGGCTCTGTGTTAATGGGGATATTGGTTGAAAGCAGGTCTAAGCCGTAAGGGCTGGTTGAAATAAAACCTTCTTTTTGCCTGAAGAGAGCTGGTTTTATGTATATTAAACGGGATTCAAAAATAGACCTTAAAGTTGTCTCTGTTTCTTTTATTTTTTCTTCTGTATTCTCATATACGGTAAGATACAACCCAAATCTGAACATTTTTTCTTGGGATGTTACTATTTTATCCCTCAAATTCTCAATATCTTGATAGCCGGCTTCCAAAACAGGGTCGCGGATAAGCCCCTTTTCCTGCCTTTCTAATAATTCCGAAGATACTTGGGTAATTTTTTTTCTCAATTTTTTTAAAATCAACTCGTTGCTTACCGGGTAGATAAAAAAAGATATGTCCATTGGCGAATTTAAGTTAATGACCGGAGAAAGCCATCCTGTATCCAAATACCTGGGATAGGAAAAAATAAAAAATGATTTGGCAATTCTTTCCTCAAGCTTTATATAATTTTGAGTTATCCCCAAGTAGGGCGGGGCAATAACATCCTTTATGTTAAAACTTGCCTCATCAACTATTTTATCCTCTGTTTCAACCTCTTTTTTCTTTTTGAAAAAGGGAAAATCCATGACTATAGATTAAAAATTAAAAATTAAATATTAAAAATACAAAGTAAAAATTAAAAATCACCTCTTGCCTTTTAAAGTAATAATACTTGAAGCGAAGATATTTGATATTTCATTTAACTCTTTTAAAAACCATTCTACATCTTCTGGCTTCACTCTTTTAGTATCTCGCAATAAAGCCAACCACAACTTGCTTTCATTAGCTGATTTTAATGAAATAGAGAAAAAGTTTGTAAAATCTTTTTTACTACTGGCAGCTTGTCCCTCTATGTAGTTACTAAGAATACTTGTTCCGCTTCTTAAAAGTTGGTCGCTAATCCTTTTAGATACATTATCGTTGTGTAGCCTATCTATAAATTGAATGAGCTTTATAACGAAATTATACAATCTTCTCTTAAAATCACTCTTATCTTTTTTCATTTTAATCTGTATTTTTGATTTTTGATATTTTATTTTTTTAAATTTTTATCTAAGTAGTTCCGGTGCTATTTGGGGAGAATACCCAACTTCTGCTTCTGACGGATGATGTATTGACCAAAGCAATTCAATCAACTCAGGAGTTGTTAGGGGGAAAACATCAAGGCCGCATCTTTTTAATCCCATTGCCAAAAACTCCATTCTTTGCCAGAGCTGGCCCTTGAATTTTTCAAAATCCTCATCTTTCATCTGCTGGTCTCGACCTCTCCCTTTACCGAATAACTTTGCAAAAGTAGATTGGCTTACCGCAGTTTTTACTCCTAACCCCTGTATGAGTGTGTAGGGCACGATCAGGTAAAAACTTTTGGTCATAATTTGCTCTCCCTTTACTAATTCTTTTATAAATTCAGCGTAAGAAGATATTTGTGTTTTCAGAAGTTCATTGGTTTGTCTTTCTTCTAAAGCCCTGATACTTTCTAAGTAAGGAGTGATATTGATATGTCTTGACTGAATGATGATTTGACAAAAAAAATCCAAAGAGTTTAAAAAACTTTGAAAGCTGTAAATGATAGCTGACTGGGTCTCTAAAGACTGCAAAGCAAAATTTACAGAAGAAACCTGCAAAATTCCTCGTATATCGTTGTTTTCTAAAATTAAGACTCCGTCTTTAATGTCTTTTATTTTTAAAAATTCCTGGGTAGTTGGCTCCATTTCTAAAATTTTAAATTCTAAATTTTAAATCAAATTTTAATTATTAAATTTTAAAACTCTATTTTATTTTGTATTTAAAGCTATTTTTGAAAATATCAAAGTCAATTCTTGAGCTTCTTTCCATAATTTTCTACACTCGGGAGCAAAACTTTCAATTGTTTTTGCTAAAATTCTTAACCAATACTTAGTTTCTCTACACTCTTTTTTACATATAAATATTTTATTCTTGAAATCTTTCTTAGAACTTGCCCCATTTGCTTCCATATAATTAGCTCCTATGCTTGTTCCTGATTTTACTAGTTGACCGATAATCGGTTTTGTTATCGTATCTTGTGGTAATTTTTTACAAAAGCTAATAATATTTTCTGAAAACTTAGCAGTTCTTTCTTCCAGGTCGTATTCCATGTTTTTTAAAATTTTGGTTTCAATTAAAATTTAAAATTTAGAATTTAAAATTATCATTTATTTTCTTTCTTCCACACATAGTTTTTTGGTCCAGTCATAAATCCAAAGTAATTAAAAACTGCCTTAATCACAGATTGGTTGTTAATTCTAATAAAAGCTATTGCTACAACTAAAATAGCAACAACCAATGAAAAAATCACAAAAAGATAAACAGGCAGGGTTAAAAACATTATAAAACAAACAACTCCTCCTCCAACGAGCAGAAAAAACTGCCTGAAAGTCAGAAAAAAAACAATTTTTGATTCTTCTTCAATAAATTGAGGAATGGGGTACTGAGCCATTTGGGTGTTAGGTGTTAGATGTTAGGTTCTAGTCTTTCAAAGACTTTCCTAAATTAGTTAACATCTTTCCACAAACATCGTATTCTTTTAAAAAATAATTTAACTTTTCTTCATTTATACATCGTTTTTGAAATGATATTTTTAAATGATGAATTGTTTCCCTGATTTCTCCCTGTGCCCTGCTGATTCCTTCCAAATAGATATTTGTATGTTTATTATTAAATCCTTCCGCTAAATTTGCCGGTGCCGAATTTGAAGATCTTCTTAGTTGCGAACCTATTTCAAATAATTCAAACCTTGGAAGAGACAAAGTTAAATTATGTATTTCAATGGCTAAATCAAATAGTTTTTTATAAACATCTAAATCATCTACCGAATTAAATTTCATATTACCTAATATCTATTCTATGATTATACTACATCATAAGAAATATTAAAAACGTACTTGTGGATTAGATAAATTTATTCTAATATCCAATACCCAAAACCCAACACCCAAAGATTGACAAACATATTGGTCTGTGATAAAAGAATGTATGGTTTAACCTGAGCGTTTCAGGTTAACTAAATCGCCCTTTGACAACTTGTCCCGTTAAGCTTCGCGTGTGCGGAGCATACCGGACTTTTCTGGAGGGATGAATATGGATAAGCATAAGCTACTAGCACGGCTGTTGCGAGGTTTTGTCGTCACATTGGTGATAGCTCCCATTTTTGGGGCAGGTATTGCTATCTTTACCTTTGATTGGAGGTCTTTCAACTGGATTGACTGGCTTGTGTTTTCGCTTACGGTCATTTGGTACATCGGTTCGTGGTCCAACACCGTAAACCCCGACTTTATCGCCTTTCGTCAGTGGTTTGGCTATGTTGAAAGAAGAACCTTAAGGCCAGGTCCCCACTTTGTACCATGGTTTCCGGGCATAAGGTTGCGCCGTATGTATGTGGGGATGCATCAGTTCACTTACCAGGCGGACCCGAACTCAAACAAACCGAGCTATGAAAGGTCGGGGGACCAAATAGCCGTCCGCTCATTTGACCGGCAAAAAATGCACACTGATTCCACCTTTTTCTTTAGGGTGCCATTAGAGGATGAAGACCAACTTATCCACATCATCGAATCTGGCGTACCAATCGATGATGTGGTCGAGTTAAAGCGTTGGGTAGAAAACGGATTTTCTACTCATATGCTTTCTGTATTTGGCAAGCACCCCTTTGATAAGGTGATTGGTGGCAAGATGAACGAAGAGCTAAGCAAGGATGTTAACGAATTGTTGCAAAAGCCCGACAGCCTGTTTGTCAGGTGTGGACTTTTCGACAAGAGCGCTACTACGTTCAATCTGGAAGGAACTGGCGAGGCGTACCTTAGGATTGAGTACGTCCATGTGTCCGAAGACCTCGGCAAGCGCCTTGAGGAGGTTGAAACATCCCGTATTGGAGAAGAGGCCAACATGGCAGCTGCTGAAGTTCGGGTGAAAACATCCAAACTAGATGCAGATGCCGCTTTAAACGTTGCTATGGGTAATGCTCACTTGGTTGGCGGCGTGGTTGAAATAGCGCTTGACCAGTGGGTTGCGGGCGAAGCCAAGAGGATGGGTAAAACTGTTGCCGAAGCAGCAGCACTTCTTAAGAAAAGTGGTGCTTATGAATGGAAGGAAACGGCACTTCACAAACTGCAAAGCCAAGCTTTGGCTGGTGGAGGCACTTTCACCCGCACCGAGCAGGACCTTAACATCCACTCTGGCGGAGAGCCTTTGGGAGACTCCAACATAGCCGGTTTTATCGGCGCCGCTGGTGGTGCTGCAATGGCAATAGCTGCTGCCATGAAAGGCAGTAGAGCTGATCCATCGGGTGGTGGTTCTGGCCAAGGCCAAAATCCCAGTGGAACTAGGAACAAGAACAAGAAGAAAAAGAACGAAAGCGATGAAGACTTCAAAAAGCGTTACGGAGGGTGATAGTAAAAAACAAAGGGTTGAACACATAAACACATGTTTAACCCTCTTTTTTTACAAAAATTATTCTATTGGCTCACGATAAACGTCTGGTTTGTTTTTCTGTGTTTGTGGAGACTTAACTTCTTCTTTTTTAGTAAATTTATTTTTTTCTTTTGAAATAACATTCATTCCCTCTTTTTCCATCTCTTCTGCATTTTTCTCTACATCGGTAATTTCTATTTTTTTAAGGTAAGAAGCAGGTAGTTTTTCTTCTGATTTTTGGAACGGCATGTCGTTCCTTATCTTTTCTAACAATGCTTCTTGTATGTCTTCCTTTTGTTTTTTTGTCTTTTCTTCTTTTTCTCTTAATTCTTCCTCTTTTTTAACATCAATTATTTTAGCGTAGGGGATAAGTTTTTCTTTTATATCAGTTACCACCTTTCTAGCAATTTCCATAGAGATCCCCAAGTGTTTTTGTAGAAATTCAACCAGTTTTTCCTCGGAAATTTTTTTTTGTACAAGAATTATTGCAGCATCCCGTATTATTACTAGTTTTGAATCCTCATTATTTATAATTTTATCAAAACGTTCATCAAGAGTTTCTTTTAAATCATTATCTTTTAAAATCTCATTAATAACATCTGCCGTATCTGCATCTGTGGGTAAATCAAAAATTATTCTTTTATTGTTATTGTTTACCATGTTTTTTAACTATTAGGCCGTATTAATTTTATCTATAACATCTTTCAAATTGTCTGCTTCCTTATTTTTACCTGCTAATCTTAATCTATCAAGCTCATCTCTCATTTCAGACATTTTTACAGGATCAGTAACCCACTTCTTTAACTCATTAAACTTAGATGTAGGCAACCTGTCTATTTGTTTGCCTAAAGATTTTGCCCTTATATTTCTTAGGAATGCTACATTTCCCATTGCGCTCTTTGACAAGTTTGATATCTTATCTGTCCTTTGGTAATCTTCATTAACTAACTCTTGCTCAGCATCGCCATATGTCGTTTGCCAGGGCAAATTTTTTGTTACGGCAATTTCTCTTGCTCTTCTCTCTATTGCTGGTCTGTCATATTTCCTGTATAGAGGATTTGACTTTATGGCCTCTCGTAAAGTATTTGAGCGATATTTGTCGTTTGATTCTTGCATCAATTCTCCAACAACCTTATAGTCGTCATCAATCATATCAAGTATATTTCTTTTATTTGCTTCATGCAAAAACTTTGCTCCTCTGGCAGTTTTTTCTTTAGCCTCCTTTATAACGTCTTTGTCGCTCATATTTTCTATATTATCTATTTTCATCATAGCAAAGTTATGAGATTGCACATCTCTTGTAGCCTTTGTCTGGGCTTCTCCCAAAGACATTCCATTTTTTATGTCTTGGTCATACCTTGCCATAAATTCTTTAAATTTCTTTGCATCAACCAAATCGGCATTGTTTTTGGTGAAATCGCTTCCTGAAATTCCAAATCTCATTGCATTATTCATGGCTTCCTGCTGTTTTTCTTTGTTGCCGAGCAAATAAAGCGCATCATTTTGGGCTAACACAGTATCAATAGCGGCTCGTTCCTCATCAAATACTGCGCTTTTTCTCATGTTAAATAGCGCTTGACTGCCTCTATTTTCTTGCACGGCTTTATATCTTTTTAATGGTTCTTCCGTCTTTTTTCTGTTTCTTTCTTGTTGCGCTAAATCAGCAGTTCCCGGGTCAATTGCCCCACTCCATTCTCCCACCCTTGTTGCCCAGTCAGACACTGTTGCCTTAATATTGCTTCTGCCACTTAATACAATACCCGCGCCCCTTAATGCAGTTGCCATTCCATTTAGCGCCATATCTGTTGTAGCTCCTGCGCCAGTTGTTATTCCCTTCCATGCCACTGGTGCACCAGTTTTTATTCCTTGCCAAACAGAGCCTGGCGCAGCGTTTATTGAATTCTTTGTAGCTTCCCACCCGTTTCTCCATACATTTGGATCTTTTATAGCTGAAACAGCAGCTCCTCCAGTTTGCCATAGGGCACTTACACCGCTCATCAATGCCCCTGGAGCGGCTTTTATCCCTCTTAATCCCACTCCTGGCGCAGCTTTTAGCCCTTCCCACCCAGCTCTTGCTCCAGTTCTTATACCTCGTGCTCCAGCTCTTATACCTCGTGCTCCTGTTTTTATGCCTTCCAAACTAAAAGCTTTGCCAGCCGCTGATTTAATGCCGCTTGCCATACTTTTCCATCCCTCCTTACTCCCTAATTTGGTTAATCCCTTCCCGCCCATCTTTAATGCCCCTTTTCCTACTGTTCCCGCCAGAGAAGCGCCGCCAGTGATAATTGCTGCTACAATTGCGGCGGTGGCTGCCATTACCAATTTAGCTATGGCGCTGGATTTCATTGCCAATTTTAGGCCAATGAGCATAAACATTAAAACAATTAAAAGATGAGTCGTATTTTTGACAAGTGCTATATAGATGGCTTGTGCTCCACTTGTATCTATAAATTCAGGGTTGAAAGATGCAAGCACATCCATAGCTAATCTTAAAAAAAAGGTTGCTATCAACCCGGCAAAACACCATTTCAAGAATTGCTGCCACCAAGTGCTCCAAGCCTTCTTTGCCCCCTCAAAAGGAAAAACCCTTAAGGCAAAAGCCAAGGGCGACAAAATAAACAAAATTGCCAACATAGCGTATCTTATTACATATGTTAATATTAGCCAGAAAAAAGTTGCCGCAACCGTAAGATGAATCAAACCAAGATAAGAGCTAATCCCAAAAAACTCTGCCGCCTTCACTATATCAGGAGTCCTTTTATCTAATTCTCCCCAGATTGCATGTATTTGACCTACCATCCCAGTTGAAGAATCAACAGTGTTAATTCCCAAAAAACTTAGCATAGCGATATTGGCTATATCAATCATAAAGCCGACAAATACTAAAGAAAAATTGATTAAAAGAGCGGTTATTAACAAAGGAACTAATAATTTTTTGTACTGGTCCAAACTTAAAATGAAAGCCACGGCCACCCCTATGAATCCCAGCGTTAAAATTATATTGGCCCATAATTTTACAGCATTCCAGGCAGCTACAAAAACAGGGGCTAAATAAGAAGTGTCAATATTTGTTATTGCCCATCTGCCCAACTCATCTTTTAAAAGAATATTGGTAACAGCACTAAATACATAAGACAAAACATAAGCAGCGGTGTAACCAATATAATAAATAGAATAGGCAAGTCCTTCTAATATTGCAATCGCAATCTGTTCTAAACTAGGAATAACTGCTTTAATACCTGCAAAACCTAGACGCAATACTTTGGCTATGGGGCCGAATTGAGCTTCTACTCTGTTTGGCAGTAAAATTCCTAATAAAACAAAAAACAAAACAAGAGAAAACCCTATTCTTTTATGTTTTAACAAAGAGTTAAAAATGGACATATTTTGAATATTTATTGATTATATCATAAATTAAACAGTCAACGAGCTGTTAATATCCACAACCAAGATTCATTAACTATTTTGATACTAAGGACTATTAAGTTTCAAATAAAACACTCTGCAATTCTCACAGGTGTGAGAATTGCAGAGTGTTTTATAATTAGGGAATGCTTTAAGATTTTATAGATATTGTATTTGATTAGAGTCATATTTCTTCAATTAAAAATATTTTTACGTATTGGTCTAAAGAATGTAATTGCAATAATTGTTCTGTGTTTTCAGAAACATCATAAGGGGTTATCCATACACTTTGCTGAAACATTTTATATCCTAAATTTTTCAAAATACTTCTTAATAGATCCCTAGATTTTCTATATTTGGCAGGCATATCAAAAATTAACATTATCCATTTACTGTCTTTCCTTTTCTTTTTCGTTTCAACTCTAAAACTTGATTTGAGAGCCTTGTCTATCCCCTTTTTAGTAATAATAATCCCTCTTTTACCCTCTAAGTTTTTAGCTTTTATATAATTTTTTCTCTTCAAATAAATTATTAATTTGTAGAATTTTTCTCTGCCGATTTGCTTAAGATATTTATATGAAATGGAATCTTTAGGGCCAAGCAAAACAGTTTTTATTGTGGGGTATGGGTAAAATTCTGGAATACTATCAACAGTTCTTTCCAAAAAATTATATAGATCCCAAAGAAATTTATCTGTAATTCTTGTTTTCATTTTCTACTTAATTTTACCATTCGGCAAAATATCCCACAATACAAAATACACCACAATACTCACAGCTGTGAATATTGTGGTGTATTTTGCCGACTATTAGGCTATAAACTGACTGTCGACTTGGCTAAAGGCTATTTAACAATTTTAAATTTTATATGTTTATAGACTGACTATTAGCTAACTTTTCCCAGTCAAGAACGCTTAAAGTTTCTGCCCTTTGTTTTGGATTTATTTTATTTTTTAAAAGCCAGGCATTTACCTGGATTTTATCAATTTTTAATGAACCAGACAGGTTATTTGCCAATTGTTTTCTGGGTTGGGAAAATCCGGCTTTAACTATTTTAAAGAATTTTTTGGCATCTATTTTAAGGTTTTTAATATCTGATATTTTAATGATGGCCGAGTCAATTTTTGGGGCGGGCCAAAAACATTTTTTTGAAATATAAGAAATTATCTTTGGTTTTGCGTAAAACTGAACAGAAACCGCCAACAAACTCATTCTTGCCCCCACACCAGAAGTTCTTTTAGAACTTTGGTGTGGGGGTGAAGGCGGTCTGGCGCAAATTCTTTGCGCTACCTCCTTTTGAATCATTAAAATAATTTTGTCAGGAGGGTTTTTTGACTCCAAAAATTTTCTTATAAGAGGCGAAGTTAAATAATAGGGAATATTAGCAACTAACTTGTAGCTTTTAGCTTTTAGATTATAGCTTTTAGGGTTAAATTTTAAAATATTATCATTGATAGTTTCTATGTTTTTGTAATCTTTCAGTGTTTCTTTTAAAATTTCAATCATTAACTTGTCCTTTTCTACAGTAATAACTTTACCCGCTCTTTTGGCCAATTCTTTTGTAAGAGTTCCTATGCCCGGCCCCACTTCCAAAATAATGTCTTTTGCAGTCAGTTCAGCCGCTTCAATTATCTTATTTAAAGCTCCTTGGTTTACTAAAAAATTTTGGCCCATTATTTTTGAAGGCCTGTTTTTGTATTTTGATAGCAGCAGTTTTATAGTTTTAACAGAAAGTAGGTTCATTTTTAGATTATAGCAAAAATATTAGAGTTGTGGATAAAAACTTGACCGAGGCAGTGTTAAGTGCTAACCTTACCGTATCAAAATCAAAGCAAAACATTTTGTTTACATTTTTTAAAAGAAAATTTAAGCAGATAAAACTACGAGGGTTTTTCAAAAATCCTTTTCTTTATTTACCTTATAAAAAACCACGCCGTTCTATTGACGGAGGTTTTTATTTTGGGTTATCTTGCTTTGTTTTATTGGGATTATTGTTTTTGTCATCTGCCAACTTGAATAAATTAAGTTATTTTGAAAACGGAGACACATTATTTAAATCATTTTTTCAGAATAATTCAAACTCCCAAGACAACAGTTTATTTTTTGACCAAAACAAAGCCTTGGCGCTGGAAACTCCTGACTTGAAAATAGGAGATAATTTTATTTACGGAATTTCCACTCCCAGAGTCTTAACCACCCAAACCCTGGGAGATATTTTTGGGGAATTTTCCAAAAAACAGGAAATTACAGACTACACTGTGCAGCCGGGCGACACTATAAAGTTATTAGCCAAAGAATTTAAAGTTCCCCCAGAAACTATTGCCGATGCAAACAAAGTTTCAAAAGACTCCCCCCTGCAAGTAGGGCAGAATCTTGTTATTTTGTCAGTTCCCGGAGTTATACACGTTGTCAAATCGGGAGACACCATAAACCAAATAGGCAAAACCTATAAAGCCAAAACAGATGACATAATTGCCTTTAATAATCTGACAAACGAATTAGATATTTTTATAGGAGATATTCTAATTGTTCCAGATGGCGTAATGCCTAAAAAGCCAGCACCTTCTATTGCCAAAGCTCCATTGCCAGACACCTTCTTTATTTATCCTACAGAAGGCATAATTACGCAGGGTCTCCATTACTACAATGCAGTTGATATTGCCAATAAATTAGGAACGCCTGTTTATGCGGCAGCTTCCGGTATAGTGCAGAGAGTCAGATATGACTACAGGTACGGAAATTATCTAACAATTTTACATAACAATGGAGTAGTGACTTATTATGGCCATTTGCAAAATATTTTTGTCAAATCCGGAGACAATGTTACTGTTGGAGATAGAATTGCATTTATGGGAAACACAGGGAGTAAATCAACTGGCTACCACCTGCACTTTGGGGTTTCAGGAGACAGGAATCCTTTAGCTGGGAAATCATCCATTAAGTATAAGTAGCTATTTTAACGGCTCTCATCCGCCAGCTGGCGGATGAGAGCCGTTAAAAACAGTCAATTAAACGGCTAAAATGGCAATTTTAGCCGTTTTTTCTGGTTTTTTATACCCAAAAACCCCCTGCAAAAAGTTGACGACCGTCAATTTTTTGCAGGGGGTTTAATATTGACGGGGTCGGACCCCGCCTAACTATTTTTAATCACAAGAACAGGTAAACATTTCAATCACAAAAATTCAATGGCTCACTCGAGTGAGCCATTGAATTATTTAGTTTAACCTACTCTTTAAGTCGGTACATTAAAGCTTCCGCCACGTGTTCTTTCTGGATATTTTCACTATCTGCCAAATCGGCAATGGTTCTGGCTACTTTTAAAACCCTATGGTAGCCTCTAGCCGAAAGCTTTCCCGAATCCACATATCTTTTCAAAAGATTCTGAGATTCAAAATCATGCTGGCAGTATTTTTTAATTTCGGGGATGTTCATTTCTGAGTTGACCAAAATTTTATCATTTTTAAACCTTTCTTTTTGGATTTCCCTTGCCTTGGCTATTTTATTTCTTAAAACTTGGCCTTGATTTTGGCTAACTTCAGCCGCTAATTTTTCATATTTTACTGCTGGCACCTCAATAAAAATGTCTATTCTGTCCATTAGGGGTCCTGAAAGTTTTCTTTTATACATTGCCACTTGGGAACTGGTGCAAGAACAGGGATTTTCTGGACTGTTTAAGTAGCCGCAGGGACAGGGGTTGGAAGCGGCAATCAAGGTAAAACGGCTGGGAAAAGTAAGAGTGTTTTTGGCTCTGGAAACAGTGATTTTTCCGTCTTCTATGGGCTGGCGCAAAGATTCAAGGGCGTCTCGGTGGAATTCCGGAAACTCGTCTAAAAACAAAATTCCCCGATGGGCTAAAGTCATTTCTCCGGGCCTGGGCGGATTTCCCCCGCCTATTAAAGCTGCTTCAGATAAAGTGTGGTGAGGTGAGCGAAAGGGTCTGGCGTTGACCAAGATTTGATTTTCTCTTAACAATCCGGCAACGCTGTAGATTTTGGTAACTTCCAGGGATTCGGCAAAAGTTAGGGGAGGCAAAATTGAAGGCAAAGATTTTGCTAATAGACTTTTGCCTCCTCCCGGCGGCCCAAAGAAAAATAAGTTATGGGCTCCAGCAGCTGAAATCTCTAAGGCCCTTTTAGCATATTCTTGTCCCTTTATCCAGCTAATATCAACAGAGTTATCTGAATTTTCGTTGGTATTTTCAAACAAGTATTCTGAGGAAAACGGCTCAATTGGTTTTCTGTTTTCTAAATAAGCCAAGGCCTCAGTTAAAGACTCAACTCCGATTACCTTTACTTCGTTAGAAATTTTTTCGTTAAAATTCTTACCGTTAGATTTCTCATTAAAATTTCTAACGGGGCTTACCAAACTAGCCTCCCTGGCATTTTGTTTTGGTAAAATTATTTCTTTTATTCCCAGATTTTTAGCCAACAAGGCAAAAGACAAAGCTCCTTTGACCGGCCTTAAGGTTCCATCTAAGGACAGCTCCCCCAAAAATATTTTGTCTTCTGGATTAAAATAGGTTTGTTTTGAACTCAATAAAAAAGCCAAGGCAATTGGTAAATCGTATAACGAACCTTCTTTTTTTAAGTCAGCTGGCGCCAGATTTACCAAAATTCTAAAAGGTCTTTGGTAAGGCGACAGCAATTTGGAGGTTTTGATTGCAGATTCTATTCTTTCTTTAGATTCCTCCACCGCTTTATCGGGAAGCCCCACAATAGAAAAAGAGCGCAGGCCATGAGAGACGTCAATCTCCACTTCTACGGGCCTGGCGTCTAAACCGACAATGGCGGCTGAATATACTTTTGAGGGCATTATAATAAAATCAAATATTAAATATAAAAGATTAAAATTATTTTATCAGATTTTGAGAAAGAAAAAAGCCCTGCAAAACTAAGAAATTTTGCAGGGCGGGTTTTCACAATATAGCTGCCATTTTTACACGTCTTTGCGACTGGTAGCAACCGTAGCAAAGCCCAAGCGCCTGAATGGTTTTTGTTTCTTTGCACTTGGCGCATTTGCCAATTTTGCTCCGCCGGTAGCAGGCAGGACAGACAGCTTTGCCGTCTTCAGTGCGCATTGCCACCGGCTTGACCTCTCCACATTCAGAGCACTTCTCATGGGTGGAAGGGTCTTTGCGGTAGCAGGCATGACAGACAGCTTTGCCGTCTTCAGTGCGCATTGCCACCGGCTTGA
>CAYIDV010000001.1:50070-58315 GCA_964362315.1 uncultured Candidatus Saccharibacteria bacterium
TGAGGGGTCATAGTAGCGAGCTATTGCATAGCAGGCAGGACAGACAGCTTTGCCGGACCTACGGTTCTTATGAACCACTTTCCTTCTCCCGCAAACATTGCAAATGCCCTTCACCTTACACCTCCTAACTGATTGGGTACGGCGTTAAGTTAAGGTTCTGATAATATTTTTACATAAAGTTCACTCTTTGTCAAGTTTAATTTACAATTTACAATTTATATCAAAAAAACAGAGTTTTACTTAGTTATTTTGCTTTTGAATTTATCTTAACGGTAATAACTTTGTTTCTAAGAACACCTTAAACATTTTATCACAACAGTCGATTCTTCTATTGCTCAGTCTCCCAGTCCAACAATGGAAAAAGACCTTAGGCCGTGGGAAACATCAACCTCAACTTCAACTAATTGGGCGTCTAAACCGACAATGGCGGCTGAATATACTTTTGAGGGCACATTACTAATTAGAATATAGAATTTAGAAGTTAAAAGATAGAATTGAATTTTGAATATTGAGTTTAGAATTCTTTATTCATTATTCTATTCCAACTACAAAATACTAAATTCGAAATTCTAATTTTTACTTGTTGCATTTTATGCATAGCTTTGCTTCTGGATAAGCCGATAGTCGTTCCTCCTCAATTTCCTTTCCGCACTCTTCGCAGGTTCCATAATTTCCTTTGACTATTTTTTCTAAAGCCAAATTAATATCCTTGAGCCGTAGCTCAAGGTTTTGTTCCAAGCTGACCAGATTTTCGTACTCTTGAACTTCATCGGCTTCTTCTTCCATGTTGCCGTTTTCTCGATTGGGGTAACGGGTAGTCCAATTATGTTTTATATTTTTATCTTCTTTGGCAAAAGATTCCAACTCTTTTTTTAAAGAGGACCTTTCCCTTTCCAACTTTTGTTTTAAATTTTCTACTAACTCTTTTTCCATGTTTGTTGGTTGTTTAGTTATCTTCTGGGTTTTCTTCTGTTGAGCTGGCCCATTTTTCAACATCTTCCATAAACTTTCTCCTTTGTTGCTCTTCTATTTTTACCGAAGCTTTAAGTTTTTCTTTTTGAGCCAGTGGAATCTTTTTTAAATACTCTTTTTCCGGTACCTCGCTTGGAGTTCTTGGTTTGTCTGTTTCTTCGGTTAAAATTTCATTATCTTTGGGAAGCACAATACTTTCTGCTGGCTTTTTAGCTTGAGTTTCCATTGGTTTTACCTGTTGAAATTTTATACTTTCTTTTTCTGCTGCCACAGAATCAATATTTACTTTTGGCTTTTGGACTATTGGTTTTGGGGCTGGGCTTTGGTTTTCCACTGTTTTTTGTTTAGGCAGAACGGCGCTTGGTATCGGCTGTTCTTTTAAGGTAGGCTGGTCAATTTTTTTAAAAAATTTGTTTCTCTTTAATTCTTTTATATCTTTTCTCATCGTTATTATGTCTTCCCTTTGCAATAATTGTTTTATATTTGTTGCCATAAACTTAGAATTTAGAATCTAGAAAATAGAATCTAGAATGCCTGCCTAACGCAGGCAGGCGAAACTTATACTTCTATTTCCTAGTTTCTACTTTCTATTTTCTAATTTGGGTTTGAATCCAGCTTTTATAGCCGAAAGATTAATCCTTCCCAATTCATCAATAGACGTTACTTTTACCGGGATAACATCTCCCACTTTTACCACGTCTGATACTTGTTTAATTTGGTAGGGCACGAATTCAGATATATGCACTAATCCCGATTGGCCGGGCAGTATGTCCACAAAAGCGCCAAAGTCCATAATTTTTCTGACCGTTCCGGAAAATATTTCTCCCACTGTCACTTCTTTTACAATGCCTTTGATGTGATTGACTGTTTTTTCAATGGATTCTTGGTCTTGGCTGGTGATAAATACTAATCCAGAATCCTCAATGTCTATGGTTACCCCGTACTGCTCAATCATTTTATTTATGACGCTGCCTTTTGGCCCCACCACTTCTCCAATTTTACTAGGATTAATCTGCATAGAAAAGATTTTTGGGGCAAGGGGCGAAAGATTTTTGCGCGGCTGGGCAATTTCTTTTTTTATTATATCAAGAATTTTTGATCTTGCATCTTTGGCCCTCAAAAGCGCTTCCTTGATTATTTTTTGGCCAATGCCGTCAATTTTTATGTCCATTTGAATGGCTGTGATGCCATTTTTTGTGCCAGCCGCTTTAAAGTCCATATGGCCAAAGTGGTCTTCAGGGCCCTGGATGTCTGTTAATAATTTGTATTTTCCCGAGCTTTCGTCTTTTGCCAACCCAATAGAAATACCGGCAACGGGCTCTTTGATTGGCACCCCGGCATCCATCAAGGCAATAGAGGCGGCGCAAACCGATGCCATTGAGGTAGAGCCGTTGCTGGAAAGGGCTTCAGAGACAATTCTTATGGTATAAGGGAAAACATCAGCAGAAGGAATCATAGGCAGTAATGCTTTTTCTACCAAATGGCCATGGCCAATCTCTCTTCTTTTGGGGCCTCTCAGTGGCGCAGTTTCGCCGGTTGAAAAGGGAGGGAAGTTATAATGGTGTAAAAATCTTTTTTTGCCAACTACCTCCATGCCCTCCAAAATTTGCTGGTCATTGGGCCCGCCTAGAGTTAAAATAGACAAAATTTTGGTCAATCCTCTATGAAAAACTCCACTGCCGTGGGTTCTGGGCAGCACGCCCACTTCACAAGACAAAGGCCTTATCTCATCTATTTTTCTGCCATCAGGCCTTTTATTATTTTCTATAATGTTATTTATAATTATTCTTTCAATTTCTTTTTCAAAAAAAGGAAGAACCTGTTTTTCTTTTCCTTGGCCAGGGTACTTTTCTTCAATAAATTTTACCAACTCTTCTTTTAAAACCTCTGTTTGAGTCAGGTTTTTTTCGCCGGGTTTAGCTTCTAAAATAGCTTTTTCCAGTTTGTCTCCCAAAAACTTCTTGATTTCATTCTCAATATCTGATTCTACTGCCACTGGAAACTCAGACTTTTCTCTACCAATTTTTTTAATTATTTTATTTTGGAAATCAAATATTTTTTTAAATTCTGGCTCGGCAAATTTGATTGCTTCTAAAATATCGTTTTCCAAAACTTCTTTGCCTCCCATTTCAATCATGTTAATTAGTATTTCCCCCTCTTTTTCTATTGCCGATAAAGTCAAATCCATTTGGCTTTCTTCCCTTTCTTTGTAGTTGGGGTTGACAATAAACTTTCCCTGGATTTTGCCAATTCTCAATGCCGCCAAAGGCCCGTTCCATGGTATATTGGAAGTTGCCAAGGCAACGGAAGCAGCAATCATGGCTGCGTTATCTGGGTCGTTTTGGCCATCCCATGAAAGACAAGTTACAATTACCTGAACTTCTCTTTTAAAGTCTTCTGGAAAGAGGGGCCTTATTGCCCTATCAATCATTCTTGAAGCCAAAATAGCTTCGTCAGTTGGCCGGCTTTCCCTTTTGATAAAACGGGAACCGTAAATTTTGCCGGCAGCATAAAATCTTTCTTCGTAATCAACGGTTAAGGGGAAAAAATCCTGCCCTTCCACATTGCGCAGAGACATAACTGATGTGGCTAATACCTCAGTCTCCCCATAACTTACCAAACAAGACCCAGATGCCTGGGCCGTCCAATCAGTGATTTTAACTTTAAGAGGCTTACCACCAATCTCTAATTCAAATGTTTCTTTGTCCATACGAGTTTCTAAAGCGAGAAACGAGTACCCGCCTAAGTTTTTATCTTTATTTTTTAATTTTAATCTTAATTAATTTAGCTTAGACAAAAACTTAGGCGGGTAAGCTCACTTTGTTCGCTTACTTTTTAAGAAGGAATTTTTCCGGTTCTTGGTCCAAATCTATAAATTCATCAGCTGCCTCTTTTAATTTTAAGGAAGTAGTTTTGCCAAATGATAATACTTCAACCCGTTTGCCCTGATTTTTTAAATACTCAACCAGGGGGATGAAATCGCCGTCCCCCGAAGCCAATACTATGACATCCAAGCTGGCGGCTGTGCGGATGGCATCAATGACAATGCCCACATCCCAATCGGCTTTTTTGGCGCCTCCGTAAAATTCCTGCAAATCTCGCACCCTTGTTTCAATGCCTAATTTGGTCAATGCATCAAAAAATGGCTTTTCTTCGCCAGTTTTTGTTCTTACCACGTACGCGAAAGATCGTATGAACTTCCTGCCAGCCACTCCTTCTTTCAGGACTTCGCCGAAATTTACTTTTTTGCCATACAAATTCCGCGCCGAATAATATAAATTCTGGACATCAATCAATACTTCTACGCGCTGTTCTTTTGGTTTTGGCATTTTAGGTGTTAGGTGTTGGATTTTGGGTGTGGGTGTTAGTTTGTAATTAGGCTGTCTTCTGAATATCTAACACCCAATATCTAACATCTATTTTTTTAACCCAATTTTCTTAATTATACTTTTGTATCTCTTTTCATCTTCTTCTTTAAGGTAAGCCAGCAGTTTTTTTCTTTTTACCACCATTCTGATAAGCCCTCTTTTAGAATGAATGTCTTTTGGGTGCTCTTTTAAATGATAAACCAAATTGTCTATCTCTTCTGACAATAAGGCAATTTGCACATCCGAAGAGCCAGTGTCTTTGTCATGGACACCGTGTTCCTTAATAATTTTTGATTTTTTATCTTTATTCACCATATTTTTGTTTTATCTATTATACCATCATTTAAACAGAAAAGAAAGCATCTTGCTTTCTTTAGTAACTATAGTATATTTTCTGTTATCTGTCCAGCAGCAACCGTCCTCGAGCCTATTTTAACGGCTAACACACTGTGTTAGCCGTTAAAACTAAGTATCTAATCTAAGACTCTTCTGATTGCTTAATTTTATAAAATATACATAATAAAATCAATGAAATTAATAAACAAAATATTCTAATGATAAAAGCAGTGATATTTGACATGGATAATCTCATGATTGAAAGCGAGATGCTGCATTTTCAAGCATATAAAGAAACTTTGGCAAAGTTTGGTATTGTTTTCAACAAAGAACTGGCAGGATTGCATCATTCCTTGTAGTAAAGGTCGGCATAAATATAGACATAGAAAAATACGCGAAGTACCTTTTAGCAGAGGGAACGGTATACAAAAAACGGGAATTGCTCTCGCTTTTCTAAAGCAAGCTCGTGCTCAAAGATAAAAAGATTATTTTAGAAAAAGATTGACACAAATTCTCAAATTGGTAACATGGAAGCGTAGGTAATAAAATTATGGCAGAAGAAACACTTACTAAAAAAGATATTCAAGAGCTTTTAGCCGAACAGACAACGGTTATTTTGGATGCAGTTGATGAAAAAATTAAAAACCTGGATCTAAAATTTACTGAGAAACTTGATAAGCTTATTACCACTCTTGATAACTTTTTAAAACTGATGACTGATATAGAGGACGAGTTTGCAATGATGCGCAACAACATAAAAAGAATTAAAAAAGCAATAAAAGATAAACTCGGCTTGGAGCTACCATAGTTATTTCGAACAAGCAAAAAATCACTGAGAAAAATTCAGTGATTTTTTGCTGCTAATTCAGATGACCCGCTTCCATCACCCGGCCTAGCCTATGGTTGTGCCCCAGCAGGAATTTCATCCCCCACAAATTTGTGCCCCGCATAGGACTCGAACCTATAATCTTACCCTTAAGAGGGGTCTGCTTCGCCAATTAAGCTAGCGGGGCGATTTTTTAAATATTAATTGGACGTGAATTATCTCTTAATGATTTCCATTCTTTTTGTGCTAAATTAGTTTTTTGCGATATATCTTTTAAAACTGCCCTTAACCATCCATAAGTCTTGTGTTTCATATTCATTCCTTTTCTTACCATTACTTTAATCGTACCGTAATAAAGATTATTCTTTCTATAGTTTTTATTAGCTGGTTTAATAAAACTCTTGCCAAAATTA
Organism: uncultured Candidatus Saccharibacteria bacterium; assembly: GCA_964362315.1. Classification (GTDB taxonomy): domain Bacteria; phylum Patescibacteriota; class Minisyncoccia; order Minisyncoccales; family Staskawiczbacteraceae; genus VGLO01. Next base: position 55,986 of record CAYIDV010000001.1, read on the forward strand.
TCTAATGGTATACCAGTTAACTCTGACCAAAATTTCTTTATTTCTTTGTCATCTTGCTGTGGATATATGTTAAGCCAAGCTTTTAAATTATTAGGTTTTACATCAAATACTTTATCGAACCAATTTACCATAAATAAAATTAAGTAAGGATCAGAATTAGTGATTTCAAATTTACCTGTTTTACTTCCTTCTGCCCAGTAAAGTGCAGTGCCAAATAACTTATAACTTTCCAAAGACAATCTATTGCTTATTTCTTTCTTTGACGTATTAATTATTTCATTGATTTCTCGAATTCTTCTTTCCTTTTGACTTTGAGGGCCTTTGGATAAATTTATAATATTTTTTGTGTAAAATTTCTTTTTCTGTTCCTCTGTAAGCTGTACATCCTTTAACCATAAGCTCAAGGTACTTTTTGAAACCAGCAATCTCTTTTTTATTTCACCGTAACTTAATCCTTTTTTTCTTAGTTTTATTGCATCATTTTTTAAAATAACATAGTCTTTCATACTCCCAATTATATCACATAAGGAAGCCGAACTACAAATTGCATTTATCCTGTTTTTTTTAACAACTGAGCTATGGGGGCGGACACAAATGTGTGGGGGACAAGTACACCTTTTCGTTAAGAGCGAACTGCTTTGCCAATTAAGTTAGCGGAGTAAAAAACTTATTAGAACCACTTATACCCTAAAGCCTTTAAAACAGAAGTGATAATCAGCCAGGAGGAAAAAATCAAAAATATGCCCAAAATTGCTCCCCATATCATTCTTCTGCCTGTACTATACAAATTTGGAGACGGTATGCCCCCCGGACCCGCTGAACCAGGACCTCCTGAAACCATTATTAATATACCTCCAATTAGTACTACCAGTCCTGCTAAGGGGGTGGCCACCGTAAAGACAATAAATTTAAAAACCCTTAAAGCTAATTCTTTTAAATCTGACAATTGGCAAGGAACCAAGGGATTACGGCCGCAGGGTACCAATTCTGCTTTTGCTGTTGCTGAAATTAAAAGTAGAAGAGCAAGTGACAATAAAAATGTTAAAAAAACTTTTTTCATACCTAAATGAGTAAAAAATTGTGTCATGTAATAAATTTATAATTTAAACGCGACTACCACGTTTAAATTTTTCTTTAGAAAAATTTATTACGTGGTGCCCTCGAGAGGATTCGAACCCCTATCATTTGTTCCGAAGACAAAGATGTTATCCGTTACACCACGAGGGCGATTTTAATTGTTGTCCGCCAGGTGATGAACACCTGGCGCCCAGTGTTAATCACTGGGCGAAGCCATAAATGATGTCCATTTCACCACGGAGGCAAGGAGGCAATTTACCTAACTATACTAAAAATATTGAAAAAGAGCAAGATTTGAGATAAAATACAATAAATTTTAAATTTCCAATTTTTAATTTTAAATAAATGATTTAATTTTAAATGTTTAAAACATTTTATCATTTAGATTTGATTTAAAATTTGAATTTTAGAATTTAAAATTATCATATGGTTATTCCCAAAGAAATAAAAAAAATTATATCTGATTTAAAAAAAGCCGGTTTTGAGGCATATATTGTCGGCGGCTGCGTCAGGGATTATTTGCTTTCTTCAGAGCCGAAGGACTGGGATGTTACTACCAACGCCAAGCCCCAAGAAATCCAAAAAGTCTTTCCCGACAGTTTTTACGAAAACAAATTTCTTACAGTGACAGCCCGTACAGGGAGTAAAAAAGAATCGCTCAAAGAAGTTGAAATTACAACTTACCGTTTGGAAGCAAAATATTCTGACAAAAGGCATCCAGATGAGGTGAGATTTGCCAAAACTTTAGAGGAGGATTTGGCTCGCAGAGATTTTACCGTTAATGCCATGGCATTAACCGAAGAAACAAGAAACAAGAAACAAGAAACAAGAGTTGTAGATTTGTTTGATGGGCAGGGAGATTTAAAAAATAAGATAATCAGGACAGTTGGAAACCCGGAAGAAAGGTTTTCTGAAGACGCCCTAAGGATGCTTAGAGCAGCAAGACTGGCAACAACTTTGGGTTTTAACATTGAAGAAAAAACAGCCAAGGCAATCAAAAAAAACAGTATTTGGCTTCAAGCAATTTCCAAAGAAAGAATAAGAGATGAATTTTTAAAAATTATTATGGCGGGCAGGGCGGCTGATGGAGTAGAGCTGTTGAGAGAACTGGGGCTTTTAAAACTTATTGTTCCGGAATTGGAAGAAAATTACGGAGTGGGCCAAAATAAGCATCATATTTTTGATTGTTACACCCACGCTTTAAAATCTTTAGAGTACACTGCCAAAAAAAATTTTAGTATGGAGGTTAGATT
>CAYIDV010000001.1:58415-73642 GCA_964362315.1 uncultured Candidatus Saccharibacteria bacterium
TGGTTAAAAATGTTGGTCCGGAAAACATGGAAGCATTGTTAGAAGTTCGGCAGGCGGACAGGATTGGCTCTGGCGTACCCAAAGCCGAGCCATATAAGTTAAGGCACTTAAAATATATAATAGAAAAAGTTTCCAAAGACCCAATTTCAGCAAAAATGTTGAAAGTAAACGGCAATAATGTTATGAATATCTTAGATATTAAACCGGGGCCAAAAATAGGGCAAATTTTAGACATTCTGTTAGGTTATGTTTTACAAGAACCTAAAAAAAACAATAAAGAGTTTTTGGCAAGCGAAATTAAAAAATTAGGAAAGTTAGATGATAAAAAATTAAAAAGTTTGTCTGTAAAATCAAGAGAAAAAATAACAGAGGTGGAAAACAAAGAAGATAAAATGACCAAGAGCAAATATTGGGTGACCTGACCATTTTGCAGCGGCAAAAATAAAAAATACGGGGTGGAGTATGACGGTAGTACGTACCCTTCGGGAGGGTATAGACTGGGTTCGACTCCCAGTACCCCGATGGGGCCCATAGTAAAATGGTATTACACTACATTCGCATTGTAGAGGCGTGGGTTCGATTCTCACTGGGTCCAAAATATTATAATCAAAAGTATGGAACAAGGTATTACAATAAAAAGAAACCTGCCGCGGGATGTGTTTTTGCACCTTCTGTCCATGGTGACACTGTATTGGTCGGCGGTAAGTTTTGTAAGCTTGTGCTGGCAATACATTGATTACTTTTTCCCGGACCTGCTAAACTATGGCCACTCGGCCGCCGTTTCTATCAGATTTGCCATAGCTTCGCTCATCATAGTCTTTCCGGTGTTTATTTTGGCTTCCTGGTTTTTAAATAAAATTTATGCAAAAGAATCCGAGGTGCGAGAATCAAAAATAAGAAAATGGCTGATTTATCTTACTCTTTTTGTTGCATCACTTGTCATCATTGGCGACTTAATTTACGTTATTAATACTTTTTTGGGTGGGGAGATTACAGCCCGGTTTATTTTAAAAGCCCTTTCAGTTTTGTTGGTTGCGGGGGCTATTTTTGGATACTATTTGGATGATGTAAGAAGAAAAGCTCCGTCGGATTTGGGAAAATATTTTGCATGGGTTGTGAGTGCGATAACTTTAATTGCTGTTGGTGGAGCTTTTTTTATAGTTGGCTCTCCTCAAAACGCCAGATTACTGCAAATTGACCAGCAAAGAGTTAATGATTTACAAAATATTCAGTGGCAGATTGTAAGCTACTGGCAGAGAAAAGGCCAGATGCCCGAAACATTGGCAGACTTAAACGATACAATCTCCGGTTATTTTGCTCCAACAGATCCAGAAACCAAACAACCATACGAATATAATTTAAAAAATGCTTCTACTTTAACTTTTGAATTATGTGCGAAGTTTAATTTAGATAGCAAAGGACAAACAGGCATAAAGCCAAGAGCTGATTATCCTGTTTACGATGGAATATATCAGAGTTGGGAGCATTCAGCCAGCCGAGTTTGCTTTGAAAGACATATTGATAAGCAACTTTATCCGTCATCAAAAGAAACAAGGTAAGATAAATAATTAAATGAATAAAAAAGAATTGGGGGATGAGGGTGAGAGGATAGCTTGTGAATATCTTGTTAAAAAAGGGTATAAAATTATAGGGAAAAACTATAGGATAAAGTTTGGAGAAATTGATATTATCGCGCGAAAAAGATTTTCATTTTTTTCGCGATCCGACAAAACAATTCATTTTATTGAAGTAAAAACTATTATCGATAACGGTACTAATTTTTTCCCCGAAGATAGGGTTGATTATAAAAAACAAAAAAAGTTAAAAAATTTAGCCCAAATTTGGCTAGAAAAACATAAGCTTAATCAAGATTATCCTAACCAGATTGATATTATAGGAATTTTAGTAAACCAAGACACTCAAGAAACCAAAGTTAGTTATTTTGAGAATGTGGTCGCAAACTAAATAATAATATAATAAAATTTAAATTATCAATATGACCTCTTTTCAAAGCTTTGAAAAGAGGTCATATTGAGGAGTTGTAAATACTATGGAAAGCAAAAATTCAAAAGCAATACAGTGGCTGGCTATTTCTATCATAGCCGCTTCTGTTATTATAAGCGGCACGATTTTATATACCAAAAACCAGTCTAATTTTTCAAATAAGAATACTCAAGAACAACAACAGACAAAAGAACAGCAAACTGTCACAAATGTTGATATTGTCAAGGTTAAAATTAGCGGCGAGCCATTCGTTGGAAACATTAATGCCCCGGTCGTAGTGGCATATTGGTTTGATTATCAATGTCCCTTTTGCAAGCGCTTTGAGGAGGAATCAATAGACGGTATTGTAAATGATTATGTAAAAAAAGGCAAAGTAAAAGTTGTCTTTAAAGATTATCAGTTTCTGGGACCTGACTCAATAACTGCCGGGTTAGCCGAGCAAGCGGTCTGGGAAACAGCTCCTGATAAATTTTACGAATGGCAAAAGGCCATGTTTGACAAACAGGATGGCGAAAATTCTGGCTGGGGTAACAAGAAAGATGTCTTAGCCCTAACAAAATCTTTGGGTATAGATTCTGCAAAAGTTGACAATCTTATGACAAGCAAAGCCGTTGAGTATCAAAAGGAAATGGATGATGATAAAGCTGAAGGTTTAGAATTTGGAATCCAAGGCACGCCAGGGTCTATCATAGGAAATGAATTAATTGCCGGCGCCTATCCCTATAGCCAAGTCAAGGCGGCCATTGAGGCGGTACTAAACGGAAAATGATAATCAAGCCATCCGCATCAAAACTGCAAAACAAAAACTCCTTTAAAAAAGGAGTTTTTGTTTTGCGAATACCCAACTATTAGTATCTGCTATCTTATATTAACACTAATAGTGCTTGTTGCTAAAGCTCCCGTATTATCCACTACCCTAATGGTAACATTAAAGTTTCCTCTCATAGAATATGCGTGGGTAAAGGTTGCCGTCTGACCGAGTCGAAACCCATTATCAAAAACAGGCATCCATTGGTCACCCCAATCCACAAAGTACGTTAACGAGCTGCTATTAGTGGCCGTAACTCTTATCGTCCATGTTCCTATCTGTCCAACTGCTAGACTAACAGGACCTGAAATACTATTGATTACAGGCGGGACATTAGGTGGTGGAGGAGGTGGAAATGGGTTTACCCTGATTGATACAACTGCTACATTGCTCATATTAATGCCATCTGATACTTTAAAGGTAAAACTGTCAAATCCTGAAAAATTGATGTGGGGAGTGTAAGTTACCCTGGCACTGTTATTGCTCATAAAAGTTATACCTGATAGAATCCCGTGCGTAGGATGACTAACTATCATAAAGTTAAGAGGTAGATTTTCAGGATCGCTGCCGGTCAAAGTTACATTAACAGATGAATTTTGATTTACCGTTATACTTTGATTATGTGCCGTAGGAGGGAAGTTATGAGGTAATCCTACGCTAATAAAAGTGGTTCTGGTAGCACTCTGTCCTTGGCTGTCCGTTACCGTAAAGGTAATCGTATAGTTTCCCGCAACAGAGTATATGTGAGTAAAGGTTGCACTCTGGCTTTGATTTAATTCCGACTGAGCTCTTAATTCAAGAGGCAGTATTTGCTCATCCCCCCAATTTACCGAGTAGGTTAAGGTATCGCCAGGGGTATCAGTTGCCGTTACTCTCCAGGTGCCGGTTTGGTTTACCGCTAAACTGTTAGGACCTGAAATACTATTGATTACAGGAGGAATATTAAGCGGCGGAGGGGGTGGAAATGGATTTATCCAGATTGATACGGTGGCTACATTGCTCATATGAACGCCATCTGATACTTTAAAGGTAAAACTGTCAAATCCTGAAAAATTGATGTGAGGAGTGTAAGTTACCCTGGCACTGTTATTGCTCATAAAACTTATACCTGATATAGTCCCATGCATAGGGTTTGAAGCTATTATGAAGGTAAGTTGCGAACCTTGAGGATCGCTGCCGGTTAGTGTGATTAAAATGGGTGAGTTTTGGTTGGTGCTTGTGCTTTGGCTATTGGCCGTAGGAGCCGTATTAGACTGTGTGCCAACGGTTACTATTGTGGTACCTGAAGCGCTATGTCCCCAGTTATCAGTTACCGTAAACCTGATAGTGTAAGTTCCTGCAGCAGCATATGCGTGAGTAAAGGTTGCCGTCTGGCTGAGTGGGAATCCACTATTTCTGGAAGGGGCAATCCATTGATCACCCCAATCAACAAAATATGTTAATGAGCTGTTATTAGAGGAAGTAGCTTTTATTGTCCATGTTCCTGTTTGATTTACGGCTAAATGAGTAGGTCCTGAAATACTGTTTAATTGTATATCAGATATTATTTGAATTGGTCTATTTTGAAGGTTGAATAATTCTTGTTCTAATTCAGCTATTTTTGCCCTCAAAGATGCAATTTTATCCATTAATATCTGCACTGTATCTTGTGCTTTTGCTGGCTGGGCAAAATAGAAAAGGCCAGCTAAAACAGCAATTAGCGAAAATGCGATAAGTATTTTTTTTGTAGTAGTCATAATTTATATGTTTTTTGTATGTTTAATAATATGCAAGTAAAATATTGGTAATATTACTATAGATTCTATAATATTACTAGTCGACCTCTATACCTTCTAAGACGCAAGATCTGATAAGTTCTTTTAAAATAGATTAGCATTAGCGCGCTTTCTAATCAATAGGTTAGGCTATTATGCATTAGTTGACAATCTGCCTTTCTGTTGCTAAACTAAAGGTAGTTAATAGATTAGATGTTTATGTCCGTCTGACCACGGACATCTTTTTTTAATTAGGTATTAGGTTTTAGGTGTTAGATATTAGATAATATGAAATTTAATTCGGTAGATGATTTAGATGTTTATAAAAAACTATTTAAACTTGCTATCAAATATCTATTTGGAAGGAATAAGTAGAGCACAGGGAGAAATTAGAGAAACAATTCATCATTTAAAAATATCATTTAAAAAGAATTACATAAACCAAGAAAAGTTGAATAATTTTTTAAAAGAATACGATGTTTGTGGAAAGATGTTAACTAATTTAGGAAAGTCTTTGAAAGACTAGAACCTAACACCTAACACCAAACACCCAAAAAAGTGGATTTAAAATCATTTCAACGGGCCTTGGCCCAAATTGCAGAAACAAGAGGAATCTCCGAGCAGGCGATTATTGAAACGCTGGAAGCAGCTATTGCCACTGCATACAAAAAAGACTACGGCCAAAAGGGCCAAAAAATAAAAGCCAAATTCAATCCGGTTTCGGGTGATGTTAAGTTTTGGCAGTTGAAGCTGGTGGTTGATGAATCAATGCTTTATACCCCAGAAGAAATAGAAGAACTAAAAGCAAAAAAGTCATTGCCAGCAGAAGACTTCCAACCGGCTACAGAGGGAGAAGAAAATCCCAAAAAAGTTGTTTTTAACGTAGAAAAACACATAATGCTTGAAGAGGCAAAAAAGGAAGACTCAAAAATTAAAGTTGGCGATGAGTTGGAAATTCCCTTGGAGGCAAAACAAGATTACGGCAGAATTGCCGCTCAAACAGCAAAGCAGGTTATTTTGCAAAAAATAAGGGAGGCGGAAAAAGATGTTATTGCCTTAGAATACAAATCAAAAGAAAGCGAAATTATTTCAGGAATTGTGCAAAGAATAGAAGGCAGCACAGTTTTGGTTGATATTGGAAAAACCTTGGGAATCTTAAATAGAGAGGAGCAAATTCCTGGAGAATTTTACCGACAAAGCCAAAGATTAAAATTTTATATTTTAAAAGTGGAAGACACCCCTAAGGGTTCTGTTGTTTTGCTGAGCAGGGCTTATCCAAAACTGGTTTCCCGCCTTTTTGAGTTGGAAGTTCCGGAAATCTCATCTGGAATTGTGGTTATAAAATCAATTGCCAGGGAACCGGGGTATCGGACAAAAATAGCCGTGGCTTCAACCGAAGAACGTATTGACCCTATCGGCTCTTTGGTTGGCCAAAGAGGAACAAGGATTATGGCGGTGATTAATGAATTGGGAGGTGAAAAAATAGATGTCATTTTGTGGGAGGAAGACCCACAAAAATATATTGCCAATTCTCTGTCTCCGGCAAAAATCTCTGAGGTAAAAATTGATCCGCCAGGTGGCGGAAAGAACACAGCTCTTGTTATTGTTCCAGAAGACCAGCTGTCTTTAGCAATCGGTAAAGATGGCAGAAACGTTCGTCTGGCATCCAACTTGACCGGCTGGAAGATAGACATTAAACCGACTAAAGAATCAAAAGATGAAAAAACTGAAAAACAAGAAACAGAGACGATGAAAGAAAAAGAGTCTGGGGAGAAAACCGAAGAAGGCGAGGCGAAGGAAAAACCAAAGAAGAAAGTTAAAAAAAATAAAAAAGTTAGCTAAATAAATTAACCTAATTTCTAATTGACCTAATTAACTTAATCAATGCCCAATGTTCTAAGTCCCAAACACTTTTTAGTAATTTTAGTCATTAGATATTGGAATTTGATTAGAAATTAGAGATTAGAAATTAGAAATTAATGCTCATAACTTATTTTCCCATCGTCGTCTCATTATTTGCCATCGCTTTTGTTTTCTTTCTGATTTCCAAAATCAACAAGGCACCTGTTGCCAAGGACAAGGCAGTAGAAATCACAAAAGCAATTCAGGAAGGGTCAATTGCCTATTTAAAAAGGCAATATAAAACGGTGGCAGCAGTGGCAGTTGTTTTGTGTTTAGTTTTGTGGTTTTTCATGGGTTGGAAAATAGCAATTGGTTTTTTAATTGGCGCCTTTTTGTCAGGGCTTTCAGGATTTATTGGAATGTGGGTTTCCACTCAAACTAATACCAGAGTTGCCGAAGGAGCAAAAAGAGGATTAGCTCATGCTTTGGATTTGTCGTTTAAAGGCGGACTGGTAACAGGGCTTTTAGTTGTAGCGCTGGGGTTGTTGGCGGTTTCAGGATATTATTTTTTAACAGGAATTGAGGGACTGTTGGCGTTGGGGTTTGGTGCTAGCTTAATTTCAGTTTTTGCCAGGATTGGCGGAGGTATTTATACCAAGGCTGCTGATGTGGGTGCTGACTTGGTTGGTAAAGTGGAAAAAGGAATTCCCGAAGACGATCCCAGAAACCCGGCCGTAATTGCTGACCAGGTTGGCGATAATGTGGGTGATTGCGCCGGCATGGCAGCTGATATTTTTGAAACTTACAGCGTCACAATAGTTGCCACAATGATTTTGGGAGCTTTATTATATCCTCTTACTCCGCAGTTTGTTCTTCTGCCATTATTTTTGGGAAGCATTTCCATTTTAACTTCAATTATCGGTAGTTTCTTTGTAAAACTGGGACCAAAACAAAACATAATGGGGGCTATGTACAAAGGTTTGGCTGTGTCAGTTGTTTTATCAGCAATTGGATTTTATCCTTTAATTTCAAGAATGATGGAAGGTCAAGATATTTTAGTAAATAATTTGTACTTTTCAACCTTGGTCGGCTTGGCTGTGGCAGTCGGAATGTTTGTCATTACCGAATACTACACTTCCAAAAAGTATGGGCCGGTAAAATCAATTGCCAAAGCTTCAGAAACAGGCCACGCAACAAATATTATAAGAGGCATTGGATTAGGAATGCAATCAACAGCTTTTCCAGTTTTGTTAATCGCTGTGGCAACAATTATTAGTTTTCAGTTGGCTGGAATTTACGGAGTGGCTTTGGCAGTAATGGCAATGCTTTCTATTTCTGGAATTGTGGTAGGTGTTGATGCCTACGGTCCCATTACCGACAACGCCGGCGGAATTGCTGAAATGTCAGGCATGTCAGAGGATATAAGAAAAATTACAGATGCCTTGGATGCCGTTGGCAACACTACTAAAGCCGTAACCAAAGGTTATGCCATTGCCTCGGCTGGTTTAGCAGCATTAGTTTTGTTTGCCGCCTACAGCCAGGAAGTAGTTAATTTTGTCGGTTCATTCAGGGCAGTAAACTTTGTTTTGGACAATCCGCAAGTTGTGGCTGGTCTTTTAATTGGGGGACTGCTTCCCTATTTATTTGCCAGTTTCTTAATGGGAGCTGTTGGCAAAACCGCAGGCAAAGTGGTTGATGAAGTTCGCAGGCAATTTAGAGAAATTAAAGGTTTAATGGAAGGAAACGCCAAGCCTCAATACGACAAATGCGTTGACATTGTTACTAAAGCCGCCATAAAAGAAATGATGATACCGGCAATTATTCCGGTTTTGGCCCCAATTTTAGTTGGCTGGGTTTTGGGAGTTGAGGCACTTGGAGGATTGTTGATGGGCAGTATTGTAACAGGGTTGTTTGTTGGCATTTCAATGACAACAGGGGGTGCTGCCTGGGACAACGCCAAAAAATATATTGAGTCAGGAGCTCACGGAGGCAAAGGCTCATTTGCCCACCAAGCCGCCGTCACCGGCGACACCGTAGGAGATCCCTATAAAGACACCGCCGGCCCCGCTATCAACCCGATGATTAAGGTTTTGAATATTGTGGCGTTGTTGATAGTTTCATTCCTTGTTTAATTCAAAAATCAAATATCAAAGATCAAAATTACAATTCAAAATTTAAAAATATTTTATGAATGATTTTATAAAACAAAATTTGTTTAAACTTGGGGTCTTATTAATTTTTGTTTTGATAACCATAGTTTATTTTTATTGGTTTCAGATTAGGTCAACACAAATTAGAAAGGAGTGTATTAAAAAATATCCACCTGCTTTTTATGAAGGAGGTGGTTATATATCTGTTTTAGATAAATTAAATAAATCAGGTTATGAAAGGTGTTTACGAGAACATGGTTTAGAAAAATAAATTTATGGAAGATTTAATCAACCAAAAAATTTTGTCGCACGAAGAGATGAAACTCCTTACAGAGGAAGAAATTAAAGATTACCTTTCTCAATTGAAAAATTGGGAGTATCAACGAGGTCCGACCTCGTTGATAAGGAGGGGGTTTAAGTTTGATGACTTCGTGAAGGCGATGGAATTTGTAAATAAAGTTGCAGATATTGCGGAAAAAGAGGGCCATCACCCAGATATTGCCATCCACTACAACAAAGTTGAAATTACCCTTTGGAGTCATTTTATAAACGGCCTCTCAATGAATGACTTCATCATAGCCGCCAAGATAGACCAAATCCTCCTTTACTAAAGTTTATTGCTAGGTCGGACCTCGCAATATTTAACCAATAAAAAATGGTCATTGCAAGGTCCGACCCCGCAATAGCTTGTGGTTAGTTTAAATTTAAAGATGAAAACGGAAATTAAGAAACTTCCCAAATCACAGATGGAGATTGAGTTTGAGTTGGATGCAGAAGAATTTCAGAAATATATTGAAAGGGCTTTGGAGCACCTAAAAAGCCACGTGAAAATGGATGGTTTCAGGCTGGGACAAGTGCCAAAGGAAATTGTTGAAAAAAAAGTTGGCGATGAAAATTTACTAATGGAAGCGGGTGACTTGGCTGTCAAAGAAAACTACACAAAATTTGTGAACGAAAATAATTTAGAACCAATAGGTCAGTCCGAAGTTCAGATCAAAAAAATTGCCAAAGGCAGCGATTTTTTGTTTACGGTGAAAATTTCTGTTTTGCCTGAAATTGAACTACCAGATTATAAAAAAATCGTCCTTCAAGTTCTTTCAGGGCAAGCTAATAACGTATCTGTTGATGAAAAAGAAATTGAAGAAGCGTTAAATTATTTACAAAAATCCCGTGCAAAATTCTATCAAGTTGACAGACCCGCAGAAAAAAAAGATTTTGTGGAAATTGAGTACCAAAACGAGAACATTAATAATAATGGCAAGCCAGTTAAAGACAAGTTTATCCTTGGCGAAGGCGGATTTATGAAAGACTTTGAAGATAACTTGATTGGAATGAAAACAGGAGAAGAAAAGGAATTTATGGCCAGATTCCCTGATAGTACTCCAAACAAAGCTCTTGCAGGAAAAGAATCGCTTTTTAAGGTTAAAATGGTTTCGGTGCAGAAAATGGAATTGCCGGAGATTTCAGACAAACTTGCAAAACAGATTGGCACGTTTGATAGTTTAGTTTCCTTAAAAGAAAATATAAAAGAAGGGATTGCTATGGAAAAAAAGGAGGCAGAAAAACATAGAAAAAGAGAAGAGATTTTGGAAAAAATTTCGGCCAAAACCGTTTTTGATATCCCGGAAAAAATGATTGATTTTGAAAAAGAGCGACTGTTTGAAGATTTAAAAAATCAGATAGCAAGCCAATTTAAAGTTCCGTTTGAGCAATATTTGGCTTCCGTGAAAAAAACCGAAGATGAAATCAAAAAATCTTTTAGAATGGAGGCAGAAAAAAGAATCAAAAATTTTCTGGTTTTGAGGCAAATTGGTAAAACGGAAAATATTAAAATTCCCAACAGTGAGATTGAAGAGGAAATTAACAAAATTGTAAAAAACTACACGCCAGAGCAATTAAAGAAAATTGACATTAACCAATTAAAGGAGTATACTAAAGGTGCAATATTAAATGAGAAAATTTTTCAATTACTTGAAAAACTTTCTTAACAAAGGTTAAAAATTAAATAATTAAAAACCAGAGCACTAAATGAATTTTAGTGCTCGGTGAAAATTTTAGCTAAAATTTTATCATGCCAATAGTGCCAACTATTGTAGAAAAATCACAACGCGGTGAGCGCGTATACGACATATTTTCAAGGCTTTTAGAAGAGCGCATTGTTTTTTTGGCCGGTCCCATTACTGATTTGAACGCCAATGTGGTGATTGCCCAGATGCTCTATTTATTTTCCAAGGACCCAAAGAGAGACATTAAGCTTTACATAAACAGCCCCGGTGGTTCAGTTACAGCAGGCCTGGCCATTTACGATACAATGCAGTACATCAAATGCTCGGTTTCTACCATTTGCATTGGATTAACGGCTTCAATGGCAGCTATAATTTTGGCAGCGGGAACCAAAGGTAAAAGGTTTGCCCTTCCCAATGCCGAGATACTTTTGCACCAAGTTGCCGGCGGAGCCCAAGGCCAAGCCACCGAGATTGAAATTACCGCCAAGCAGATTATCAAGATAAAAGGAGCTATTAACCAGATTTTGGCAAAGCATACCAGTCAGCCAATTGAAAGGGTTGAAAAAGACACTGACAGGGATTTTTACATGACCGCAGAGGAGGCAAAGCAGTACGGACTTATTGATGAAGTAATTTCTTCAATGAAAGAGGTAAAGTAGAAATTTCTTTAGTGAAAATTTGTTTTATACTAAAAACGACTCACCACGTTGGATGAGTTTTTTTGTTTGAGAATTATTATAATAATTCTCAAACAAAAATAATCATTAAATTAACAGATTATCAATTACCAATCAAAATTATCAAATAAGTAAGACGCAATAATTGAAATTGAAAATTGGAAATTGAAATTTTACAATTATGAATCAAATAATTTTAATAGCTTTAGGAATTTTTCTGCCTTTGGCTTTCGGTTGTATTTTAGGTTATTATACCCGTCAGTCAATTGCCAAGAGGAGAGCCGGTACTTTAGAGGAAAAGCTGCAAAAAAGGGTTCAGCAAACAAAAGATGAAACCACTCGCTTAGTAAAAGAATCAGAATCAAAAGCGGCTGAAATAACTGAGAAAGCCCAGAAAGATATTGACCAGAGAAGAAGAGAATTTTTAAAAGCCGAGCAAGTCCTTTTGGACAGGGAAAAGATTCTTGACGGCAGGATAGAAGCTTTTGAGAAAAAAGAGTCGGAACTGCAAAACAAAGCAGAAAAATTAAAGTCGGTAAAAGAAGAATTGGATACAATGAGAGCGCAAGCGGAGACAAAATTGGAGAAAATTGCCGGTTTATCCCGCCAGGATGCCAAAAAAGAATTATTGGCATTAGTGGAGACAGACTATCAAAAAGATATTTTAGAAAGGATAAAAAAGATAGAAGAGCAGGGCAAAGAAGCACTGGAAACAAGGGCTAAGGAAGTTATAACCTTAGCCATCCAAAAATGCGCCGTGCCTCATACCCAGGAAATAAGCACTAGCACTGTTCTACTTGGCTCAGAAGACATTAAAGGAAGAATTATTGGCAAAGAAGGCAGAAATATTAAAGCATTTGAGAAGTTGACCGGAGTTGAACTGATACTTGATGAAAGCCCTGACTCAGTTGTCATTTCTTGTTTTAATCCTGTCCGTCGCCAAATTGCTAAGATCGCTTTAGAGAAATTAATTCAAGATGGTAGAATCCAGCCGGCAAAAATTGAAGAGAAGGTGGCTGAAGCAACAGCAGAAATCTCCAAGACCATAAAAGAAGCTGGGGAAAAAGCTCTATATGAATTGGGTATTGTAGGGGTTAATGAAAAATTAGTTCAAATACTGGGAAGGTTGTATTACCGGACAAGTTATGGCCAGAATGTTTTGTTGCATTCAATGGAAATGGCACAGATTGCCGAGGCCATTGCCGAAGAATTGAAAGCTAACAGCCAAGTGGCAAAACGGGCTGCCCTTTTCCACGACATTGGCAAGGCTCTTGACCAGCAGATTCAGGGCTCGCACATTGAAATTGGCATTAAGATTTTAGAAAAATTCGGCGAGTCGGAAGAAATAATAAAAGCGATGAGAACACACCACGGAGATTTTCCGGTGGAAAGCTTGGAAGCTGCCATAGTTAATGTGGCTGATGCCATTTCCGGCTCACGCCCGGGCGCCAGAAAAGACACCCTGGAAAATTATTTGCAGAGATTAAAGGCTTTAGAAGACATTGCCAATAAATTTGAAGGAGTTGAAAAATCTTATGCCATTCAAGCAGGCAGAGAAATCAGGGTCTTTGTTAAATCAGACAAAGTTGACGATTTGGGAGCTGTGAAAATGGCAAAACAAATCGCCCAAAACATTGAGGAGGAGTTGAAGTACCCGGGTGAAATTAAAGTGACGGTTATTAGAGAAAACAGGGTGGTGGAGTATGCGCGCTAATGCGCAGTATAAAGTATTTAGTATTGGGTATTAAGTATAAAAACCGCGCTTTGCGCGGTTTTTGATTAAAAAGTAAAACTATGAATTTTTATAAAAAAACTTTAAAATGCGATTTTTAATCTTATTTAATATAAAGCGTATTAAGTTTATTAATACTTTTTTCACTATTTTATGCTTATAAATTACAAAGTGTTGCTATGAAAAGTATACAATATACTTGACAAACCTTCTTAAAGAGATTATATTGGATTTATAGTTTGGTCGATAATTAAAATAAAATTAATTTTAACTATTCATAAATATGGAAAATAAAAATCCAATAGAAGATCTTTTTACTGATAGTGGACCTTTTGACCAGGCAGAAGTTGTAAAAATACTGAAGCCTATCGTTCAAATTATGAGAGACACTAATCAGGTGTTTTTCCTAAGAGACGATATTAAGGTTGGTGATAAAATTTTAGCGTTTGCCTTGGCAAAAAAAATACTTAATGCTTCTGGTTATAGTAATGGGGAAAACTATATTTCAGCAGTAGAAGTATCTAAAAATTATCCCGATTGGCCAAAAGGCAGTATAGACACATCATTTAAACAACTCAGAGAGGACAAATATTTAATAGGAAAAGGTAAAAAATACGAGATTCCGAATTCTAAAATCTCTCAAGTACTGGAGAGATTAAAGAGTGTTTCAAAGGTCGATTAAATAAATAACAGTAAAAATAATATGACAGAAGAAATCATAGTACAGTTGCAAGAACAAGTGCAGAATCTTGAAAAAAGAATTTTAGTACTTGAAGGTGTTGCTTTATCGCAAAAACAAGAAGCCATAAAAGAAAATAGGCAATCCAAAAATTTATCTGTGCGTGAGTTTATAGTTGAAAAACAACCGAAAGATGATGTTCAAAGAACTTTAACTATTGGTCATTATTTGGAACGCTATCAAAACATTCCTTCGTTTAATATTAAAGATATAGAAGTAGGGTTTAGGGCTGCTAAATTAAAATCACCAATAAACATTAACGACAAGATAAATATGAATATTAGAAAAGGATTTATAATGGAAGCTTCGGAAGGTAAAGATGGAAAGAGAGCATGGACACTTACTGATAGTGGAGAAAAGGAAGTCAATAAAGGCTTCGTAAAATAGGGAGTGATATAATTAAAAAACCATCGGACGCGACGGTTTTTTAATTTGAGCGGGTAGCGGGATTTGCACCCGTTATTTTAGTGGGCGAGCGAGGAGAGTCGAACTCCCTCTAAGAATGCCACAGATTCTTGTGCGAAACCGTTACACTACGCCCGCCATGTATATTAAATTATTTTTCTATCGTGGACTAAATAATGACAATTTCTGCAGAGCCATTCTAAATTTTCTGCAAAATTATTTTTTCTATTTTTGTCTATGTGATGTGCTAATAAAACTTTTTCATTATCATAGCCACAAGCCCTGCAAACTATTGGTTTTCCTGTTTTTATTAAAACTTTTCTATAAATATCTGTTCCACCGTTCCATTTTGGATGGAGTGGTCCGGAGTAAAACTTATTCCTCCATAATGTTTGGCACGATTTATTGCAGAAAACAGTGCCACTTTTAGAATGCCTTACTTTGCTTGGGATTCTCCATACTTGTTTCTTGCAAATCTCGCAATGAAAGTAATTACCTCTTCGTTGTGAGTCTTGGCTACATTTTCTTGAACAGTATTTACCATAACCAATTTTAAACCAATGAGGTTTTGCGTAAAATTCTTTTGAGCATTGTCTGCAATTTACTTGCGGCATACGCTCATTATACTACGAAAAAGAACAAAGGGCAATACATCAATCTGTGGATTGTGTATCTTTACCGTACGGCTCGAAACCATTTCCTGAAAAATTGCTGACGCAATTTTGAAACTTCTCCAAATCCGCTCGGTTGCGGCGGAAGGAGGGGGTTGGGGGGAGGAATTCCGCCGCACCCTTGCTTCGGAAAAATTTTCAGAATTGGCGGGCTTCACAATTAAAAATAACAGAAAAAATCAATAATGACAAATTTAGAAATAAATAAAAATGATAGAAAAAGACCCGCGTGGATCTTTTTGAGGTACTCACGCGGGTCGAGCGGCCATGTTGGCGCGCCGTTGATGTTGGTAGCAACCGTAGCAGAGTCCAAGCGCTTGGATAACTTTCGTCTCTTTGCACTTGGCACAACTGCCAACTTTGCTCCGTTGATAACACGCAGAGCAGATGGCTTTGCCGGTCTCGTTGCGAGCCTGCACCGGTTTGACCTCGCCACACT
>CAYIDV010000002.1:0-41795 GCA_964362315.1 uncultured Candidatus Saccharibacteria bacterium
CATTTCTTTTCTGAAACTAGTACTACCTAACACATATATTTTCATAGGATTTTATTTTGTGCGCGATGAAGGGATCGGACCTTCGACCTCAAAGACGTCAACTTTGCGCTCTACCACTGAGCTAATCGCGCATTTATTAGTAGTGGACTTGGTAGGATTCGAACCTACAACCTGCCGGATATAAGCCGGATGCTCTGCCATTGAGCTACAAGTCCATATTAAATATATTTATTTGAAATTGCTTTTATACCCATTAACACTTTTTCAGACAATCTCGCATTTCCTAATCTTGTATTACAAGTTCCATGACCGAAACCACCTTTTTGATTGATTCTTAATGAAGAACTTTTCTTTATGTATGGTTTAGAAAACTGATTTTTTGGAATGTTTAAAATTTTTGACCAAAAAGATAACTCTTTTTCAACATCCATATCATTATATAGATGTAGAGAAAATCTTAATTTTTCTCTAGATATTTTTAATACTTTTTCAATCCAATTGATAAAAAAGTTAATTACAGACGGATCAGTATTAGAAACAGACACATGATTTGACATTGTTTTTCCACCCTCGCCCCAATATAGAAAAAGTCCGGCAATAAAAAGATCTCTTTTACTTAACGGAAAAATTTTCTTTTTTTGCTCAAGATAAAATTCTTTCAATCTTTTTTCTTTTGTTTTTCGTCTTGTTTCTCGGTACCTTTCAATTCTTTTTTCATTATTTCCCCGTAATTCATTTATCTTTTCTCTAGATAAGGGGTAATCTCTAAGCCAATAACTAAGTGTGCTTTTACTTACTTTTAACTTTTTCTTAATCTGGCTATAGCTTAACTCTTGCTTTCTAAGAATTAAAGCTTGTGCTCTTTTCTCTTTTAGCGCCATAATAGAACTTTTAATTTATAATATTTAAATGTATAAATCGTTAGTTCAATTATAGCATTATTATTTAACAATAACTATTGTTTGCCCGTTTTTTTATGTTTTATCTCTATTATTTTTTCGAATTCCTCCCTTTCAATTGTTTCTTTCTCAATTAAAGTTTTAGCAATTTTCTCCAACAGTTTCTTTTTATTTCTGACAATTTGCTGGGCTTTTTTTTCGGCTCCTTTCAATATTACTTCTACTTCCTTGTCAATTTTGGCAGCTATAATTTCAGAATAATTTCTCTGCTCTGAAATTTCCCTACCCAAAAAAACCAACTCGTTTCGGTCGCCAAAAACAACTGGCCCCAAAGAAGACATCCCGTACTCTTTGACAATTCTTCTGGCCAATTCGGAGGCCTTCACCAAATCATTTGATGCGCCGGTAGTCATCTCTTTGAACATCAAACGCTCGGCTGCCATTCCTCCCATCAAAGTGGCTATTTCGGCCAAAAACTGAGTTTTGGTTTTCATTTTATTTTCCTCCGAAGGTATCTGCAAGGTGTAGCCACCAGCCATTCCCCGCGAAATAATGGAAATTTTTCTTACTGGCTCGGTGCCAGCAATTGAACTAGAAACCAAAGCGTGGCCAGCTTCGTGCCAGGCAGCAATCTCCTTTTCCCTTTTGGACAACAAATGGCTCTTTCTCTCGGGGCCAAGCAAAACTTTTTCAATAGATTCCAAAAATTCGTGCTGGAAAATTTGCGTTTTGTTTCTTCTGGCAGCCAGCAGAGCCGCTTCGTTAGCCACATTGGCTAAATCAGCTCCAGAAAACCCGGGGGTCCGTTCAGCAATTTCTTTAAAGTGCACCCCCTGAGCCAACGGTTTTTCTTTTGAGTGGATTTTTAAAATTTCTTCTCTATCGTAAACATCAGGAGGATCCAATATCACTTTCCTGTCAAACCTGCCCGGTCTTAAAAGCGCAGGGTCAAGTATATCTCCTCTGTTGGTAGCCGCCATAACTATTACCCCAGATTCCCTTTCAAACCCGTCCATTTCCACTAAAATTTGGTTTAAGGTCTGCTCTCTTTCGTCATGGCCACCGCCAATGCCGGCTCCACGATGCCTTCCTATTGCGTCTAATTCATCAATAAAAATTATTGATGGCGAAGTTTTCTTTGCCATGGAAAACAAGTCTCTTACACGGGCAGACCCTACTCCGACAAACATTTCAACAAACTCAGAGCCAGAAATTGAAAAGAACGGCACATTTGCCTCACCGGCTACCGCCCTTGCCAAAAGCGTTTTCCCGACTCCAGCCGGCCCCAAAAGCAAAACACCTCTTGGTATTTTTGCTCCCATTAATAAATACTTTTTGGGAAATTTTAAAAAGTCAACAATTTCTATCAGTTCCTCTTTGGCTTCTTTTAATCCGGCAACGTCTTTGAAGGTAATCTTTTGCTTTTGATGGCCTTCAGCCCCAAAAATTCTGGCTTTGGCTCTGGTAAAATCAAAGACTTGCACAGCCCCGGCCCTTGCCTGCTTCATCATAGTCCACAAGAAAAATCCAATAACCAAAACTGGCAAGATACCATAAATCAAAGCTGGCAACAGCCATGACCAAATACTTTCTTGTTCGGGTCTTACTGAAATTTCCACTTTTTGTAATTTGGCTTCATCAGAACCCAAACTGACCAACAAGTCAGACAACACCGAGTTTGATTCCTTCATTGATTGGGCAATTTTATCGTCTGTATACAGAATTTCAATGGCATCTCCCGTAACGGTAATTTTTTTGACTTTTTCTTGATTTATATCGCTGACTAACTGCGAAACTGATATTTGGTTTTTGTTTTCTGAAGGCACATAAAGCAAACTAAAAGCTCCCCCGATTGCCAGAAGGATTAAGATGATGAAAACAAAATTTTTAATTAAGGGATTCAATTTCATATTTAAATTTTTACACTGGTAATATAACATTATCTGAGATATTTTTCAAATCTTGAAAGGAGTAACCCGCACACTAATTTTGCTATATAAAATTATGGCGACGCACTCGTTATACTCGGGCTTATTCAGTCACTGCGCCGCGAGAGTTTATATTTTTGATTGATAATTCAAATACTTTTAAAATTAACATGGCAAAATTAGTGAGGGGTTGTTTGGCTTTTATTTAATATTTGATGTTGCCAAACAAAAAAAGGGCGCCCTCTACGAGAAGGCGCCTGGCGGCGGCATGTGAATTATCACTTGCTACTGCTTGGCGGCGCGCCTTGTGCGGCGTGCCTTGGGAGCTACTTCGGGCTTGGCGTCCGACTGAGGAACATCTTCCGGCTTTGGTTGTACCGGTCTGGGAAGAGCCAGCATCTTCCACCTACCTTCCAAGCTGAGCCTACGACGGATAAGGTGCTGGATTTGCATCAGCGAATCAAACTCATCCTTGTTTTCCAGGTACGTCTCCAGATGGAAACCTACGTTCAAGCTACCATCCCACTGTTCTTGAAAGAGCAGTGGCGGAAGCTCATAGGTCTCTCGCGGGAGGGCAAGTGGCTTGTCGGCTACCCATCCTTCCAATCTGAAGTTGCCTGATTTCTTCTCCTTGTTCAAGAGAAGGGCCAGCAGGCCAACTCCTTTTTCCTGTCCGTCTTCTTTAGCCCGGAACTTGGTATCGTAGATCACCAAGGATCCAATCTTCATTCCCCGGACAAGCTGGTTCAGGAACTGCTGGTCCGGATCGCTGCTTAGGGTCGCCTGTTCCAGCAATGGTTTGATTTTGGGCATCACCTCAGCTTGGGTTTTCTCGTAACCCCTGACCGTGCCGACCGCGCTGGTCACAAACGGCCAAATCAAGTATGCCTTGGCTAAGTTAGTGGGCATGTACCACTGCCCGCTATCCAACGGCCATTGGAACTTCTTGTTCCCCCAGGCGCACCCATCTACTTTTAAGATAAGACCCTGGGTCTCGATGTTGCCGAGGAAGTTGTTGAGCTGTTCTCGACTGAGAATGGTCCGTGAGGGACGGATGATTTCATCAACCATCTCTCGAAGATTTCCTAGCAGCGACGGGATGTTTGAAAACTCGTCGATGATGACTAGGGCATCCTCGGAGACTTGTACGCCTCGGGCGATACTCCTGAACAACTCCAATTGCTGATCCCATCCCGCTCCTTTCCACTTGCCGAGGTACCACTCGTAAGTGGCTTTGGAGAACGAGTAGTTGATGGAGTCCTGCAGGTTTTGAATACAAGTAGCATCGAGAGTGCTAACTGCATCCATGAACATGTCTGCGTTCTTGAACCCTTCCTTAAGCTCGGTCAGAGTCTCTTGCGTTCTCTGGGCCAGCGAACTTCCCTGTTTGGCCCTAAGCCCTGCAAGTCGCTGACCAAAAGCTGACTGTGGCGTTCCCATGTGTCGTTTCCTTTCGTGGTTTGGTGTTTTCGGTTACGCTGCCGCCTTGTAGTGTACTGGCCATAATTGTATATAATTAAGTAACTTTTGTCAATAGCTTATGCTATCTTGTTAAAACGTCATTTTCTCCGTCAAAGTATCCTTCGATAGTTTCCACTTCTTCTGGTGTTTCAAAGTAGTGTATAGTATTATTTTTTATGGCTTTTTCTAATAATTCGTTGGAATAAGAAGGTGTCACTCCTTGGGCACACGAAAGGGTGATATGGGGATATTTATTTTTTGACTTTGGATTATCAACTAATAGGGCATCTCCTTTTTCATCATATGCCCGAGCTAAAATTTTAATTACTGACTTTTTGCCGATTTCTATCTCGTCCAAATTATCCGGCTTAAAAGCAATAGTAGAATGATGAGCATATACATTTTTGTGTTTTGGCGGAAATTTTTCCAATAGACTTTTTCTATCTTTAACGAATTGGGCTGTATAGATTATGGTCATAATTTATTAGTATAACACAAAAAGAAAAATCCCCACATCGCGCGTTGGCACGGTATGGGGATTGGGTTTATTGTACAACCTTGACGTTAAGGAGCTTCGGGGGGCGACCCTTCTGACTTCCGAACGCCACCTTGTCCGAGAAGGAAATGAGCTGTCCAGGGTGCAGACTTTTGACGCCGTCCTCGTCGGGCGATTCGTCAATGTCTACTCCGTGGACCCAGGCATTCTCTCCTTCCCCGCCGTTTTTCCAGTAATCGAGCGGGTGAAGATTGGCAATGCCTTGGCCTGTTTGTCCTCCGAATAATGAGTACCATTCAACTCGGGCGATTCCTTGCCCTGGAATTGGTCTCAGGGGAGGATCCAGCTCCTGCAAGGAGCCGTTCCAGTAAGGGAGATGAGCGGTCTCGAGTAGACCTTGAAACTTCTCGTCTTTCAAGATCCCTTTTCTAACCTCGAATGAGCCCCATGAAGGATCTTCGGGTTTGCCGACGATCTCGCCCTTGCTCTGGTAAAGCTGTCCTCGCCATCGAAACTTGTTCAAGAGGCGAAAGGTTTCGGCATCGTCATGGGTCACAATGCCGAGTAAGAAACAGTCAAGGTGACCGTTCTCACACAGATGCGAAAGGTCAACGCGATTGGGTTTGGCTTCGTGCCAGCTGGTCCATGCGTTTGGACCAACGCGTCTGACCTCAATGTGATCGTGCATGACCCAGGTTTGGACGCCATCCTCGAGTCCCACTTGTTGAAGAGCGTGACGATGATGGTTACCCTTAGTCTGACCGACGTTTTTCTGGGTGACGACAATCCGACCTTCATCTGGCACGAAGATCACCAAGTTAAAGCCGTTGGGTTTGACTCCATCGGGAATCTTGAGCACTCCGTGCTCGCCAATCTCCAAGTACTCTCCAGTATTGGAAAGCAACACGCTTGCTGCGACATCCGCTCCTTCAAACAACCTGACTTGTGCCATTGGGCACCTCCTTTCCTGTGCGTGGTTAGACGGGAGACTCCAGCGCCAACATAGCTAACGCCAGGGCGCCATTCTTGCTTTGTGCTGCGGCAATGAATCGCGAGTTGTGGCAGAACGCGGCATCTGGCACACCGGTTATTCCCTGAAAATCGGCCTTCTCTTTGCCGGCCCAATTTTGGGGAAGATATCGGCGAGCCTTCAGGATGCCCCTGCTTTCTTGCACGACTCGTACCGTCCACTGACCGCCAGTGGGCACAATCATAAACAAAACGTACGGTGCGTTGTCTAGGATCAATTCCTGCCGTGGGCAGGAACGATCAAGAACGATGATGGGCGACTGGCCTGCTTTTGACAGGGCGCGATCAATTGTTTCCTTGGCAATGGCAGCGCCTTCAGCCGTGACGATCTCATTTTCCAAAGCGACCATGGCATATCCCACAGCATCATGGAACCTCTTGTCGAAGTCCCGTTGCTGGGGTTTTTTGTGCCAGGGCGGATTGAAGGCCGAGATGGCGTCGGAGATTGAGTATGGAGCTATATTCGGATAGTTCAGTTCCGGATACAGATCATGCCCAACATCGCGAGAGTCAACTGTCTGGACAAGGCGTTCATCAACCACCGTGGCGTGTGAGAGCGAACCGCAGAGCTTAGCTCCGTAGTTAGCCCACACCAGGCCAAAAGAGGCATACGGAACGCCATTGGGCCGGACTCCCGCTCCTCCTTCCTGGTGATGGTCAAAATCACCAGTCTCGGGATTGTACTTCCTGCCGATGTCAATCCTCGCATCGGCTCTGGCCAAAGTGGCGGGATCAGCAAACGTAGCAGGATTGATACTTCTCGTGAGAGAAGTAACCAATCCCAAGAGACGGAGCGTCGCCATCGCAAAAACATCGTCGGCATGAAACAGGTTGCCATGGGTGACCACGTGCATAAAGCACTCCTTTCGGTGAGGGGTGTTGTTATTGAAAAAAAAGTTTTCAAAGGGCGGGAGAAACATAGTTGTATTAATACTATGACTCTCCTGCTTTTTGAAATTCTATCTCTGTGTTTTATTAGATAGAGCTTCTTTTATGAACTTTTTTATTCTTTCTAATGGAATTAATGTCGGTTCAATGCCTTTAGGATTAGTTCCGCCGTTTAAAATTGAATTAGTGGCTCGATCGTAATACCATTCGGGAACACCAAGAACTTTTCCTGGTTTCATTAAGTCAGAAGTTAAATACCTTAACTTCTTTCCTCTGATAATTGCTTCTTCGTTCCTTAAGTAAGCAGCCAACCATCTTAGGTCAACTTTTTTTAACGGTCTTGTCATTATATTCACATATCCAGATGACATTTTTTGGCAGACAACATCTGATTTTATTCCCTGGGAAGATCTTAGCCAGCCGGCAATGCTCATGTTATCGGATTCCAATAACACTACCTTCAAATCTTTTTTGCCTTGTTTTACTTCAAATACTTCAGCTTCTTTCTTTTCCAATTTTTCCTTAAATTCTCCGGGTATTTCTTCTGTTCTCTTTCTTTCTTCAATGTAATGAGCTTTCAGTAAAATTAAAATTATTTCTATAATTTTTTCCGGTTTTCCTGGAAAACTTTTATTTAAAGAAGTAATTAACCCTGATAACCCAAATGCCTTATCTAAGGGATCTTGAGAAATCGTACCCTTTCCATATTTGTCATCCCTTTCGCTATAGGCCAAAAGCTTCTGGATGGCTGGATTGCTAGAAATTTCCAAATCATTGGCAATCAGTTCGGATAAGGTTTTCATTGTTTGATGATGGTCAAACCTACCTTTTCCTACGTCTAAAACCAATACTCCTTTTCCCTCTAGTGAGGATGCTGTTTCTCCCTTAGGAAGCTCTTGCAAAATTTCCACTATTGCCTTTTCAATGCCAGGATACTTTTGTTGGCCAAAGTTTTTCAAAAGAAAAATGCCTACAATCGTGTCTGGCTGGGGCCGAGTGGGAATAATAATCTTTTGGAATGAATTTATCATACCTTTCTAATTATATACTTTATGTTATTATATGTCAAGTATCAAAAAACGGCCCTCTAAAGTGTCGTCTTTGTCTTTAAAATATTTATTTCTTGCTGGATAATTTTAAACTCATCCGATGTTCCTTGGGTTCGATTAATAAAACCTCAAAATCGTAGGTTTCGCCAACTTTTAAAGATTCTTCTATTTTTTTGGCAGAACTAAATTCGGAAATTTAAGCTTTTTATATTTTATGAAAAGATATCATCTTTTAACTTATTGGCTTCTTTGATAAAAAAACTTTGCCACTCTTCAGGTGACACATTTGCAATCATCAGAGGTAAATCAGTTGCTATCCTTGATTTTACAAATTGCGCTCCGAGAGTGATTGGATCAACATGCCAATCAAATTTTACTTTTGCTAAAGAAATAAGATCTTTTATAGAATAGTGATTTTTTTTAATAATGCAGTATAGGTCAATATAAT
Organism: uncultured Candidatus Saccharibacteria bacterium; assembly: GCA_964362315.1. Taxonomy (GTDB): domain Bacteria; phylum Patescibacteriota; class Minisyncoccia; order Minisyncoccales; family Staskawiczbacteraceae; genus VGLO01. The sequence continues at coordinate 8,199 of CAYIDV010000002.1, forward strand.
CCCTGGCTTTTGTCCTTTGATAAATCGTAAAAAGCTTATTTACCGCAATATCTTTAAGGCTGTCAATTTCCACACCGTACTGTTTTTCCCCTTTTTCGATTCTTGTGAAAGGAAAGTAGGTAAATTCCACTTTTAAGTTTTCGTCGGGAAAATTTATAAAAAAAATATTGCGATTAAAACTTTGTTGAAGTTCAAACGTATCATAACCTATCACCATTTTATTTTTCTTTAAAAAGGATTGAATTGATAATAGATCCACTTCGTGCTCCGAAAAAAAGTCCAGGTCTTCAGAATAGCGATGCTGTAAATAAAAAACTGCTAAAGGCGTTCCTCCGGTCAAATAAAAACTCTTGACAATGTTTTTTTCTTTGCCAATGATATCAAGAAACGCCATTTGCCTTTTAGAAAGCATCTGATCCATGATCAAGAAGAAGACTCAGAAAAGCTTTTTTTGATGGATCCAGTTGAAGCTTAGACCAGTATCGCCTTAATTCTTTCTCGTTAATCTTTTCTTTACCGAGTCCAAAGTTAATAAGTTGTTCTAATCGCCAAATAGCGTATTCGTCGGGATGTTTTTTAAGTAGCTCTACGTCAGTAGACCAATTTTTCATAATACTATTATATCAAAATTTAAGAAACAAAGCAAAAATCCCGCGATGCGGGATTTTTGCTTTGTTTGAGTATTTATTTTTTTATCACCAGCTTCAAGCTCATCCTGTGTTCTTTTGGTTCTATGAGTAGAATTTCAAAATCATAAGTTTCTCCTGCCTTCAGTGATTCCTCCATTTCTTTCTGCGATTTGAATTCAGAGATATGACAAAGACCTCTTATTTTTGGCAAAACCTCAACAAAGGCGCCAAAAGAGCTGAAAGAAATTATCTTGCCTTTTATAACGTCACCTTTTTTGTACTTTTTTTCAATCTCTTCCCAGGGATTTTCTTTTAATCTCTTTAGAGACAAAAACACCTGATTATTGCTTATTTCTATAATTTGGGCTTTGACAGTCTCGCCAACTTTTACAACCTCCGAGGGATTTTGGACCAATTGCCAGTCCAGTTCTGAAATGTGAATTAGTCCTTCAATTTCGCCCCTTACAGTTTTGCCCCGCTCTTGTTTTTCAGATTTCCCTTGGATACTCTCTTCAGGAATACTCTTTGAATTTTCATCTGGCAAAACTTGGGAGGGTAAAGGAAACTTAATAAATACCCCAAAATCGGCGATGCCGGTTATTTTTCCTTCAACAATATCTCCTTTTTTATAATCTTTAAGAATTTCTTTTAATACCTGCTCTGTTTTTGCTTTTTCAGACAGTATAAGCTTGTTTTCCTGAGCCAACAAATCCAGTATTTTTACTTCCAAAGTTTTACCAATGAATTTTTGCAGCTCTTTTAAAATCTTTTGCTTGTCGGCATCAACAACCCTTGGATAATTTTCCGGAGACAGCTGCGAAACTGGCAAAAAAGCAGGTATACCGTTAATGCTGCTAAGCAATCCTCCCTTGTTTACTCCTGTAATTTTCACGCTTATAATTTCTTCTTTTAGCTTCATATCTTTAAGTTTTTGCCAGCTTATGTCTTCCATGGCATCTTTCAGGGAAAGTTCAACATAGCCATCTTCGTTTTCCAACTCAACGACCTTAGCATGAACCGTGTCCCCAATGTTTAGGTTTTTAATGGCATCTTTCACTTGGTAAAATTCCTTGCCGTAAATAATACCGGTGCCTCCCTGAGAGCCTAAATCAACAAAAAGAGATGATCTGTCCCGTGCCACAATCTTTCCTTCAACCAAAGACCCCACCGACAGCATAGTCAGTCCCTCCTCTAATTTTTTAGCGGTATTTTCCTTGGTCATATTTAACATAATAATCAGTATAATACATTATAATTGATTTTTTTGCAACCGTTTTTATTATTTTTATTATATTGAAGTTAATAATAATTTATGATAAAATATTAAAATATGTGTTAGGTGCTTGGTGTTAGATATTAGATACGTTTCGTATTTACTAACACCCAAAACCCAACACCTAAAATCTATCTGTGGCTAAAATTGTGTGGGCCGGGCAGGCCTGTTTTCAAGTTTCAGTTTCTAATGGAAAAGACAATTCAGCTAATATTGTAATTGACCCATTTTCAGACATTGGATTAAGAATGCCTAATTTTGAGGCCGATATTTTGCTTGTGACCCACCAACACCAAGACCATAATAATGTAGGGGCGGTAAAAGGCAATCCTTTTATAATTGAAGGGCCTGGCGAGTACGAGATAAAAGAAGTGTTTATAAAAGGCATTCATTCTTTTCATGACGATAAGGAGGGAAAAGAAAGGGGTTTAAATACCATTTATACCGTTGAGGCAGAAGGAATGAAATTTTGCCACTTGGGAGACTTAGGCCAAAAACAATTGACTGACGAGCAGTTAGAAAAAATCGGTGCCGTAGATATTTTAATGATTCCAGTCGGCGGAATTTACACCATTGATGCAGGAGAATCTCAAAAAATAATAGGTCAAATAGAACCGAAGGTTGTAATCCCAATGCACTACTCTTTGCCTAAATTAAAATTCAAGTTAGATGGGTTAGAAAAATTCTTAAAGGCAATGGGTAAAAATTCCATTGAAGCGCAAGATAAATTTACCGTAAAACTTAGCACCCTGCCAAAAGAAGGGCAAACGGAAATAGTGGTTTTAAAACCATAGAACTAATAAACTATAATCACACTTTCTGTCCCATGGGACAGAAAGTGTGATTGGATATTATGTACAAAAAAATAAAAAATTTTGTATTGACATTGCGGGGTTTACCAGAAGAGCAAAAAAAATCTATTTTTTTTACAATTATAATTATTTCGGCTCTAATTATGGGTTCTTTTGCCATAGTACTCACCAAAAGAAACTTTTCCAAAATAAGCCGATCAATAAAATCAATTGATTTTTCCGATGTTAATATTGAAGGTCCAGAATTTAACAGTAGTGCGCCTGACGCAGGAATTAATCTACCAAATGAAGATATCAGCAGTTTTACTTCAGAAGAATCGGGTGATATATTCCAAGATAAAGATTTATTTAAATATTAACTAATAATAAATCTATGGGCTGGGTCCCTCTGGGACCCTTGGTATCATCAAAAGAACAAATAAGCTATGTTCACACTTTCTGTCCGGTCGGACAGAAAGTGTGAATAGGTATTATCGTAAAAACAAATAAAATAAAAATGGCAGAAAAACCACAAAATGCTAATGTTGGAAAAATAAGTAAAAGAGAGGTAGTTGAAGAACTCAAAGAATCATACATTGACTATGCCATGTCAGTGATTGTGGCTCGGGCGCTTCCTGATGTTAGAGACGGATTAAAGCCAGTACACAGAAAAATTCTGTATGCGATGCATGAGCTAGGTTTAGGCGCCAGCGCAAAATTCCGCAAGTGCGCAGCGGTGGTCGGTGAGGTCATGTCAAAATATCATCCTCACGGAGACATGGCTATTTATGACAGCTTGGTCAGAATGGCACAGGATTTTAACCTGCGCTACCCTTTAATTGCTCCTCAAGGCAATTTCGGCAGTTTAGACGGGGATGGAGCGGCAGCCAGTCGTTACACCGAATCTAAGTTATCAAAGATAGGAGAGGAAATGCTTAAAGACATTGAGAAAGACACTGTTAATTTTACAGATAACTACGATGGCACAAGAAAAGAACCGACCGTTCTGCCTTCACCCCTGCCCCAGCTTTTGTTAAACGGCTCTTTGGGAATTGCCGTTGGCATGGCAACCAACATTCCGCCCCATAACTTATCGGAATTGGTGGATGCTATTATTTTTTTAATTGATAACCCAAAAGCCCAAACCCCTGACTTGTTCCAGTTCATCCAAGGACCTGACTTCCCCACTGGAGGCATCATTTACGACCAAAAAGAAATTATTGCCGCCTACTCTCAAGGAAAAGGCTCAATTATTATGAGAGGAAAGGCGGAGGTAGTGGAAAAAAAGGACGGTGCAGAGCAAATTATAGTTACCGAAATTCCTTATCAAGTGCTAAAATCCAGCTTAGTGGAAGAAATGGCAAACTTGGTTTCAGAAAAAAAGATTGAAGGCATCAGAGACATTAAGGATTTGTCAGACCGGCAAGGAATGAGCATTGTAATTGACATTAAAAGAGGGTTTGAACCTCAGCGGGTTTTAAACAGGTTGTACAAATTCACCAACCTGCAAAAAACTTTTCACTTGAATTTATTGGCCTTAGTTGACGGTATTCAGCCTGAAATCCTTTCAATTTTAGATGTTTTAAAATATTTTATAAAACATCGCACAGAGGTTATCACCAGAAGAACAAAATTTAATTTGGAAAGGGCCAAGGAAAGGGCCCATATATTAGAGGGACTAATGGTGGCTCTAAAAAATATTGATGCCGTAATAAATTTAATTAAAAAGTCAAAAGACCGCGAAGACGCAAAAAATAATTTAATTAAAAAATTCAAGCTTACAGAAAGGCAGGCAGTAGCCATTTTAGAGATGAAATTGCAAACTTTAGCCGGCCTTGAAAGGAAAAAGATAGCCGATGAATTAAAGGAGATACTGGAAAAAATCAAAGAATTGACTGCTATTTTAAAAAGCCCGGAAAAATTAAAGGTTTTAATCAAAAAAGAATTACAAGAATTAAAAGAGAAGTTCGGCGATAAAAGGAGAACAAAAGTGATAAAGCAAAAGCTGGGTGAAATAACTGAAATTGATTTAGTGCCTTTAGAAGACACCATTATTACTTTAACTACTGGCGGATACATAAAGAGAATCAATCCCTCAACTTATAAAATCCAAAAAAGGGGCGGCAAGGGAATTATGGGCATGAAAACAATGCAAGAAGATATTGTAGAGCACTTCCTGGTTGTCTCCACCCACGATAATTTGCTTTTTTTCACCGATTCGGGAAAAGTATTCCAAACCCAGGTCTACGAAATCCCAGAAGGCACCAGGGTAGCCAGAGGCAGAGGACTTTCTAATTTTTTGGAAATATCAAACAACGAAAAAGTTTTGTCTTTAGTCACTAAGCCCAAAACACAACCTGACAAGATAAATCCTGAAAAATATTTAGTGATGGTTACTAAAAACGGCAGAATAAAAAAGACATCTTTGGAGGAATTTGACAATGTAAGAAGGAGCGGCATTATTGCCATTAAACTGGAAAAGGGAGATTTGTTGAAAAAAGCCATAAAAACCAGTGGTCAAGACGATATCATGCTGGTAACTAAAAATGGTCTGTCTATTAGATTTAAAGAAAAAGATATCAGGCCAATGGGCAGGTCAGCTGCCGGAGTTAGGGGCATACACCTAAAAAAGGGTGATGAGGTTATTGCCATGGATGTTATTCAAGCTCAAACCTTAGATCCCAAATCGCCCGCCGAAAGCGAGGCTCGTCAAGGGCGGCAAAATGTAAAAAAGAGCAAGCAGTATTTGTTGGTGGTAATGAATAATGGTTACGGCAAAAGAACTGAAATCTCTCAATACAGAATTCAAAAAAGAGGCGGTTCGGGTATAAAAACAGCCAAAATCACTGCCAAAACTGGCACCATCGTTTTTTCCTGCATCTTAGATGAACTAACCGAAGAAGATGATTTAATAGTCATATCGCAAAAAGGCCAGGTAATTAGAACGCCTATAAAATCTATATCGGTAATTGGCAGAGCAACCCAAGGAGTAAGAATAATGAGATTAGATGCAGCAGATAAAGTCGCCTCGGGCTCTTTTGTATAATATTTGTATAATAAAGGGATTTAAACATTTACTAAACATACTTATCCACAACTTATTATTTTGGAGATTTGCTATAATTAAATTGAACATTGAATCTTGTAGCTTGTAGCTGGAATCGAATCTGGAATATTGAATCCTGTATTCTACATTCTATTCTAACTTCTAGATACTAAATTCTAAATTCTCGTAAAGTGGCTGATTTTTTAAAAGTAGGTGAAATTTTAAACCAGCTTGATTTGAAAGAAAGCATGTTGGCAGCTGAATTTGGCTGCGGTTCTGCCATGTTTGCCATTGCTTTAGCCAAAAAGCTGAAAAGGGGCGTGGTATACGCTTTAGACATTCAAGAAGAAAAACTATCAGCTTTAAAAGGCAAATTATCCATAGAAAAAATCAATAATGTTAAAACTATCCTTTGTGATTTAGAAGCCAATAAGGGATCTACCTTAAAAGACAACTCCTTAGATGTAGTATTAATCCCCAACGTCTTGTTCCAATCAGAAAATAAAGCTGCTATAATGAAAGAAGCAAAAAGAGTATTAAAACCAGCTGGAGAGCTTTTGGTGATAGACTGGCTAAAAAAGACTCACTTTAACCAGAAAGAAAATCTGGTAAGCCCGGATGAGGTAAAAAAAATAGCAGAAATTATTGGTTTTTCACTTAAAAAAGAGTTTGCGGCCGGAGATTATCATTATGCTTTGTTGTTTTTGAAAAAATAAAATGAAAAAAATTATTATTTTTCTTGTTTCTTGTGTCTTGTTGCTTGTTTCCGTTTCGGCTTCTGCCCAAATCACTCTTCCCAATCCCGCTGGCGTTAAGACTTTTGAAGCCCTTATAAGCGCTATTGCTAATTTCATAGCAAGTCTTGTCGGAGGATTGGCTGTAATTATGTTTATTTGGTCAGGAATTCTCTATTTAACATCTCGGGGTGACCCAGGACAATTACAAAAAGCCCATAAGGCTTTGTTATACGCTGTAATAGGAGCAGCCATTGCTTTGTCAGCTGCTGCCTTGATTGCCCTTATAAAATATATTTTAGGCACTAAGTGACTGAGATAGTATAGGTGGCGGAGGCGGCGTATAGCTTTACAATAATTATTTATTAACTTGAAGAAGTTTTTAAAAAAGATTAATATAAAATAATAAAGGTCGAAATTCAATTAAAAATAATCCATCCCCCACTAACTTTGCTCTTTTGATATACTATTAAAACATGTATAAGAGCAAAGTTAGTGGGGGGGAAATAAATGAATAAAAAATTAATTATTTCATCTGCTTTGATTGCTTCACTGGCCTTACCATTTTCTGTTTTTGCTTTTAATCCAGGTCCTCCACCTAATATAGTCCCCGGTCTAACTGTTGGACAACTTATTGATGCCATATTCAGCATTCTTTGGCCTGCGGCTGTAGCTTTTTTCATAATAATGTTCGTCATTGCCGGCTTTAAATTCGCTACCGCCGGAGGCGAGCCAGAAGCAGTGAAAACAGCCAGAACTTCCGTAATATATGGAATGGTAGGAGTAATTGTAGCTTTGATTGCCTGGTCAATAGTATTCATACTCAGGAACATGCTTCCAGGCGTTTAGACGCTTAATTTCAAAATCAACTCCGTTAAGAGTTTATATCCATTAAAATCCCGTAAGTTGGTACCAGCTTTTATCAAATACCACAGAATTTTAGTTTACTTTTCTTTTAACGGAGTTGATTGTTTGCTAATGAACAAAAAATTAGTTATTTTATCTGTTTTAGCTGCTCTATTGGTTTTCCCTTTTGTTAGTTTGGCGCAGCCTGGTGTTTTTGGAGGTTCTATTCTTCTGCTTGTTCTTGGTCTTGTACAGACAGCATTGACTATTTTGTGGATCGTAGCTGCCGCATTTGTCGTTATAATGTTTGTAACTGCCGGGTTTAAGTTTTTAACGGCTCAGGGTGACCCAACCAAATTAGCTGATGCAAGGCATGCTGTAGTATGGGGCTTGGTTGGAGCGGCAGTAATTGTGTTGGCTTGGTCGGTAATAGCGGTGGTTAGAATTCAAATAGGCGTTTAGTTATTTTTAAATTTTCGGTGTGCTTTTTTAATGAATAAAAAAATATTTTCACTATTTTTAATAACTTTTTTGTTAATATCTCCTTTTTTTAGTTTAGCTCAACCAAAAGATCCGTTTGGTGGAAATCCTCCGATTCTATTTTCCCAAATGGTCACAAATGTCCTAACCATTATCTTGACTCTTCTTTGGATTGTAGGCGGAGCATTTGTTACGATAATGTTTGTTCTTGCCGGTTTTAAGTTTTTAACTGCCCAGGGAGAGCCAACCAAGGTGTCAGAGGCAAGAAAAATGGTTCTTTGGGGGCTAGTAGGGGCAGCGGTAATGATATTAGCTTGGTCGGTGACAAGTATCGTACAAAAAGCACTATTATTTGGGGCTTTTTAAATCACAATTTTAAAAATAAAATGAAAAATTATTTTAAAACATTAACGAAAAAAGAATTACTTTTATTATCTATATTGATTCTGTTGGCGCTTCCCTTTGTTATCCAAGCTCAAAACCCACCGGATATGATAGTAGGAATCCTTGGTAGATTAATAGGGATATTTTGGAATGTTTTTTACGGGCTTGTTATAATAATCTTTATAATTGCTGGAATAATGTATTTAACTGCTCGGGGCGATCCTTCCAAAATACAATCGGCAAACAAAACTCTTATATGGGCTATTGTTGGGGTAGCCGTTGGGCTTTTGGCAAATTTTGCAACTGCCATTGTAAAGTCGCTGCTTGGCACTTGATAAAGTTTAAAATTCAAAAATAGTATTACAAACGCTGCGGGGTTTGTTTTTTTGTGGTTTTAGTATAGTATAAGGCAAGCTCCTGTGGCGGAATTGGAATATCTGTCCGACAGTTCTTTTGCCCTCGTGGTGGAATTGGAATACACGTAGCGCTTAGGACGCTATCCTGAAAAGGTTGCAGGTTCGAGTCCTGCCGAGGGCACATAAAAAACAGCCTCGCTAAGCGAGGCTGTTTTTTTAAAGATATTGCTGAGTTAGACCTTCCAATAGCCATTGTGAGGTCCGACCTCGCAATGACTTTGCAATGGTTTTTTACGATAATTCCACGTTCTCTTGTTGTGATTTTTCGGTTTCAATCTTAGGTATTTTAATTGTTAGGATACCCTTGTCTATCTGGGCGTTGGCAGCTTTGGTATTTATATTTTCAGGCAACACTATTTTTTTTGAAAAAGGGCCCCAGTAGCATTCTTGGTAAAAATATTTCTTTTGCAAGCTATCATCAGGATTAGCTCTCTGCCCTTTTATTACTATCATGTCTTTTTCCACGGCAATGTCTAAATCTTGTATCCTGACTCCGGCAATAGCAGTCAAAACAACAAAATCTGAGTTGGTCTCAAAAACGTCCACCACCAATTCGCCATCTGAATCAAATATATTGTTTTTCTCAATATTATCGTTTAATGAAGTTTTTATCTCTCCGGTAATTTTTAGAGAAGATGATTCTTTCTTTATTTTTGTTTTCCTTATCATAAATTAGGTTTTGGGTGTTAGGTTTTGGGTGTTAGTAAGTCTCCAATATCTAACACCTAATATTCTAATATCTAAATTTTGCATATACTTTTTAATTTTTTCACATTATTAAAAGCTTGAACCAACAATGCCGCCAAGGCAACAATCATAACCATCGGGATTATTAGGTTTAAAGGATCATCCAATGTTATTATAGAAAAATTGTACAATCCGTGCAAGAATACCGCCGTAAATATCCCCATCACAGTTAATAGTAATCTTTTTTTGAGATAAAGAAAAGACACTGCCAAAAAATAGCCCAGTATGCCTGAGCAAAGCGTATGTAAAAAAGTGGCTCCAATAAAACGAATAAAGCTTATGGAAATTGTTGTTTTAACAATGTTGTTTAAAGATAAACTGTCTATCGGCGAAAATAAATACAAGATATTTTCTAAAGCGGCAAACCCCAGGGCCACTACAATCATATAAAGGATAATGTCTAAGGGCTCGTCTAATTCTTGTCTTTTTAAAACAATCAATTTTACTGCCAAGTACTTAAGTAATTCTTCAGTTAAGGCAATAACCACAAACCATTTTAATATATCTGTTATGAAGCTAAATCTGATAAAAAATTCAAAGTACTGCAACTGCTGTAATAATCCAGAAAGCTGCGTTTCCAAAAGAAATACCGGCACAGTGGCCAAAACCCCGTACAAAAAAACCTCCAAAATCATTCTTTTGGGCTCGGGATGCACATCTTTTTTTAAATAATAAAAAAGCCAAATTAAACTGGGAAAAATACCAAATAATACATATAGAGGAATTCTAAAGGCTAAATCCATAATTTTATTTTGGTAACTGTTCTATCATCAAACATTGTTTTTTATCTTTTATGGGTAATTTTTGATAAATTTCTTCTGTTATAAAAGGCATAAAGGGATGCAAAATCTTTAAGGATGTAATTAATAAATAAGCCAAAGTTTCTTTAGTTTCATTATCATTTTTATCTTTGGTTTCTTCAATATATTTGTCAGCAATTTTATGCCATATAAAGTCGTACAAATCGTGGGCTGCCTCTCCAAATTTAAGATTTTCTATTTTCTCAAGTGTTGTTTTTGACAATTTATCCATTTTTTTAGCTATTGGCGCAGATGACTTTAATTTTTTAATTTCTATTTTTTCACTGCCAATTTTTATCAAAACATATTTTGTTATATTCCAAAATTTGTTGGCAAATTTTTTGCCCATTAATATGTGGTCTTCGCCAAACTTCAAGTCTTGCACTCCGGTATTTTGATAAGCCAAACCAAACCTTAAGGCATCTGCTCCATATTTTTCAATAAGACTAACTGGGTCTATACCTGTTCCTAAAGATTTTGACATTCTTTTACCATCTTTTGTCAAAACAGTCGGGTGAATGTAAACCTTCTTAAAGGGCGCCTTACCGGTAAAAAACTCTCCGGAAAATATCATCCTTATCTGCCATAAAAACAATATACCCCTGTCTGAAGTAATAAAATCAGTGGGATAATAACTTTTCAGGTCTTTTGTTTTTTCGGGCCATCCTAAAATAGCAAATGGCCAGAGAGCAGAAGAAAACCAAGTATCCAAAACATCTTCTTCGCCTTCAACTGGTATTTTGTGTCCCCACCATAACTGTCTGGATATATTCCAGTCTTTCATATTTTCAATCCATCTTAATGCAATGTTTTCCCAGCTTTTTGGCTGTATCAAAACCTTTTTTTTGGTTATAGCTTCTTTGGCTAACTTTGCCAGTTCGGAATTTTTTAAAAACCATTGGTCAGATGGCAACGGCTCAATAACAGAATCGCATCTGTCACATTTGGCAATATTATGCTGGTAATCTTCTGTTTTTTCCAAAAGGCCTATTTTTTCAAGGTCTTTTATTATTTGCTCTCTAACTTCCAAAACCTTCATTTCTTTGTATCTCGTGCCCGCATTTTCGTTCATTCTACCCTGTTCATTAATGATTTTTATTAGAGGTAAATTATGCCTTTGTGATATTTCAAAATCTGTTAGGTCGTGGGCAGGTGTAACTTTGATTATTCCTGTACCAAATTTAGGGTCAACTGCTTTATCTGCCACAACTTTTATTTTTATTTTTTTAATCTTTGGCGGCAGGTCTTTTGAAATATTATTATCTACCGATTCAATTTCTAATTCTTTGCCAATGTAATTTTTATAGCGTCTGTCATTTGGATTTACAGCCAAAGCTGTATCGCCCAGCTTTGTTTCTGGTCTTGCTGTAGCAAGAGTAAAAAGACCATATTTTATATAATAAAGTTTTCCTTTTTCAGATACGTAATTAACTTCCAAATCAGAAATACCTGTTCCGCAACGCACACACCAGTTAATAACTCTGTATCCTTTGTAAATCCATCCTTTTTTTTGATATTTTTTAAAAGCTTCAATAACCGCTTTTTCATAACCCTTGTCTCTGGTATATCTTGTCCTTGTCCAGTCAACTGAAATGCCAAGTTTTTTAAATTGTTCCAATATAGCTGTTCCATACTTATCTTTCCATTCCTCGATTCTTTGTAAAAACTTTTCTTTTCCTAAATCATGGCGGGTCAAACCCTCTTTTTTAAGCTGTTTTTCAACTACATTTTGAGCGGCAATGCCCGCGTGATCTATGCCGGGTATCCATAAAGTTTTATAACCCTGCATTCTTTTCATTCTCACTAAAATATCCTGCATTGTCAGTTCAAGAGCGTGCCCCATATGGAGTTCGCCGGTTATGTTTGGAGGAGCAATTGGGGTAACAAAATTTTTCTTGCCTTTAGTTTTTAAATTATCAGGATTAAAAAAACCGCTGTCCTCCCATAGCTTATAGATTTTATCCTCAACCTGCTTTGGGTCGTAGGGACCCGAAATTTCCATATTTTTGAATTTTATCACAGTTTAAGATATTCGTAAATTTGCGTTGGCTTTGATTTTCTGCCAATCTTTAGTGTCACTTCTATGAAAGTATCCGGCAACGGCAATCATAAGTGCATTGTCAGTGGACAATGCAGTATCTGGTATTAAGTATTGAGTATTAGGCATATCGCTTTGGATTTTTTCTTTTAATTGTTTTCTTAATTCATCATTCGCCGAAACCCCGCCGCCCAAAATGATTGTTTTTGCATTAAAATCTTTTACCGCTTTTATAGTCTTTTTAACTAAAACATCAATAATCGCCTGCTGTATCTCCCAACACAACTCCTTCACAATGCTTCTATACTTGGAAGTATAGAAGTATTTGTTTTTTAAATCTTTATGTAAATATAGCACTGCGGTTTTTAATCCAGAAAAACTAAAGTCATAATCTTTAGTACGTATCATCGGCCTAGGAAGCTGTACTTGTAAAGTTGACGACCGTCTATTTTGTAGGTATATGTCTTTTTTTAATTCCTTCGCCAACTGTGAAATAATAGGTCCTCCGGGATAACCAAGGCCTAAAATTTTGGCGCATTTATCAAAACATTCGCCAGCAGCGTCGTCTCGTGTTTCCCCAATTATTTTGTATTTTCCAACACCATTCATCAAAATGAGTTGTGTGTGTCCCCCAGAAACAACCAAAGCCACAGCTGGAAATCTATCAACGAGGTCGGACCTCGTTGATAGGAAATTAACGAGAATATGTGCTTCAATATGGTTTACAGGAATAAGAGGAATATCCCACACATATGAAAGCACTCTGGCAAAATTAACTCCCACCCACAGACAGGGCTCAAGCCCCGGGCCGTGGGTTACTGCAATTAAGTCAATATCTGGTTTTTTGTATTTCTTTAAAAATGGCTGTAATTGTTTTAACAATTCGGATTCTCTTTCTAAGATTTTTTCAACAATTTTGAATTTTGCCCGGTGACTAACACCAGACACCCGATGTTTATCATCGGGTGAATTTAGCAATTTGGCCAGTTTTAATGATTGCATTAAAACTGGCACCAAATTGGCTTGGTGTTCTCTTTTTGCCATCATAGGAAAAACTCCGCCATATTTTTTATGGATTTTTTGTGAAGAAACGATATTTGACAATACGGTAAATTTTTTATTTTTTACATCAAGAATTGCGATTCCCGTGTCATCGCAGGATGTTTCTATTGCCAAAATTCGCATAGTGTTATACTAAGTGTTATACTATCTGAAATCTTGAATTATTTCAATTTTTAACATAGAATATTGATAAGATTACTTAAACAATGGCCCTGTCGTCTAGCTTGGTTTAGGACATCGCTCTTTCAAGGCGAGAACTCGGGTTCAAATCCCGACAGGGCCGCTATTTTTTACTCAAATGGAGAAAAAAGACTATTTAGAAATCTCAAAAGCCAGTGACATTAAAGAGAGACACCACAGGATACTTTACCGATCTCTGGAAATTTTACCTGGCGTGATAAGTTTAGGGACTCTTGTGGGAGTCTTTGTTTTTTCATGGCTCCTGCCCTTCTGGGTGGCAATTTTTATTATAATTTTCTGCTTTTATTATCTGCTAAGGGTTTTTTATTTTTCTCTGCACCAAATCACCGGGTACCTAAAAATCAGAAAGCATATGAAAACAAATTGGCTTTTAGAGTTAAAGAAAGTAAAATCCTCTTTAACAAATTCTGCCGACTCAAGGCAGCCGGATAAATCAGGACAAATCAGAGACTGGAGAAAGATTTATCATTTAGTCATTCTGCCTACTTATAAAGAAGGTGAAAAAATAATAAAAGAAAGTCTTAATTCGTTGGTAAGCTCAGATTATCCAAAAGAGAAGCTGATTGTTGTATTGGCAGTTGAAGAAAGGGCAGGAAAAAGTTTTGAAGAATTGGCAAAAAAAATAGAAAAAGAATACGCCGATAGGTTTTTTAAGTTTCTCACTGTAATTCATCCCCAAAGTATTGAGGGCGAGATAGCGGGAAAGGGCTCAAACGTAGCCTATGCAGGCAAAAAGGCACAAAGCCAAATAGTTGATTTTTTAAAAATCCCCCATGAGAATATTTTAGTTTCCACTTTTGACGTTGACACAAAGGTCTATCCCCAATATTTTTCTTGCTTAACCTGGCATTATCTGACCCAAAAAAATCCCACTAGAGTCAGCTATCAGCCCATCCCTGTTTACAATAATAATATTTGGGAGGCTTCTTTCCTTTCCAGAATTGTTTCCTGCTCAAACACCTTTTGGCAAATTATTCAACAAGAGAGATCGGAAAAACTTACCACTTATTCTTCTCATGCCATTCCGGGTAAAGTATTTTTTGAGGTAGGATACCCATCAAACGTAGTCTACGACGACAGCAGGATTTTCTGGCGGGCCTACCTTCATTATAACGGAGATTACCGGGTGATGCCTATGTATTATTTGGTTTCAATGGATGCAGTGGATTCGCCAAATATTTTTAAAACCATTGTCAATCAATACAGGCAACAAAAACGTTGGGCTTGGGGATGTGCTGAAATTCCTTACGTTATTTTCGGTTTTTTACAAAATAAAAAGGTATCCATCTGGCGCAAAATTTCACACCTTTTTACCTTAATTGACGGATACTGGTCATGGGCAACCGCAGCTCTTTTGCTCTTTTTATTAGGTTGGCTGCCAATATGGTTGGGTGGAGAAAAATTTAATTTTACTATTCTATCATTCAACTTGCCCATTTTAACCAGCAGGATTATGACCATTTCTTTAATAGGCGTTTTTATTTCCGCTGTTCTAAGCACTTTATTATTGCCCCGCATGCCAAAAGGCAGAAGTCAGTTCAAAAAAGTAGCTATTTTCCTGCAATGGATATTTTTACCGGTCATTTTAATTATCTTTGGTTCATTACCAGCATTAGAAGCTCAAATTCGTTTAATGTTAGGAAAATATATGGGTTTTTGGGTAACTGAAAAACTAAGAAAATAACTTTGGCAATCTTAAAAACTCAATTAAAAAATACCCTAATTTGTAAAGCTTTACAAATTAGGGTATTTTTAAGTATCTATTCTAAATGTATTCTTTGCCCAAACCGGCTTACTTTTTCTCTGAGTAAGGGGTAATTCTGCAAAACCGGATCATTTTCCAGGATTTTTTTTGCTGCATTCCTTGTTTTTTCTACTAACAATATATCAGAAAGTCCTTGCATTGCAATATCCGGAATGCCCCATTGCTGTGTTCCATAAAGTTGGCCGGGTCCCCTAATCTCCAAATCTTTTTGAGCCAACTCAAAACCGTTGTTTGAACTAACTATTGCTTTTAATCGCTTTCTATTAAGGTGATCGGGTGAAGTAGTAAATAAAAAACAGTATGATTGCATATCTGACCTGCCAACCCTTCCTCTGAATTGATGCAGTTGCGCCAAACCGAATTTTTCAGCACCTTCAATCATCATTATTGTTGCCCTTGGCACATCAACACCAACTTCAACCACAGATGTAGAAACTAAAATATCAATCTGACCTTTTTTGAAGTCTTGCATTATCATTTCTTTTTCTTTTGGCTTCATTTTGCCATGCATCATTGTTATTCTTAAGTCAGGAAAGATATCTTTTGATAGCTTTTGGTATTCATCTTTCACCGCCTTAACATCATCCCATGTTCTTACTCTAATATTAGGATTTTTTATTCCAACTTCCAACTTAAAACTTCTAACTTCTATTCTTGGACAGATAACAAAAACTCCTTTCCCTTCTTTAACTTCTTTTCTTATAAATTCATAAGCTTTTTTTCTGTCGTTTGGTTGAACAATAACTGTTTTTACTTTTTTTCTGTTTTTTGGCATTTCTTTTATTAAAGATAAATCTAAATCACCATAAACAGTCAGTGCCAAGGTTCTGGGAATCGGCGTAGCGGTTATGCTGAGTAAATGAGGAAACAATTTATCATTTTTAACAAGCTGAGAACGTTGTTCTACGCCGAAGCGGTGCTGCTCGTCAATCACAACCAGAGCCAACTGTTTAAATTCAACTCCTTTTTGTATCAAAGAATGGGTGCCTATGATAATATCAATTTGGCCGTTTTTTAAATCCTCCAACAAGCTTTTTTTTGAAGTTTGGTAGGTTTCTTTATCTTTATAAATTCTACCTTCTTTACTTGTAGAAAGACCTATTTTCAGATTAAAATTCCTCAACAATTCTGTTATGCTTTTGAAATGTTGCTTGGCTAAAATTTCGGTGGGAACCATAAAAGCAACTTGATAACCATTCTTTACGACGCTCAGGGCCGCCATAGTCGCCACCACGGTTTTGCCTGACCCTACGTCTCCTTCAAGTAATCTGGACATCGGTACTGATTTTTCCAAATCTTTTAATATCTGGTAACTGCACTGCTTTTGAGAGTCAGTAAGTTTAAAAGGTAAAGAACTGGTAAATTTTTTCATTAGCTCAACGTCCATAGGACAGGCCGGCGCTTTTGTTTGCATTAACCTGAATTTTTCTTTCAGTACGAAAAGCTCAAGAAAAAACAATTCTTCAAAGGTAAATCTTGACTTGGCAGCATTAGCCAATTCCAAAGAATCAGGGAAGTGAATTTGCCAAATTGATTTTTTAATTGGTAAAAATCTATACTTTTTTAAAATTTCTAGCGGCAGAATCTCAGGCACTTTACTATAAAAATTAGCGAGGAGCGGTTTAATAATAAATCTTAGCCAACGTGACGTTAATCCTTTAGTTTCAGGATAAACTGGTACTATTCTTCCAGTATGAATCAATTTGTTGTCTTTATTAACTCTTTCGTGGATGGGGTTATTTAAGTAAATTCCATCCTTACCCAAACTGACTTTTCCTGCCAGGCAAAACAAATCATTTTCTTTTAACGATTTTGCCAAATAGGGCTGGTTGAACCATAAAGCCTTCACAGAGCCGGTTTGGTCTTCAATAATTACTTCAGTAATATCCATCAATTTTTTAAAAGTTCTTCTGTGTTTAACTTCCACAATTTTTCCTTGTACGCACACAGTACTTCCCAATTTTACCTTTTCTATTGGAATAATATTTGAGAAATCTTCGTAGCGACTGGGAAAATAAAAAAGCAGGTCTTCAATAGTTTCAATACCTAATTTTTTCAATCTTTTTTGGTAAGCTTGTCCAATTTTAGGAATTTCTTCAATTCTAATCCCTAAATTTAGCATATTATAAATGGTAATGTATTTTCACCGCTTTTACAATTTTATTCAATAAAAAGGCCTTTGCTAATAGTTAGCAAAGGCTTATTAGTTTCACGGTGCTCTTTTTAAAGAAGGAATTTCACTAATATCATCATCTTCAGACATATCCCTGAATTCTCTCGCCCTTTCTCTTATCTGAGAAAGAACCTTGATCAAGTTAGGCTCATTTTTGTTTTCTTCAATCTTCTCATCAATGAAAAGCATGATTGCGTTTGCTGCAATGAAAACGCCGTCGCTTGAGTTGCTACCAAACATGTTGACCCCTCCATAAAAAGAACCTCGAGGGATAACACCAGTACAATACTAGTATTATCTTGTATTTTAATATACCACAAACAATTATATTTTCAAATTATTTTGAACTATGGCCAGAATCTACTTCGTATTTGGTGTTTTGCTGTTCAAAGAAATTTACCAATTCAAGAACATCAGTGGCAGTTGACATCCATTTTGCCGGATTGGTTACATTATATTGCTTGGGTAAGCCTAGCTCTTGCAATCTTCGGTCGGCAACATATTGGACGTACTGATTTACATAGTCAGCGTTCAACCCTAAAATACCGTTGGGAAACAAATCTTTATTATATGCCGTTTCAATATTCACCCCATCAATCACCAGCTGCTTAATCTCATTGGCAAAATTTTCTACAAGCAGTTCTATATTTTCTTCTAATATCGTCTGGACAAGGTATATGCCAAATTTTAGGTGCAAACTTTCGTCTCTCAAAACCCAGTCAATCATTGAGCCAAAGTTTCTTAATTGGTTTCTTTGCCTGAATGACAATGACACCATAAAACCAGAATAAAACCAGATGCCTTCCATAATTATATTTGTTGCCACAAGATTTCTTATGAAATCTTTTTTACCCTCCGGTGTTTCAATGTCCAGCTTTTCTTCTGTCATTCTCTTTAGATATTTCATCACAAATTTTTCCTTTTCAATCATTGAAGGGGTCTCCAAATGCAAATTAAAAATTTTTTCGCGGTCAAAGGGAAAAGTTTCCAATACATATTCAAAGGCAACACAATGATTTGCCTCTTCCCACATTTGCTTTGCCAGATACAAGTGGCATTCTGGCGATTTTAAATAAGGGTAGATGCCAAGAGCAATTGATCGGTTGACAATCAATTCGGCAGGATTAAAAAAGGCCATGGTAAATTTTACGGCATGCCTTTCGTCTTCTGTCATTTTTACCCAGTCTTCCAAATCTTCTTTTAAGGCAATCTCATGGGGAAACCAGGTGTTTCTAACCGCCTGCAAATACAAATCGTGGGCCCACTGGTATTTCATTGGGTGAAGATTCATATCCTCTGGCGAAGCTTTTCCTAAGATCATGTTTTTGTATTTATCCTAATTAATTTATTAGTCCAAAAATTGTTTTAAAAACTTTTTTATAGAAGGATGTTCCAATTTTCTCATTGCTCTAACTTGGTTTTGACGGATAGTTCCTTTGTGAACTCCGAATATATTACCAATTTCTTCTAATGTATGAGCTTGCCCATCATCTCCTAAACCGTATCGTAATTTAATAACTTCTCTTTCTCTGCTGGTAAGTTTTCCTAAAACTAAGTCAATTTGCTCTTTAAGTTTTTGCCTTTGTTCTTCGTTAATAATAGAAATAAGAGGGTCATCTTCCTTTTTTCCTAAAATTTCGTTCAATAACTTTTCTTGATTAGTTAATTCCCTTTTCTTTTCTTTTTTAATTTCTACTTTTTCAGATTCATATCCCGGATTTGGCTGTAATTCAATATTTTCTGGCATATTCTAATTTTAATATTCTAACTTCTAGATACTAAATTCTAGATTCTCATCACTGGCATCCGTCACAGAGGAACTTTTCCTGCGGGTCGGTGGGCATATGGATTTTATAAACTTTCCCGTCAACTATTTTTGTGTGAAAATGTTTCTCTGTCGTATCTGATGGCACTGGTTTTTCTATTGGCATTTGTGTTTGTACCTTAGAAAAAATTTGTTTTGATGCCTCGTCTACTGGAATATTAAGTGGTTTTTGAACGATAATTTGTTCTTGCGACTTTTCTAAAACAACTTTTACAGCATTTGTGTTTTGAGAAATATTAGGAGGTTGAACTGTCATACCACCAGAAATATTAACCATATTTAGGGCCTGCTCAGTCTTTTCAAATTTGAATACTGAAGCAAATCCGTTTTTTCCAATTTTAGTTGACTTGTTTACCTCAACTGTGCTTTGTTCTGCAGTGTGCCTGGGTTTCATGTGTAAATAATAAGTTGATTTCAATCCCTTTCTCCAAGCGGTAAAGTATATATCCATTGTTTTTTCAATGTCGCGGTCTTCCAAATACATATTTCTGGACAATGCCTGGTCAACCCATTTTTGGGCTCTGGCTGCCACCTCTATGAAAGCGTAAGGCGAAACTAAAAAAGACGTTTTGTAAACTTCCCTTATGTGCGGTGGAATTTCTTCTATGGTTGAAATGTCTCCTTGCAGCTCAATAATTTTTTCTTTCACCATATTCCATAAGTTCATATTTTTCAACTCGGTAACTAAATTATGGTTTATATCAAGATACTTGCCTGATATTTTGTTTCTTGAAAACACTTGGGCAAATCTTGGGTCAATTCCTGGAGTAGTTCCTGCCACCAAACCAATGTTGGCATTGGGAGCCACTGCTATTAAAGTAGCGTTCCTTATGCCATTTTTTACTTTAGCTCTAAGGTTGTCCCAATCCAGCCAGTTTTGTTTTGACTTCTTATCAATATCAATTGCCATTCCCCTTTCATTTTCCAATTTTTCAATAGTATCAATAGGAACTTTGCCTTTTGACCACTCAGATCCGGCAAAATTCTTATAACTGCCGCGCTCTTGCGCCAGATTTGCCGACTCGTCAATAGCCATATAGCTAATGAACTCAAAAATTTTGTCTGCAAAATCATAAGCGTGGGGACTGTCGTATGGAATACCCAATTGCTCAATGGCATCAGCAAATCCCATTACCCCCAATCCAATAGCTCTATTTTCTTTATCCGATTTTTCAGCTTCAATAATGGGCAGTTTATTGATATCAATTAAATTATCCAATTGCCTTACTGACAGCCTGGTTGATTCCTCAAGCTTTTGCCAATCTACTTGCTTCTTTTTTAGATGAGCAGCAATGTTGACTGATATTAAATTACAGACGGCAATATGATTTTTATCCTGAGGCAAACAAATCTCAGTGCAAAGATTGGACATATGAATGGTACCTGTATTGTTGTTTAAAGCTCTTAAGTTAATTGAGTCTTTGAAAGTAAGCCAGGGATGTGAAGTTGTTTGCAGGGCAACCAGAATCTGCCTATATTGCTCTGTGGCAGGGACTTTTCTAAATACCCGTAGCTTACCCTCTTTTGCTATTTTGATGTACTCGTTATAACGTTTGGAGAATTCTCTGCCGTAAAGGTCATTTAAATCCGGAGTTTCTTTTGGGTCAAACATATACCAGTCTTCTTTCTGTTCTACCCGTTTCATAAATTCGTCTGAAATAAAAACAGCGGTATTGGCTGTTCTCATCCTCAAATAATCGTCTCCGGCATTGTGCTTCCACTCAATAAATTCAGAAAAATCCAAATGCCAGTTTTCCATATAGAAACACAAAGCTCCCTTTTTCTTGCCGCCTCTCTGGACAGCCCTAATTGCTGTATCAATAATTTTGGCAAAAGGAGTAGGCCCTGATGAGGTTGTATTGTTTGATGAAAGAGGAGAGCCAGCGGCTCTTAATTTTGTTATTGAAGCTCCAATGCCGCCGGAAGCTTTGGAAAGAAGCATCACATCAGCAACTGATTTGGATATGTGCTTTATATCATCATGAATCTCAAGCAAAAAACAATTTGATAAAGCGGGGTTTGGATTTCCAGAATTAATATTGGTTGAGCCGCCGGCAATGTATTCGTGGCTGGACATTTTTTCATAGAATTTTATTGCCCACTCGGTAGGATCTTTTTCATTATATGAAAGACCCATGGCAACTCTCATAAAAAAATATTGTGGTGTTTCGGATGGTCTTTGATTTTTATCTTTTACAGAATAGCGATCTAACAAACTGGAGAGTCCGGCATAAATAAATAATTCGTCTCTTTCAATGTCTAAAGTATTGGCAAGTTTTTGCAGGTCAAAATTTTTTTCCATCCGTTCATCTAAAATTTTATTAGCCACTCCTTTCTTTATGTAGTTTGGGAAACTTTCTCTATGCAGAATTTTTAATTTTTCAAAATCGCTGTCGTACTCGCCTAAAACATGTCTATAAACTGTTTTTAAAAGCAATCTTGTGGCGATTTTGTCATAGTCAGGATCATCTTTTATATTTTGCACAGCCGCATTAATAGTTGCCACATCCAATTCTTCAGTGGTAATGCCATCATATAAAATTACTTTGGTATCAGTGGCAACTTGGGTAACCTTAGCTATTGGGTCAAGCAATCCCCAACAAGCTCTTTCAATTGAACGGTTGATGCGATCCGCGTTAAACAGTTCTTTTGTGCCGTCTCTCTTCGTTATTGTGAGTTCCATGGATTTATATAATTTAGCCGCTCGCTTTTTGGCCAGCGAATCTCGTCTTAAGGGAAGAAAATTCGTAATTTTTTAAAAATTTTTGTAAATTATTACATTTTACAAAAAATAAAAGGAAATAACAACTGGGTGTCAATCATTAAAACGGTGGATAACTCAGAAATTAAAAAAAATCTTGCATTTTTGCAAGATTTTTTGTTATTGTGCGCCCGGCAGGACTCGCCACGTGATGAACACATGGCGCCCAGTGTTAATCACTGGGCGAACCAACATCGCAAACTCCCCGCCTGCCAAAGATATGCCCTCACGAGGAATCGAACCTCGATCATGAACTCCGCAAGTTCACATTTTATCCATTAAACTATGAGGGCTCGACGGACAGTCGCAAGCTTGCATTTTATCCATTAAACTACGGTGCTTTTTGGTTAGTTATTTTTAAACAGCTCACCATTTAATTAATTTAACAACTACACTGGGTCTCTGATTTTTTACAACCAGAACACTTAACTACACAATGTTCTCCGCCACAGGCGTGTTGATCATCGTGTTCTTTTGCTTCATCTCCACAGACATCACACTTATATGCCATCGGTGAATCAGCCTGTATACTACATTTTTTGCAACTAATATTTTCCATTTTTAAAAATATATAATTATTATTGTTAATTAAGATTTATTTATCGACCTTTATATAGAAGAAAGGTACAGAACTCGCCCAGTGATTAACACTGGGCGTCGGGTGTTTATCACCCGACGAACCGTACTTTTCTCAATTTCTTACCAAAGCGGAGGGTACAGGACTCGCCCAGTGATTAACACTGGGCGTCGGGTGTTTATCACCCGACGAACCGTACTTTTCTCAATTTCTTACCAAAGCGGAGGGTACAGGACTCGAACCTGTAAATCCCGAAGGAAACTGGTTTTCGAAACCAGCGCATTAGCCATTCTGCCAACCCTCCAATATTTAATTATTAAACTTTTTCTAAAAATGCGGCACTTAGCCGCTTTTTACACCTTTATTTTTTTTACTAAGCTATTTTTTCTTTTTTTAAATTATAGTTTATAGATATTACTTTATACCAATCATTATAATCATAAATATCCTGAATGATTATTCCGCATATAAATCCGGCTAAAAAAGTGGGTACATAGAAAAAATCTATAATCCATACTATAGCTAAAGCAACTAATCCTATAATCCAATGGTGCAAATGAAACTTCCATTTGCCAAAGTCCACAAAGATGCTATCTATCTTACCATTACTAAGAAATAAATGACAAAATATTTTGCAAACAACATAACCAACTACTATCCCAGTGGTAAAAGAAAAGGAGTAATAAAGAGAAGGCAGCAAAACTATTGCCGGCAGCACTAGTATTTTAACTCTTGCCCGTTTATTAGTAGACACTGAACTATTACTTTCGGTCATTTGTTTATATGTTTTAATTTAAAATATTTTAAATTAACTACACCTAAAATAATGGGGCCAACTTTCCCATAATTCACATATCCTTATTGTAACCTTTTTAAAGACCCTTAGTCAAGGTTTGCCTGAGTCTGGTGAATAATACCCTTTTGCACCTTTCTTTAAAAAGTATTATTCACCAGACTCATCTTTTCAAAAAAACAGTGTGACTAAACTAGTTGTTTATCACCAATCTTATCCAAAAGTGAAAGTAAATGCTTTAAGACTGGGTTGTTGAATTTTTAGTTCAAGAATGTGAGTTTCTGTCTGATTACCCTCAATAATTTTATATAGACGGGCTTCTTTTATTTTAACTATGGTTTTTGAGTCAGATGTTTTTACCACGTCTGCCCCTATATTTTTGCTAAGAGGTTTTCCATCTACAGTAACCTCAACTATCGTTTGGACATCTGCCTCAGAAACAAAAAATACATCTTTTGCGTTGTATTTGTAGGCAATGCCGGCATTAATAGAATTATTTTGAGCGAATTCGCTTGCTATATTCCAATTTCCAGAAAGGTAAAGTTTATCAGTTTTGATTTGAGTCGGAATAGTTAAATTATTTTGCTCTCCTACAGCGCCAGGCGATGCGTTTGCCAATAATTGGTTACGGCTGGCTCCAAAATACGTTTCAGGGCTTATTTTACCACTCAGAACAGGGGTTTCTTTTGTTAGAGGTTGTTCAATTGTTAAATCCTGACCCAAAACAGCCATTCGTTCTTCCAGCGCCTTTTGGATTTTCTTTTCGGTTGTTTCATAGCCACCTTCTCCAATATGGTCAAAGACGATATAACCATCAATATCTATAAGATATTTCCTTGGCCAAAAGTGATTCTTGTAGGAGGTCCAGGTTGAAAAATCATTATCAAGGACTACCGGATATTTTATTCCAAATTTCTCTACCGCCCTTTTTACGTTATTGTAATCTTTTTCAAATTCAAATTCGGGCGTATGGATTCCGATAATCACAAGTCCCTTGTCTTTATATTTTTCGTACCAAGAGTTTAGATATGGTATTGTCCGTTGGCAGTTGATGCAACTATACGTCCAAAAATCAATCAAAACCACTTTCTTGCCGATAAATTCAGAAACAGAAATTTTACCAGTATTAATAAATCCGTCTGGAGTTGTAATTTCTTTTGCCAGCGGATATTTTTTTATTTTTTCTTCTTTTGAAAGGTTGGCAGGGGTAATGTCACCATCGCCCGGCAAGGACTTGGGCAGTTTAATAAATTGAAGATAAATAATCAAAGCTGTAATCAGAACCAGAGCCACTAACAAAATAAATGGTTTTATGCTTTTCATTTAAGAAGTATTTTGTTAATGAAACCCAAATTGGCAATAAGATTCAAATTTTGGGTAAAAGCCAGAATGCCAATTCCTATTAAAATAATACCAAAAACAATGTTTACATATTTTAAAATATATGAGTAACGATTAATAAGTTTAGACGCCTGAGAGGTAAACAAGCCAACTAAAATAAATGGGACGCCCAATCCAAGAGAATAAGAAAATAAAAGTAAAAATGCGGAGCCAGGGGCCGTGACAGCCAGGCCTAAAATGCCTCCGAGCACCGCTCCCACACAGGGAGTCCAACCAGCCGCAAAAGCGGCTCCAAAAACAAAAGAGGTTAAATGCTTAGACTTAAATTTTCTGTTTACTGAAAATTTATATTCTCTTTCTAAAAAGGGCAACTTTAAAAGCCCTGTCAGATAAAGACCGAAAAGAATAATTATACCTCCTCCGATTCTAGCCAGCCAAGTTTGAATATCGTAAGCTACAGCTTCAAGGATAGTGTTTAACAACACTCCCAGCAAAGAAAAAATTGCAGAAAAACCCAATACAAAGAAAAAACTTGCCAGAAATATATCTCTTCTTTTAGTTTGCGAATTGCTAACAGAGGCACCAGCCAGGTAAGAAAGAAATCCTGGAATAATAGGCAAAACGCAGGGAGACAAAAAAGACACTAAACCCGCTAAAAATGATACTGCAATGGATAACTCGTCCATATTTTACCCCGTTAGAAGTCTGGGCAAAAAATATTTTACCAATAAAATATTTTTTGCTTGCACTTATTCACATTTATTATTAGATTATTTTGACCACAAAGAAGTTCTTGCTTCCTTATCCAAACTTCTAACGGGGTTACTGACCTACAATTTTATTTATTTCGCTAAAATATCTATCCTTTCCCCAACTCTCAGGAGATTTTAAAACTCTTTTCCCGTTTTTCAAAAAAACTTTGGTGTGCTGATAGGCAACGCCAAATTCTTTGGCAAGATTCTTTTCTTCGTTATCGGTCTGATTATCATTATAATTTACCCTAAAACCAATTACCTTGTCAGTGGAAAGTTCGTTAAAAGCTGGATAAAGAGCGTTTGCCACTTCTACTTTGCAAATCGGACACCAGTTGGCGTAAAAATAAAGAACAATAAGCTTATCTGATTTTAAGGCTTCATCGTAATCGGTTTTATTGAAATCAAGAATCGGAGATGATCTTCCTGCAAGCACTGCCCCTGAATACTTCATCATAGATTCATCTTTCATCATTGCACCACCTTCTTTTTCCATCGTCTCTTTTTCCATAATTTCACTTTCTTTTTTCATCATTGCATCTTCGCTGGTTGACGGCTGTTGTGTTAATACGAAATAAGCTCCGCCGCCGATTAAAACGACCAAAACAATTATTGCAATGACTAATGGCATCGCAAAACCTTTTTCATATTCAATTTGTCGAATGGTTTGTAAATTTTTGTTTTTCATAAATTTTTTTATAAGTCATACATTAGCAGAAAAAGAAAAGTTCTTTTCCTGCTAATGTAATTTCTATCGAAATAACGCCGCAAAATGGTTAAATTTCAGCTGATAAAATGCTGTTTTGAGAATCAAATACATAGCCGGTTTTCTTAACATTCACCACTTCAATCCTAAACGTGCCTTTTGATTTTCGTGTGGCAAACTTTGCAATGCCGTTTGCATCAGTCTCATCGGTTACAGAAATCTTTTCTCCGGTTGGAAGCGTCCATTTTGCAGAGACCACGGCACCACCTATTCTATTTCCATGCCCATCTTCAATAGTAACTTTTGCAACAATCTGGCTTCTTACCACCTGCAAAGTAATATTAACAGAGCGCAAAACTTCTTGCGCTGGAGGTTGAGTCGTTGCTTGGAATATCGACATAAATACTACCGTTGTCGGAATAGGATAGGTAACGAGCCATTCCACTTTTATACCAAGGCTTGAATCTATAACCGACTGCACAACATCTCCGTTGTAAGTAATCGTAGCATTCGAGTAGGCGGCAATGACTGCTTCTGGATTTGAAAGGGCAAGGGAAGTGTTAATTCCAACGGTTGTTTCCCATCCTTCTAATCCATTCCATTGCATAACAGAAACCACGTCGCTTCCACTTGCAGTGGCAGTGCCTCCGTTAGGGCCCACGTAACGAACGGAAACTGAATTTTCTCCTTCAAGCTGATACGTACAATACGCAAAATCTCCAGCTGAAATACTCTGGCAGAAGCTTGGTGCTCCGTATGAACTCTCAACTGCTGTTCTTGAGTCTCCTATTGCAACGCCAGGGACGCTGACGCCTTCAATCACTAGACCAACTGTCGGTACTGCAGCAAGTGCTGGTACAGCTAACACTAAAAGTGTAGCTCCCAGAGCAGCAGCTGAAGCTCTGATAATAAATTTTTTCATATTTTTATTTATTATTTAAATTTTAATTTCCGACCTTTCTTTAATTATAAGAAAGGCCAAACTAATGTCAAGTTAGTTTTACATTAATTCTTTACCCTATTATAAATAACTCCCACAATTTTTGCTAAAATCATTACGCCTAAGGCAAAGATAAGCCAAAAGTCAAGTTCGTGTTTCAAACTTTGGATGATAATGCCAATCACCAATACTGCAGTACCTGAGAGAAAGGCAATTCTGCCAGCTATCATTTTATGCATACTTTCTCTTTCATCTCTTGATTTTTCTCTCCAAATAAAACTGGCAAAAACACTAAATACCAAAAGCAAACCCAATATCATCATCATTAAAATAATATTAGGCATCCAAAATTCAAAGGGATTAAGAAACAGAATAAGGAGAATAATTAAAGTTAAGGATATAATTATTTCTTGTAAAAAGTTATTTTTCATTTTCATATTTAATGTGAAAAACTTCTTCAACGGATTTTTTAAAAAATTTGGCAATTTTAAACGCCAAAAGCACCGAGGGAGTATAATTTCCCTTTTCAATAGCAATAATGGTCTGCCTTGTCACGCCAACCTCTTTTGCCAGTTCTTCCTGTGTAACTCCAATCTTGTTTCTCAATTGGTAAACTTGATTTGATATCAATTCTTTCATACATAAAATTTGTTATTTGGTGCCCTCGACAGGAGTCGAACCTGTATTTCAAGTTTAGGAAACTCGCGTCCTATCCGTTGAACGACGAGGGCAGAATAGTTTCTCCTATAATATCTCAAAAATTAAGTGTTTGCAATGAATCTTAAAGTTATATATAATTAGATAAATTTAATTAAATTGTGAAAATATGACAAAATCGCCTATTGTTGAAATTGCAAAAAAATCTTGCCCGGCAGTAATAACAGTGGTAGTTTCCAAAGACTTGCCAAGAGTTGAAGAGTTTTATAGTTTTCCCTACGGAGGCAAAGAATATATCCTGCCAATGGCGGGAAAAGATGGACTAAACAAAATGGAAAAAACTCAGATTGGCGGAGGATCAGGATTTATTATTTCTAAAGACGGTTATGTGATTACTTCAAACCACGTGGTAGCTGATACCACTGCCGAGTACACTGTTATCATAGACCCAAAACACAAACACCAGGCAAAGGTATTATCAAGAAATCCTATCAACGATATCGCCATATTAAAAATTGAAGGCGAAGACCTACCATATATTGAACTGCACGACTCAAATAAAATAGAGTTAGGCGAAGAAGTGGTTGCTATAGGAAATCCCTTGGGGGAGTTTCAAGATACCTTATCAGCCGGCATTGTATCTGGCTTGTCGCGCTATATCACGGCATTTGGAGGCATAGACCACCAAATGCAAAATTTAAGAGGTCTGATACAAACTGATGCCGCTATCAATCCGGGAAATTCCGGAGGACCTCTGGTTAATATGGAAGGCAGGGTTATTGGAATCAACACGGCCATGATTATGGGTGCCGAAAATATCGGTTTTGCCATTCCTATAAATTACGCTAAAAAAGATTTGGCTGAGGTGCAAAAATACGGAAAAATAGTAATGCCATTTTTAGGAGTAAAGTACGTGCTGCTCAGCAAAGAAATGGCTAAAGCCAATAAATTGCCAGTGGAAGATGGGGCCTTGGTAGTAAGGGAAATACTGGGAGAGCCTCCGGTAATAAAAGATTCGGCAGCAGACAAAGCCGGTATAAAAGAATTTGATATTATATTAGAATGCAACAACCAGAAAATCACTCTTAAAAATCCGTTAGCCAATATTTTGCAAAAGTGTAAAATCGGCCAAACTACCGAGTTTAAAGTCCTAAGAGACGGAAAAGAAGTAATGCTCAAGGCAATACTTTCGGAAAAAGAATAACAAAAAACAGCCCTTTGACTCTCTCGGGGCTGTTTTTTATTTCAAACTTAAAATTATTAATTAAGATATAATTATATTTGCTCCAAAAAGAATGAATCTCTTTAGAATACCTTTTGTAGTATCTTTTGATAAATGGGTATGCCTTGGAATAGTTGTAATAAATTTACCATCAACACTTTTAATTTTGTAATGTTTTTTGCCTAGCCCATCTACAAAACCACACTTTTTAGCAATTTTTAAAAGGTCGTCACAAGAACAGTCAGTTATTTTAACTTTTAATTCCTCCATCAGTGTTAATTAAGTTCAATTCTTTAGTTTCTTCTAAAACTGGAAATACATTAAAATGTTGGGCTACTTCTATTGACGCAAGATAGTCTGGCATAAAAGAAAGATATTTTTCAGGTATTTCAAAATACGTTCTCACCGCATCATTTACCATTTCTATTAAACCAGAAAATGTATCTGATTCTGTAAAACAACCCGTAAAAGTAATTACTTCTGCACAATACTTACCATTATTAGAACGGTGAACTCTTACCGTAATTTTATTAGGAAATAAGCTACGCAATTCATTTATTTTTTTTATATTTTCTTTTGTTATTTTTTTCATATTTTTATAATACTTGTTTCTTTATATTTATAATAGACCATATACTAATCCTATGCAATTAGTTTGTCAATATTTTAAACTATCGGCTAATTAAATGGGGTATCTCTATCTTTGAAGGAAATACAAATTCCATACTTAAGCAATAATTACAATTGCACCTTTGAAAATTGGTATGCTCCAATGATGAGTACTACTAAAGTTACCCCACACAAAACTGCGATGCTGAGAACTGGAGAAAATATACTTACTCCACCAAAAGCGTAACGCAAACCATCAACTCCATAAGAAAAGGGGTTGATTTTTGTTAAGAAACTTAACACAACCGGCAGACTATTAAGCGGGAAAATGGCTCCGGAGAGGAAAAATAATGGCTGAACTAAAAAGTTAAAAATTAAGGGAAACCCTTGCATGTCGTCAAGACGAACTGCAATAGCCGATCCCATACTAGATGACAAAAGTGCCACCAAAAACAAAAAAAGGAAAGCTAAGGGCAAGCTTGCTATATTAACAGGCCTAAAACCGGCAATCAGTGTAATTAAAAATACTAAAGTTCCCTGAATCATAGCTACCGTAGTCCCTCCCAATACCTTTCCCAAAAGAATTTGAAATCTGGGAACCGGTGCCACAAGAGTTTCTTTTAAAAAACCGAATTGTTTGTCCCAAATTATTTCAAGACCGGTAAAAATTGATGTAAAAAGCACCGTCATTACAATAATTCCGGGCGCTAAAAACTGGATATAGTCGCCTCCGCCAGCTTTAGCAAATACCGGACTTAATCCAAATCCAATTGCCAAAAGAAAAATAATTGGTTGCCCCAAGGCCCCTACAATGCTGGCTTTTTTCCTTATAAAGCGCTTTAATTGGCGCAACCATAGAATATATATAGCAGTCACGGTAAAAATTACAAATCCTAAATTACAAATCACAAATAAATCCTAAATTCTAATGACTAAAATTCAAAACGTGTTTTGAATTTAGAATTTTGTATTTTGATATTGTTTGTGATTTGTAATTTGTAGTTTGGGATTTAATACATTATCTCATTAACTTATTGCTGATTCTCATTTGGTTTAATCCTACATTTCCCTCCTCTTTCCTTATTTTACTGCCGGTAAGCTTGATAAAGGCATCTTCAAGTTTTTTAGTTTTAGCCTTTTTAATAATTTCTTTAATAGTGCCAATGATAAGAATTTTTCCGTGGTCAATAATTGCCACTCTTTGGGCTGTTCTCTCAACTTCCTCCATATGATGAGTGGTAAAAAAAATAGTAATCCTTTCTTTTTTATTTAAATTTTTAATGTAGGTCCAGATATGGTTTCTTGTTTGGGGATCAAGGCCCAAAGTCGGCTCATCCAAAAAAAGCACTTTAGGATGATGCAGCAATCCTCTAGCAATTTCTAATCTTCTTTTCATTCCTCCAGAAAAATTTTTTACGAAAGAATCCTTACGATCAAACAACTCCACCAGTTCCAGTAGCTCCATAATACGCTTTTGATAAATTGATTTTGGAAGCCCGTAAAGAATAGCGTGAAATTGCATATTTTCAAAGGCAGTAAGCTCATTGTCTAAACTGGGGTCTTGAAAAACAATACCAAAAGATTTTCTTGTTTCATTGGGATTTTCAGACACATTGTGATTATTGAGAAATACCTCGCCATTAGTAGGCTTTAGAAGAGTAGTAAGCATTTTTATGGTGGTGGTTTTTCCAGCTCCATTAGGCCCTAAAAAAGCGAAAATTTCTCCTTTTTTCACATTAAAGCTTATGTTGTCAACTGCGGTAAAATTCCCAAATTTTTTGGTCAGATTTTTTGTTTCAATGATCATTAGATATTATTTATAATCACTTAAAAATTGCTTCTTTGGTGTATAAATTCAAGGGATTCCAAAGCATAAATCCATTAAAATTTTGCCCCATTGAATCTTCAACTGCTTTTATTTGCTGCTTTACCATATCTGTGTTATAAACGGTACCCAAGGTAAAATCTTGGAGCCAGGGCCTTATTTTTGCCAGTTTTCTATTTGATTCTTTAATGCCTGCCGTCTGAATTTTAACATAAGATACCTGCTTTAAAAGTGCTCCATCCATTGAATATTTTACTACTTGATATGGATATTCTGAGGGATTTTTGTAACCAATAAATCCTGTGGCGTAATGAGAAGGATAAAGCATTGGGCAAACATAATCAAAATAATCAAAAGAGTCCTCAATTATTTGGCCTATGCCCAAATCATCACTTTTTATAGTAGTCAAGCCAAAAATATCAACTGATATTTTAGCGCTCGGAATAGATTCTCTAAGTCGTTGGTAGAAATCTTTTATAACTAAATTTTTGGGAGTTGCCTCATCAAAAAAGGGAAATCCCATGTCTTTTAATTTGCCGTCAGAGGGGAACCTGATATAGTCAAAATTTATTTCATCAAAGCCGTAAGCCAAGGCATCTTTGGCAATTGAAATGTTGTAATCTTGAACTTCTTTTGAGGCCGGGTCAACCCAATACATTCCATTTTTATCCTGCCACAAAACGGGCTTTGATTTGTCTTCCGTTCCGGCTTTGTTGTAAACAGCTAAATCAGGGCGTTTTTGGGCTAAATTATAATCTTTAAAAACAACTTGTCTGGCAATCACATAAATTCCCTTGTTGTGAAGATATCTTATGAGCTCTTTAATATTGGGAATTGCCCTTACATAATTTCCGTACTCCTTAACTTTTTGGTCTCTGGTTTTGTAAAGAACATTACCCGAAACGTCTTTTATGTCAATTACAACGGCGTTAATCTGAGTTGTTTTAAAAATATCGTCTAAGTAACTAATATAATTCTTTGAGCCAGCCGACCAGCCGGTGGCATAAACAGCTTTTATTACAGATGGGGGATTTGGCAACTTTTGTGGCAAATTTTTAAAATCATATCCAACAAAGCTTGATAAAAAATCCATTTCGTCATTAACAAAATAAAGCCCTAAAACAAAGAATGATATTACCAATGATAAAACAACAAAATTTTTCTTACTTAAGAGTTCCATTTTTTTATTGAGCGGGTAAGGGGAGTCGAACCCCTGTCAACAGGTTGGAAACCTGTAGTAATACCGTTATACGATACCCGCAAAGTACAAATTTCTTTAAAATTTTATCGCGTAAACCGCGTTGTCGCGGTAATGCGACTTACGTGGCGTTGCTGGGACGTTTAATTTTTATAGAAAATTATTACGTCCCGCATTAATGTCGGGGTGCTGGGATTTGAACCCAGACTAAATCGTCCCAAACGACTCGTGCTGCCGTTACACTACACCCCGTGGTATGAATAATATCCTAAAAAATACAACTTGTCAAAGCAGAAAAAATATGATAATCTTTGGATTAAGCCCTCGTAGTTAAATGGATATAATGAGACCCTTCTAAGGTTTAGTTGCAGGTTCGATTCCTGCCGAGGGCACATTTAAACTGAAATATTAATTTTTATATTTTATTTTAAATTTTAGCCTTTTAGGAAAGGAATCGAACCCACAAAGGGGGTCTGGGAAATTGGGTATTTCCCCGTATAGGAAATTATTCAAAACCGAGGGTTTTGAAGGAGCGAAGCGACTGGTTCTAGCGAAGCGGATTCCTGCCGAGGGCAATACATCAATCTGTGGATTGTGTATCTTTACCGTACGGCTCGAAACCATTTCCTGAAAAATTGCTGACGCAATTTTGAAACTTCTCCAAATCCGCTCGGTTGCGGCGGAAGGAGGGGGTTGGGGGGAGGAATTCCGCCGCACCCTTGCTTCGGAAAAATTTTCAGAATTGGCGGGCTTCAACCTAATAAAAAAGTATTTTGAGAACAGAAATTCGAAAGAATTTCTGTTTGCGTTTTGGGCTTGACGCCAAGCCAATAATAATGTAGGATACGATGTCAGATCAGGTGATCTGAATTTGCTCTTTCCAAAATCAAAAAACCGAAAGGAGGTGTAGCCGTGAAGGGTACTTGTGATGTCTGCGGACAACGCAGAACTGTCCACAAAAATCGTAAGACCGGCAAAGCCATCTGTCCGAACTGCTATCGCAAAG
>CAYIDV010000003.1:0-20493 GCA_964362315.1 uncultured Candidatus Saccharibacteria bacterium
TGATTATGTTATTCCCAACACCGAATACTTAAAGGGCAAAGAAAAAAATATTAAAGCGGTTATTTTCTCACACGGCCATTTAGACCATATTGGAGCGGCCCCTATTTTATTAAAAAAACTGGCTAATCCCCCGATAATCGGCAGGCCCCTGACAATAGAAATGATAAAGCACAGGCAAGAAGATATGCAACGGCAAAGTGCAAAAAAATTGAAAACTATTTATGTAAAAACGCTTGAAGATAAATTTAATCTGGGTAATTTTAAATTGTCTTTTTTCCAAATTGACCACACAATTATGGATGCAGTGGGCGTAATTTTAGAAACTCCAGTTGCTACTGTTATCCATCCGGGAGATTGGACTATTGAAAAAAACCCAGTTGGCAGAGATACCATCCACTATCACTATCTGGCAAAACTAAAAAGGCCTACCATTTTAATGCTTGAGAGCTTGGGCGCCATAAATTCTAAAACACCAGTAACCGAGCAAGAAATGTTAAGTAATATTAATAAATTAATCGGCCAAGCTCCGGGCAGAACCATTATTGCCACATTTTCTTCCCAAATAGAAAGAATAAAACAAATATTAGAGTTTGCTGCAAAAACCGGAAAAAAGGTTGCCCTAGACGGGTTTTCAATGAAGTTAAACATTGAGCTTGCAACAAAATTAGGATATATAAAAATTCCAAAAGGAGTTATAATTGCCGTAGACAAAGCTCATAATTATCCCGCCAATAAAATTGTCATAATATGCACAGGCGCCCAAGGCGAAGAAATGGCAGCGCTGCCAAGGATTATTGCTGGCAACCATAAATATATTACAATAAAAAAAGAAGACACTGTTATATTTTCTTCTTCCGTAATTCCCGGCAATGAAAGAACGGTGCAAAGAGTAAAAGACAATATTTACCGCCTTTCTGATAATGTGTACCACAACGATATTATGAATGTTCATGCTTCAGGGCACACTAACATAGACGGCATAAAACAAATATTAAGCGAAATAAAACCTGATTATTTCATTCCGGTCTATGGAAACCATTTTCACTTAAAAGAATGCGCCAGAATAGCATACAGCATGGGATATCCGAAAAATAAAGTCTTTGTGCCTGACAACGGATCTCAAATAAAATTCACCAAGTTTGGAGGGGAGATTTTGAAAGAAAAAGCTCCCTCAAATTATATTTTTGTTGATGGCTTGGGAGTTGGAGATGTAGGAGAAATTGTTTTAAGAGACAGGCAAATGCTGGCCCAGGATGGAATGTTTGTAATTGTAGCTGCCATAGACAGGCAAACAGGAAAGGTTAAGGGCTCTCCCGACATAATTTCGCGAGGATTTGTTTACTTGAGGGAATCCAAGGAATTGTTGAAACAAACACGCAGAAAAGTGATTGACATTGTTGAAAAAACAGCAGGGCATGGAGGGGCGGTAAATTGGGTTTATGTAAAAGACGAAATAAGAAATAAAATCGGCGACTTTTTGCACAGTAAAACATCAAGGCGACCCATGATACTGCCTGTGGTAATAGAAGTTTAGTTATGAAATTTTATGAGAATCTTTAGCGGAATAAGACCGACAAATGAAATACATATAGGAAATTATTTGGGGGCGATAAAACAGTGGATAGAACTTCAAGAAAAGAATGAATGCGTTTTTTCCATTGTTGACCTGCACGCCATCACCACACCCTATAACCCAAAACAACTGCAAAAAGATATTTTAAATGTCTTAATTATTTATTTGGCAGCTGGCATTGACGCCGATAAATCAATTATTTTTGTCCAATCTCAAGTCAAAGAACATGCAGAACTGGCTTGGCTACTTTCAACAATAACACCCATGGGAGAGTTGAATAGAATGACCCAGTTCAAAGAAAAAAGCAAAGAACATAAAGATTATGTGAACTCCGGACTTTTTAATTATCCTGTCTTAATGGCAGCTGATATTCTACTTTACAAAGCCGAGGCCGTTCCCGTTGGTAAAGATCAAGAGCAACATGTAGAGTTGGCAAGAACTATTGCCAGAAGATTCAATCAAAAATTCCAAAAAACTTTTTCAGAGCCCAAAGCTTTAATACCTAAAGAAGGCGCCAAAATAATGAGTTTAGTCAATCCTAAAAAGAAAATGTCTAAATCAGATGAGCCCAAAAGCTACATTTCACTATTTGACAATCCAGAACAAATACAAAAGAAGATAATATCGGCTAAAACTGATTCGGGTAAAGATATAAGATACAATATTACAAAAAAACCGGGTATCTCAAATCTTTTGACAATTTATAGCTTATTAACCAAAAAACCCATTCCAGAAATTGAAAATCAATTTAAGAAAAAAAGTTATTCAGAATTCAAAAAGTCCTTATCAAAAATTACCGTAGATTACTTAGAGCCATTCCGCAGAAAACAAAAAGAGCTCTTAACAAGAGAGGTATATGTGCAGGAAATCTTAAGGCAGGGCCAAATCCGCGCCCAATCAATTGCCCAAGAAATTATGCAGGATGTAAGGGGGAAAATGGGTCTCAGTTAGCTTATTAGCTTTTTAGCTGATTAGCTTGTTAGGTAAAAAAAGACAGCTTTGAAGGCTGTTTTTTTAGTTATTGTTTTCATTTTTGGATAAATTCTGATAACTCTTTTTTCTTTTGCTCCAATAGTTCCCTTGTATTGGCTTCAATGGTTAACCGAAGCAGTGGCTCTGTATTTGAGGGACGCACGTTGAACCACCAATCTTTGTATTCAACAGTGACGCCGTCCAAAAAATCCTGCTTACCGTCAGAATATTTTTCTTTTATTTTTTCCATTATTTCTTCTTTATTTTCAACCTCAAAATTAACTTCTGGGTCTTTTACATATGGAGAAATTTCTTTAATTATTTCAGAAACTTTTCTGCCGTCTTCAGAAATTATTTGCAGTAAAATTAAAAAAGCTATCATCCCAGAATCAGAATAAAAATTGTCCTGAAAAGCATAATGACCAGATAATTCTCCGCCCATTACTCCCTTGTTTTTTATTAAACCCTGCTGAATATTTATAAAACCAACTTTTGTTCTAATAGGATTACCTCCCCACTTTTTAACGAATTCCAACACTGCTTTTGAACAAGTTACATGATGGGCAATATATGCACCAGGGTTTTTCTTTAAAAAATATTTTGCCAAAAGTATTAAGGTAATGTCTGCCTTCACAAAATCGCCAACTTCCGTAATTAAATAAACTCTATCCGCATCGCCATCAAAGATTAACCCAAAATCAGCTTTCTGCTTTTTAATCTCAGTTGAAATTTGGTCTGATGATCCTTCCTCTAAAGGATTTGGTGAGTGGTTTGGAAAGTTTCCATCTGGCTCAAAGTTTAATTCAGTAATTTCTACTGGCAACTTATTTTTAATTTTTGAAATCACATTTCCCACTACTCCGTTTGAAGCATCAACAACTATTTTAAACTTTTTCACCTTACTTAAATCAACAAAAGAAAGAACGTGTTTAATATAGTCATTCCATATATCCTTTTGAAAAATATTACCCCTCTTAATAGAAGACTTATCAAAAGATGATTGTTCAACGATGGGAAGCAAATCCTTACCTGAAATTATTTCAACAAAGTTTTCTCTTTTTCTAACCATCTTAAACCCATTGTATTCTTTTGGGTTATGGCTGGCTGTAACAGTAATTCCTGCATCAAAATCATAATTTCCCACGGCAAAATACAATCCTTCTGTGGGAGTTTGTCCTATGTTAAACAAATCGGCGCCCTGCGAAACTATTCCATCTGTAAGAGCTTTAAATAGTTGAGGCGAAGATAAGCGCGCATCATAACCAGCCGCTACCCTTTTAGCACCTGTGTATTTTACAAAAGCTCTACCTATTGCAAAGGCAGACTCTTCATTTAATTGCTCTGGATAAATTCCCCTTATATCGTAAGATTTAAAAATAGATGACTTTATCATTTGATTTATGATTTATGAATTATCTCACGTCGAAGTTGAATTTTCAATAATCATATGATAATATATTAATATGAAAACTTACGAGCTAACAGGTATCATTTCGCCAAGTTTGACCTTAGACCAAGCTAATACAACAGCTAAAGAAGTTGAATCTTTGATACAAAACAAAGAAGGAGTGATTTTGAAATCGGAAAAAACTGCAATTAAGACTTTGGCTTACCCAATTAAAAAACAGAGTTCTGCTTACTTTTTCATTTTGGAGTTCCAAATCCAAGAAGGTAAAATAAAAGAACTAAGAGACTATTTAGAGAAGGAAAAGAATATTCTGCGTCACTTTATTATAGTAAAAAAACTGGTCAAAAATTTAAAAAAAGGTAGGGTCAGAAGGCCACTATTTATAGGTAAAAAGCTAACTGCCCAAAGGGTTGGTGCTTATGAAAATATAGAAAAAACAGCGGCGCCTCTTAAGGTGGTCGACCTTGATAAAAAAATAGACGAGCTACTCAACGAATAGGTCTTTAGGTATAGCGTTTAGGGTATAGTTATTTACTAAACGCTAAAAGCTATGCGCTAGACGCTAAAATCGTGAACTTAAATAAAGCTTTCGTTTTAGGAAACGTTACCCGCGACCCAGAGTTAAGGACAATGCCCTCTGGCCAACAGGTCGCTTCTTTTGGGTTAGCCACTAACCGATTCTATACTGATGCTGCCGGACAAAAAAAGCAGGATGCCGAATTCCACAACATAGTTTGTTTTGGTAAACTGGCTGATATTGCTTCAAGGTATTTAAACAAGGGTTCCTTAGTTCTCATTGAAGGCAGGATAAAAACCAGAAATTGGCAAAATACTTCTGGTATCAAACAGTATAGAACTGAAATAATTGCCGAGACGCTACAGCTGGGACCTAAGGGGGCAAGCGGAGGCAGTGGATATAATAAACCAGGATCCTCCTTCGCTAAAGCTTCGGAGGATAAAGATATCCCAATCATTGAGGAAAACACGCCGCCGGCAAACTTTGTAAGTAATGAAGAGCCCTTCAATTCTGATCAGGGCAAGCCAAAACCAGACGAAGAAATTGATATAAAGGACATCCCTTTCTAAATTAAAAATCAAATAGTAAAAAGCAAAAATACAGATTAAATATCAAAAAGGAATTTTTTATTTTTAATTTGTGTTTTTAATATTTTATCTTTAATCTTTAATTTTTCATGAGCTGTTATTTTTGCCAAAAAAATATTAACGATGTAGATTATAAAAACACGGAATTGTTATACCGTTTTGTTTCCGGATTTTATAAAATAAAGTCTCGAAAAAAAACTGGTCTTTGCAGCCACCATCAGAGAAAAATTGCCACGGCAATAAAGCGCGCTCGCCAAATGGGTATGATGCCGTATATGCCAAGATAAATTAAAAAATTATAAATCTACAAATCAAAACAGCCCTCTGGGGCTGTTTTGATTTATTTTTTATGATAATTCTTTTTTTTCGCCCTTGCCTTGTGCATTATTTAATTCTTCTCGAATCTCCTTGCCCTGCTTTTTTAGTTCTGCTGCGCGCTCATTCAATAGTTGTTTCATTTTGTCGGCCATTTCTGGCGAAAAATACCTTTCTACGCCCTTTGAAACAAAATCTAAGTTATCTGCTCCGATGTGCTCAAATCCTGACTGCCAATAA
Source organism: uncultured Candidatus Saccharibacteria bacterium (assembly GCA_964362315.1). GTDB lineage: Bacteria > Patescibacteriota > Minisyncoccia > Minisyncoccales > Staskawiczbacteraceae > VGLO01. The sequence goes on from CAYIDV010000003.1 coordinate 5,613, forward strand.
ATAACTTGATCAGCTGTGTCGGTTTCCCCTCGCTCTTGCAAAAGATCTTTTAATGCCTTAAAACTTGTGACTTTTTCTAATTCCTCATCATGTTCTTTTGTTTCAAATCGTGGCTCTTTCTCTGGCATAATTTTTATTGCCTAGGATAGTGAAGGGCATGGGCAAACCGCAGTTTGGACATGCCCGAACGACGAAGGCAATATAGGATTTTATTTAATACACTCTATTATTTAATTTTATTAATAATTATATTATACTTGTTGAAAAGATAATTTTTTTATTTTTTCCATGGCAGACGGATGTTCTTTCAGATAAGTTTTTGCCGCTTCAGTACCCTGGCCGATTTTTTCTCCTTCAAATGTAAAGAAGCTCCCCGATTGCTTTATGGCCCCGGAGGCCAATCCGGCTCTCAGGGCATCTCCAGACTTTGAAATTCCCTCATTGTAATAAATATCAAATTCAGCAACTCTGAACGGAGCGGCTACTTTATTTTTTACAATTTTGGCTTTTACTCTGTTTCCGATAATTTCGTCACCAGATTTTATCTGAGCGGTCCTAGCCAAATTAACTCTAACGGAAGCATAAAACTTCAAAGCCAATCCCCCGGGAGTGGTTTCAGGATTACCAAAAACCATTCCGATTTTCATTCTTGTCTGGTTTAAAAATATAATCATAGTATTGGTTTTGGCAGTAATACTTGAAAGCTTTCTGCAGGCTTGGCTCATCATACGGGCCTGAAGGCCCATATGCTGGTCTCCAATTTCACCTTCAATTTCCACTCTCGGAGTCAAAGCGGCAACAGAATCAACCACAATTACATCAACGTTTCCAGTTTTAACCAGTGTTTCCACAATCTGCAATGCCTGTTCTCCTGAATCCGGCTGGGAAATCAAAAGGTCATCTGTATTCACCCCGATTCTCTTTGCGTAATCTGGATCCATTGCATGCTCTGCATCAATAAAAGCGCATACCCCTCCTTTTTTTTGGGATTCTGCCAAAACGTGCAGAGACAATGTTGTTTTGCCCGAAGACTCAGCTCCATAAATTTCAACTATCCTGCCCCTTGGCATTCCGCCAACACCTAACGCCTGATCCATGGCAATTGATCCTGTTGGTATAACGTCCACATTAACAGCCCTTATTTCGTTCATTTTCATGATGGCCCCCTCGCCAAACCTTTCTTTTATTTCGTTGACAGCTGATTCCAAAGCCTTATCTTGTTTTTTTCCGCCAGTTGGCGGATTGTCTTTTTTTTGTTTTGGCATTTTTGAAAAAAATGACACCGAGCACAAAATGATTTATCATTTCTGTGCTTGGTATTCAATTTACTTTATTCACACTCAAATTACCAGAGCACTGAAATTTTTTCAAAATTTAGTGCGGGGTTTTCGTTCGTTTATGCTCGCTCAAACTTTTTGCCATTCTTCATAATTTCCTGAATTATTAGAATTTTCCAGTTCCTCGTTCTTGGTGTCGGCTAATTTTGCTTCTGGAGTTGACCCATAAACTTCCCTGGGTTTGGCCCCGTCAGCAGGTCCCACAATGCCCTTTTCTTCCAACATATCAATTAACCTGGCGGCTCTTGAATATCCAATTCTCAGTCGCCTCTGCAGGAAAGAAGCCGATGCCTTTTGGGTCTCCAGAACTATGCGCTTTACATCTTCAAATAAAGGGTCATCTTCGCTAAAAAACACCTCTCCTAATTTTTCGTCTATTTTATCTTGGGTTAGAGTTTCCTGCAAGCTTTGCAAAAGAGCATGATGGGGTTCTTTAATTAATTTAGCATGCTCTGCAATCCAATCAGTTACTTTTTTAACTTCTTTTTCTGGAATATAAGGACCCTGGATTCTGGTAACTTTAGAGCTTTTTGATGAAAGAAAAAGCATATCTCCAGACCCCAACAGTTTTTCCGCTCCGGCAGAATCCAAAACGGTCCTTGAGTCAACCTGTGAAGCAACCTGAAAGGTAATTCTGGAGGTAATATTAGCTTTAATTAAACCGGTAATAACTTCTACTGACGGTCGCTGGGTTGCCAGCACCAAATGGATTCCGGTGGCTCTTGCCATCTGGGCCAATCTTACTATTCCTGTTTCTAATTCCCTGCCTTTGGCTGCCATTAAATCAGCCAATTCATCAATCATTAATACAATATAAGGAAGCTGCGAATTAGAATTAACAACTGATTTGTCTTGATTGTAGGTTCTTATATTTCTGGTGGGAATTTCAGAAAAAACTTCAAAGCGCCTTTCCATTTCTTTGGTCAGCCATTGCAGGGCATTCATGGTTTTTTGGGCGTCATAGATTACCGGACACAGCAAATGGGGCAGGGTGTTATAATTTTGGAATTCCACCCGCTTTGGGTCAACCATAATTAATCTTAATGTTTCCGGGGTGTGTTTGTACAAAAGACTTAAAATCAAAGAGTTTAAAAATATGGTCTTGCCTGTGCCAGTGGCTCCGGCCACTAACATATGAGGCATTTCTACTAAATCAGTATAGGCCGGGGCACCAGAAACATCTCTTCCCAAGGCAACTGGCAAAACATCCCGGCCGTTCTGATAACCCTGGTGAGAAATTAAGTTTCTTAAAACCACGGTTGCCCTTACTTTATTTGGCACTTCAACCCCAACTAAAGATTTTCCTGGAATTGGAGCTTCAATCCTAATGGGATGAGCAGCTAAAGCCAGCGCCAGATTGTTTGATAAAGTGGTGATTTTAGAAAGTTTGACCCCTTCAGCCGGTTTAAAAGCGTATTGAGTTACTGAAGGACCGATATTGACTTCAGTCATTTCAACGGGAATCCCAAAATTTTCCAGAGTTTTTTTCATAATTAAGGAGTTTTCTTTTATATTTCCGGGAGTGGGCACTGTTTCATCTTTACTGAGCAAATCAATCGGAGGCAGAGAATATTTTCCTTTGCTAAATTTAGCAAAAATGGGAACTACTGCCGGTTTTTGATTTCTAAAAACGTCGCCTTTCTTAAACAAAGATATTTTAGGAGGGCTGGTTTTCAAATTTTCCGACTCCACGCCACTTATTTTAAAGGTAGGAGCATCTGAAGTTTTGGCAGCAAGCTCAGCAACTGACTTCTTTTCGTCTTTAGGATAGGCTTGCCAAATTAATTCTAAAAAGATAACTGCACTGATAAGCATTATTGCCCCAAATATAATGTTAGCTACCAAAAGTCCAAAAAACTTTGCTAAGTTTTGAGCTAAAAATCCTATTGCTCCCATCTGATTTTGATTTAAATTTTGGTTAGCAGAAATTCCTGACATGCCCACCACTAAAGTTACCACCGCCAGCAAAATAGCAAGAAATTTTATCTTTTTATGCGATTTTAAAAATACAAATCCGGAAAAGAGCAAAGAAAAAATAATGGTGGCAGTGGTGATTTTAGAGTCTCCAACTAAAACTTTTATAATTCTATTAATAAACTGACCGGCAATACCCGCCCTCTCCAAAAAAGAAAGCCCTAAAACAACAGCAAATAAAAACATTAAAATGGCTTTTATCCATCTTTTGGTCTTTAAAGTCAAAAGGTAATCCTTTTTTTTATCTTTCTTATTGTTATCTTTGTGATTTTTCCCTTTTTTAGCCATAAAATTAGAATTTAGAACCAGAATGATTATTTATTATATCATCTACCTTATTTACTGCAAGATAAAATGTTCCACGAGGCCGGGTCTCGTGGAATTATTTCAACGGCTCACTGGAGTGAGCCGTTGAAATCTATGACGAACTTACCCAATAAAGCAAAACCCCCTGCAAAAAATTGACGACCGTCAATTTTTTGCAGGGGGTTATATATAATTTTTACAAATCAACCAAGAGTATTCATTAGCGAAAACACTTCAGCGATTGAGAAAACCAATCCAGCCCAAAAAGCGAGAACAACGAATTAAAAGTGCGTAACTTTTAATTCGTTGGGCGAGCGCCCCTAAATCCTGTTCCCACCGGAATCAGTTTCCCAATAATAACGTTTTCTTTAAGACCTCTCAGTTTGTCTTCCTTACCTTCCAAGGCCGCCTTAATTAAAACTCTTGACGTTTGTTGGAAGGAAGCTGCCGATAAGAATGATTCTGATGCCAAAGCCACTTCCGATATTCCCAACAATATTTGGTTTCCTACTGGCTGCTCCTTTTTCAACTTTTTTAATCTTTCTACTTCTTCTTGGAATACCGACCATTCAATAATTTCACCTTTAACCCATTCTGATTGCCCTTCTTCTTTTATCCTCACCCTGGAAAACATCTTTTGGATTATTACTTCAACATGCTTGTCATGGATATCAACTCCTTGAGAAGCATAAATTCGCTGAACCTCTTTTAAAATATACAGCTGAGCTTCTTGTAACCCGGCTGATTTATAAAGCTTTTTTAAGTCTAAATTTCCCTGGCAAAGAGGCTGATTCTCTTTCACTTCGTCACCCAGAGAAACCAGAATGGCAACTCTATTGGGAATTTTGTAATCAATAGGCGCTGTCTTGTCACTATTAGATTTTTTAGTCGTTGGCTGGATGGTTACAATTCTTTTTTCTTCATCAATTTTGGCAACCTTGCCCTCTGTCAAAGACATTATTGCCTCACCTTTTGGGGATCTGGCTTCAAAAATTTCTTCTATTCTTGATAACCCTTGGGTAATATCGCCCATGCCTGCAACTCCTCCCAAGTGATGGGTTCTTAATGTAAGTTGGGTGCCTGGCTCGCCAATTGCCTGAGCAGCTATAACTCCTACTGCCTCTCCCAGTTTGATTAACTGATTTCTGGACAAATCCCAGCCATAACATTTTTGACACACTCCCCTAATACTCTTGCAAGCCAAGGGAGAACGGATGGTAACTTTTTCAATCTCTTCTTTGGTTATTTGGTTAGCCTGTTCCCAGTTAATGATTTCTCCTTTTTTCACTATAGTGTGTTTCCCTTTCTCAACATCTTCTAAACATACCTTTCCCACTAATTTGAAAATAAAGTCTTGTTCTATCTCATCAGCATCTTTTCTGGAGACAACAATTCCTTTTTTGTCGCCACAGTCTTGGTCAAAGGTAATGATATCATGGGCAACGTCAATCAAACGCCTGGTCAAATAACCGGCTGAAGAAGTTCTTAAAGCCGTGTCAGCCGTCCCTTTTCTGGCGCCATGAGTTGAAATAAAGTACTCTAAAACATTGAATCCCTCAACAAAAGAAGACTTGATCGGTAATTCAATAATTTCCCCGGCTGGATTATTTACCAAACCCTTCATTCCCGCCATTTGAACCGGCTGAGCCCAAGTGCCTCTAGCGCCGGCATTGATGATAGACAACACTGGACCGTCTTCTGGCAAAGTGGTTTTTAATAAGGCTTCCAGTTTTGTTTTTACGCCCTGCCAAACTAAAATTTTCTGGGAAGTTTTTTCCTCATGGCTCAACAAACCTTTTTCGTAATGCTCTTCAATTTTTTCTACCTCTTTCTCCGCCTCAAATATTATTTTTTCTTTTTCTGGAGGCACCACCAAATCATCCATACCCCAACTTACTCCAGATAATGTGCAGTACTCAAAACCCATGTTTTTTATCTTATCCAACACATCAATAGACTCCTGGCCGGGATATTTTTCAATGATGTCCCTAACTAAGGCCTTCAGTCCTTTATTGTCTATTAACTTATTAACAAAAGGATAGTCTTTGGGCAAATTGGAATTTAAAATAAGACGTCCTACGCAAGTTTCAATAATTTCATGCTTCTTGGATTTTAGATTAGGAACCTTAATTTTATCATTGGATTTCAAGAATCCGTATTCATAGGCAGTAACCGCCTCCGAGTCGCTGGCGTATATTTTTACCTCCTTTGGTTTACCCTGGCTGTCAACAGATTCTTTTATTTTTGTCAAAAAATAGCATCCCAAAGCAATGTCACGAAAAGGGCCTATAACCGGCAGCCCGGTAGCCGGTTTTAAAAGATTAATTGAAGAAAGCATAATCTCTCTGGCTTCTCTTTGGGCTTCCTGTGACAAAGGCAAGTAAACAGCCATTTGATCTCCGTCAAAATCGGCATTAAAAGCTTCACAAGCAAGCGGATGCAGTTTTATAGTTTCTCCCTCTGTTAACACTGGGTGGAAGGCCTGAATTCCTAGTCTGTGGAGAGTGGGAGCTCGGTTAAGCAAGACTAATTTGTCTTTGACGATTTCTTCCAAAATAGCCCAAACCTCCGGGACTTTATCATCAATCAATCTGGCTGCTCCTCTTATATTATAAGCCAGCTCTTTGTCTAAAATTCTTTTTATAACGAATGGCTTAAATATTTCTAAGGCCATGGCTTTAGGCAAACCGCACTGGGAAAAATGCAATTCAGGGCCGACAGCAATAACTGACCTGCCAGAATAATCCACTCTTTTGCCCAAAAGATTTTGGCGGAACCTTCCCTGTTTGCCAGCCAGCATGGCTGCCAAACTTTTCAACAAACGTTTGCCTCCGGTAGTAGCAGTAGTTGTTACGCCCTTTCGCATTTCATTGTCAATTAAAGCATCTACTGCCTCTTGCAGCATTCTTTTTTCGTTTCTGACAATTACCGCTGGGGCAGAAATTTCCTGTAAATATTTTAACCGGTTATTCCTATTTATCACCCGTCTGTATAAATCATTAAGGTCTGAAGAGGCGTACCTGCCGCCGTCTAATTGAACCATTGGCCTCAAATCAGGAGGCAAGACTGGTAATACATCAAAAAACATCCATTCCGGCCTTATTTTAGCCTTCAACATTCCTTGGAAAAGTTTCAATCTCCTTAAAACTTTCTTTTTGACTGCCGGGGGAGCATCTTTTGCCTCCTTTGTTAATTCATCAACTACGGCCGTCAAATCAATTTTGGAAAACAGCTCTTTTATGACTTCAGCTCCAGTGCCCACTTCAAACATTTCTCCGTATTTTAGAGACAAATCGTGATAAACAACTTCAGACAAAATTCTCAAAGGTTTTATTTCCAAAATTTCTTCTTTGACTTTTTCTTTCAGTTGTTTGAGTTCTTGTTTCTTTGCCTCTGTTTTTTCTTTTTTTGCTTTCTGTTTATACTCTTGCTCCACTTGCTCTAAAATTTTGGACCTTACTTCATTATCAACTTTAGTAATAATATAAGAAGAAAAATAAATTACCTTTTCCAATTGCTGGCTGGATTTATTCAAAACCAAACCCATCCTGGACGGCACCCCCCTCAAAAACCAAATATGCGAAACCGGCGTGGCTAACTTAATGTGAGCCATTCTCTCCCTTCTGACCTGAGATTTAGTCACTTCAACGCCACAGCGATCGCAAACCACTCCTTTGTACCTTATTCTCTTGTATTTTCCGCAGGCACATTCATAATCTTTCTCTGGCCCAAAAATCCGCTCATCAAAAAGACCGTCCTTTTCGGGCTTTTGAGTCCTGTAATTGATGGTTTCAGGGCCTGTGACTTCGCCATGAGACCAAGATAAAATTTCTTCTGGAGAAGCAACTTTTATCCTTATTGATTCTAAGTCTAAAACTCGCATCGAATTTTAAATTTTAAATAAGTATGTATCAGAAATTTTCTGAAAGAAAATTTCTGATGATTCTAAATTCTAACTTCTAGATTCTAACTTCTTCTCGTCCCTGGGTTTTTCTTTCACCTCCACTGCCATGCCAAGTGATTTCAATTCTGCCACCAATAAATTAAATGAAGCGGGAATATTGGGATTTTTTATGGGTTCCCCTTTCAAAATTGACTCGTAAGTAGTGGCCCTGCCAACTACATCATCTGATTTAATTGTCAGCATTTCCTGCAAAGTGTAAGCTGAGCCATAACCTTCCAAAGCCCAGACTTCCATCTCTCCAAATCTCTGTCCGCCAAATTGGGCCTTGCCTCCCAAGGGCTGCTGGGTAATTAAAGAGTATGGTCCAATTGATCTGGCGTGAACTTTATCATCAACCATATGAATCAATTTCATCATATACATTATTCCAACGGTAACTGGTTTAGGAAATGGCAAACCGGTCCTGCCATCATACAAAGTCACCTGTCCAGACAAAGGCAGATTGGCTTGGTTTAATTCTTTTTTAATATCTTCTTTATCTGCACCCAATAATGGTGGGGTAATTGCAATATAGTTTAACTTTTTGGCTGCCCAGCCAAGATGCGTTTCCAATACCTGTCCAATATTCATTCTTGACGGCACTGACAGAGGAGACATTACTAAATTAACAGAGGTGCCATCGGCCAAAAAAGGCATTTCTGCTTCCGGCAAAATTTTAGAAACTACTCCTTTGTTGCCGTGGCGACCAACTATCTTGTCTCCAACTTTCACATGTCTAATCTCGGCAACTTCCACTTGGATTTTTTTTATCACTCCGGGCTCTAACTTATGACCCAATTCTCTTGAGAAAATCTTAACATTGATAACTTTTCCTTTCTTGCCATGCTCCATCCTTAAAGAGGTATCTTTGACATCTTTTGCCTTTTCGCCAAAAATAGCCCTTAATAATCTCTCTTCTGGGGTCAATTCGGCTTCTCCCTTTGGAGAAATTTTACCTACCAAAATATCGTTAGGCCCTACCTCAGCCCCCGCCCTGACAATCCCTTCTTCATCCAAATCTTTTAGTTTTTCCTCTCCAACATTAGGAATATCTGAGGTAGTAATCTCAGGACCCAACTTTGTTTCCCTGACATCACAGATAAAATCTTCAATATGAATAGAGCTAAATTCAAAGTCTTTTACCAATTTTTCTGAAATAACCAGTGAGTCTTCAAATCCTCCTCCCCTCAAGGGTAAGAAACAAATTAAGACATTTCTTCCCAAAGCCAATCGGCCTTGTTCAATTGCCGCTCCATCTACCAGCACATCCCCTTTTTTCACTTTATCGCCTTTCTTGACTATTGGTTTTTGGTGAAAGCAGGAATATTGGTTAGTTCTAACAAAGGTAGAGAGCTCATATTTTTCCTCTGTGTTTTTTCCATTAATATCGTACAAAACTTTAATATGGGAGGCATCCACTTCTTTAATAACTCCTTTAGCGCGGGCCAAAATAACCTGTCCAGAATCACGGGCAACGTTAGTTTCCACTCCAGTGCCCACCAAAGGCGCCTCGGCTCTTATTAAAGGAACGGCCTGACGTTGCATGTTAGAACCCATTAGGGCTCTTGAGGCATCGTCGTTTTGCAAAAAGGGAATCAAAGATGCAGCCACTGAAATAAATTGATTGGGAGAAACATCCACAAAATCAACCTTAGAAATTTCAACCTCGTCAGGCTCGCCTTTAACCCTGGCTTCAACTCTGTCAGGAGGTATCTCAGGTAAAATTCTGCTATTTTTGTCCAAGGGCACATCGGCTGGAACAATTACGTATTTTTCTTCTTCTTGGGCCGAAAGGTAATGCACTTTATCGGTCACTCTGCCACTTTTAACTTTAAAATAAGGTACTTCAATAAACCCATAAGGATTGATTCTGGCAAAAGAAGCCAAATGACCAACTAATCCCACGTTTGGGCCTTCTGGGGTTTCAATGGGGCAGATTCTACCGTAGTGTGACGGCTGCACATCTCTTACCTCAAAACCAGCTCTTTCTCTAGTCAAACCTCCAGGACCTGTAGTAGTCAACCTTCTTTTGTGTTCCATTTCAGCTAAGGGATTTTCATTATCCATGAATTGGGAAAATTGAGACGATGTAAAAAACTCTTTTACCACTGCCATCAAGGGCCTTGGGTTAATTAGTTGCACGGGAGTAATGCTTAAAGGATCCAAAGTTGACATTTTGTCTTTGATAATCCTTTCCATTCTCATAAAACCAACCCTCAAGCGATTTTGTAAAAGCTCAGATAATGTTCTGACTCTCCTATTACCTAAATGGTCAACCTGGTCAGGCTTGGCACCAGGATTATTATTTAACCTGATAATCTCTTTTACCACCTCAACCAAGTCTTCTATTTTTAAAATTCTGTCTTCTTTTTTAATATCCCCGCCTACACGAGCAGATTTATCTTTGTCTTTTAACCCTGTGGTTAAATTACTGAGTCTTTGCCAAGTTTTCCACCTGCCCACTTTTGACAAGTCATACCTGTCAAAATTAAAAAACATATTAAAAATTAAATCCTGGGCGGTATCTGGTGTTACCAGTTCTCCGGGTCTCAAACGTCTGTAAATTTCTACTAAAGCTTCCTTTTGGTCTTTAGAGGTATCTCTTTTTAAGGTTTCCTTAATGTATTTTACTTCTCCCTTATCAACCTCTTTAAATTCTTTTTCCACTTTTTCCACACTTTCTAGGCCTAAAGCCATAAGTAAGGTGGTAGCTGGCACCTTTCTCTTTCTGTTGATTTTAACGCCAATAAAGCCAGATTCCTCTGTCTCAAACTCCAGCCAAGCGCCTCTATTGGGAATAATTTTAGCTCCAAAATAATTTCTTCCCCTCCAAGACCTCGTAGTAAAAAAGGCTCCTGGAGAACGAATAAGTTGAGATACTACCACCCTTTCCACTCCATTGACCACAAAAGTGCCTCTCTCGGTCATCAAAGGAAAATCAGCCAAAAAAACTTCTTGTTCTTTTACTTCTTTTGTTTTTTTGTTTACTAATTTTATTTTACACCTCAAAGAAACTTCCAAAGAATCGTTGTTTCTTTTTGCTTCAATGCCGTTTTTGTAATTGGGTTTGCCGAATTTATAATCTAAAAACCAAAGTTCAAACTCTTTGCCGGTGTAATCTAAAATAGGTGAGATTTCAGAAAAAAGCTCTTTTAATCTGACATTGGTAAAATCTTCCCATGTTTCTCTCTGCGTCTCTAAAAGATAAGGGGTCACGAAAGAAATATGAGATTTTGAGAAATCCTTTATTGTTTGTACCTGGTCAGTCATTTATTAGCTGTTTTTTATCTGATCTTGGATTTTAGATAATAAAAAGACTAATACCTAAAACCTAACACCTAACAAAAACATAAAAAACCCTAACATAGTTTAGGGTATAGCCCTGCCTATTTCTCTCAGACAAAAAAATATTTAGACAACTAAAAATAACAAAGGCAAGGGCTTTAAATTTTAACTAGAGTAACATAGCCACTCTTTTAATGAGACCATTTAAAAACTCTCTTAAGACTCAGAGTTTTTAAATAATCTCAAATATATTCTCATTATATTCCTTTGTAAAATTTTGTCAACCCCGTTAGAAGTTTTAACCTATAATGTGGTAATACAGCAGATAATAGCCGCAGGCGGCTTCGCCTTAAAGACTCCGTAATAAGATGTTCTTGGGTGAACTTCTAACGGGGTCAATAGTTGGCGCCTTTTCTCGCTTTAATACTTTGTAATATACCCAGGGAGATGTAATTGGCTATTAGGCCTGAGCCGCCATAGCTGACAAAAGGCAGATAAATCCCCACTACCGGTAATATAGATAAATTCATGCCGATGTTGATGGTAAATTGGGTTATTAAAACAATGGTAAAGCCAACGCTAAAGAGCCGAGGAAAGTTTGATTGGGATTCAATGGCTATTTTCAAAACTCTCCAAATCAACAATAAGTACAAAATAAAAAATAGAGAAATTCCCAATATCCCAAATTCTTCAGATATAACCGAAAAAATAAAATCTGTATGGGGCTCTGGCAAAAAGCCGTACTGCACTTGCGAGCCGCGTCCTAATCCCTGTCCTAAAATCTGACCCGAACCAATAGCAATCTTAGTCTGGACTTGGCTCCATGACCCCCCCAGGACATCGTAGGGAAAAAGAAAATCAATAATTCTGTCTTTTTGATAATCTTTAAGAAAAAATTGCCAGGCAACGCCGACCGCCAATAAAAAGCAAAGAGCAAGGATTAAAAAATGTTTCAATTTAATCCCCGAAACCAAAAGAATTCCTATCCAAACCAAAGTCAAAATTATAACTCCTCCCAAGTTCGGCCTTAAAAAAACCAGCAGTGCCATTAAAAAAAGGTAAAGGCCAGAGACTAAAATATGCCTTAATTTATACATCTCTACATGTCTCATGGAAAAATATTTTGCCAAAATGATAATCAATATAATTTTTGCTGGCTCAATGGGGTCAAACGATAAAGGCCCTACTTTGTACCAACGACTTGTGCCCCGTATAGTAGGACTTAGAAAAAAGGTTCCAGCCAGCAGCGCTAAGCAAATAAAATAAAGTATTAAAATCAGATAAGAGTTATTCTTTAAGATTCTATAATCAAAAAGGCTAATGGCTAACATTGACGCAAAACCCACTACAAAAAAAATAATCTGTTTTTCAAAATTAAAAAAATCATCTTTAGCTAAAGAGGTGCTATAAATCCCTGCCAGTCCAAAGGCAGTAATCAATACCACAGAGAGTATTAAAATCCAGTCCAATTTTTTAAAATGGTTCAAATTAACTTTCATTCTTATTCCATATCAACTTTTAAGCGGCCGCTCAAAAAGTGATATATATCACTTGATTTCTTCTATTAAAAATATTTTTACGAATTCATCTAAAGAGTATATTTGCAGTAATTTTTCAGTCTTCTCTGAAACATCATAGGGTGTAACCCAAACGCTTTGTTGAAACATTTTAAATCCTAAACTACTTAAAATTCTTCTTAATAATTCTCTAGATTTCTTATATCTTTCAGGAACATCAAACATGAGCATAATCCATTTACCATCTTTACGTTTTTCCTTAGCATTATTTTCTGATTTAAATTGAGTCCGGATTACTTTACTAAGACCCTTTTTTGTTATTATAATTGCTTGATTACTCTTTATATTTTTTATTTTAATAAAATTATTTTTCTTCAGATGGTATATGAGTTGAGAGAACCTTTGAGAATTAAGAATTTTATAGTACTTTCTGTAAATGGGGCTATCAGTATCCCAAAAAACATCTTTCCATGTTCGTGGCGGATGAATTAAAAATCGCAACTTATCTTCTGTTTGGCTCATTGCATTAAATATATCCCAAAGAAATTGGTCTGTAATTGGAAGTTTCATTTTTTAACTATATCACTTTTTAAGCGGCCGCTTAAATGAGGCTATGGACTCTAAAAAATCACTTTTCGTTAATTTAATATCTATTTAATATCTTATTCTTTTTCTTTAACTGCCAGCTCTTAATGCTAAAGCGTAGTTAAATGAATAAAAATAATCATTCCATTTTTTATCTGTCGAACTATAATTTTTGTCACCGGAAATGAAGTAATCTACCAATTCTTCCTTGACTCGGCAAATTTCTATTAATCTGCTGTTGTGATTCCTTTGGTCTTGAATGGTTAAATCAAGCAATTCTATTGCTCTTTCAAAGGCTTTCTGGCTTTTATCTAAATCTTTACCCCTGCAGTTTATAGCCCTTCCTACTTCAGCGCCAACGTTTGCCATTTGTTCAATGAAAGAGAGCTTTTGCCATCGTTCTTTTGTAAGATTTTTATGTAACATTGTTATCTTTTAACTAATTTATTTACCACGCTGATAATTTCCTCCCTTAACTTTTGGCTTTCAACTCCACGAGTTCTATTACCAAGACTAGGTTTTAGGTTCATAACAGAATCAAATTCAATAAAATCATCTTCAATTTTATCTGGATAGATGTTAATGCCCCATATATCCTTTGGATCTGATTTTCGCTCCAAGATTAAAAACTCAAGAAGATCGGCATGCAGTTCGCCGTCAACAGCCATGATTTTATTTCTGACATCTACCATTGCTTTTACTAAGTTGCCAAACATCCTTTCTGACATTTCTTTCAGTTCATTTATAGTAATTACCTTTTCTATAATTTTCATTTTATTAACTCTAAAAATTCTTTTTCCTTAATAATTTTTATGCCCAATTTTTGGGCTTTTTGAAGTTTAGAGCCAGGTTCTGAACCCACCACCAAAAAATCAAATTTTCCTGAGACTGACTCTGTAGTTTGACCCCCTAATTTCCTGACTTTTTCCTTTGCCAAATTCCTTTCAATTGAACTTAAGGTACCGGTAAAAACAAATGTCTTACCCGCCAACTTGTTGCTTACTTCTTTTCTCTTGTCGCTTTTTATTTTCACTCCAGTTTTTAAAAGTTTTTCTAAAAACTTTATGTTTTCCTTTTCATTAAACCATTCATAAATTGATTGTGCAACTACTGGTCCAATATTTAAAATAGATTGTAATTGTTCTAATGTTGTGTGTTGTAATTTAGTAAGGGAACTAAAGTGGTTTGCCAAATCAACTGCCGTTTCCTCACCCACGTTTCTGACTCCTAAAGCGTAAATAAATCTCGGAAGGGTAATTTCTTTTTTTTCGGAAATTGATTCAATTAAGTTTTCTGCTGATTTTTCACCAAACCTTTCTAAGTTTTTGATATCTCCCTCTTTTAAATCAAATAAATCACTTGGGTCCTGGACCAATCCCTCATCTAAAAGCCGGTCAATAATCTTAGGGCCCAAGCCTTCTATATTAAAAGCAGACCTGGAAACAAAATGGTAAAAAGATCTTCTCTTTCTGGCAAAACACTTTGAATTTGGACATCGCCACAAAGCATCTTTTTGTGATTTTTCAAGTTTTGTTTTGCAGCTGGGACATGCTTTGGGCATTACAAAACTTTTCTCCGACCCGTTTCTTAATTCCGGTAAAACTTTTATAATATCTGGAATAACGTCGCCAGCCCGACCAACAATAACCGTATCGCCAATCTTTAAGCCCAACCTTTTTATTTCATCTTCGTTATGCAAGGTGGCACGAGTTATTGTAATGCCTGAAATTTGAACTGGCTTTAAAATAGCAACCGGAGTCATGGCTCCGGTTCTGCCAACTTGAACCTTTACATCCAAAACTTTGGTTGTTGCCTGGTTTTGTTGAAATTTAAAAGCAACAGCTCCTCTTGGTGTTTTGCCTACTACTCCTAACTTCTCAAAAATTTTATTGTTATTGATAATAACGACCACTCCGTCAATCTCATACTCCAGT
>CAYIDV010000003.1:20593-28737 GCA_964362315.1 uncultured Candidatus Saccharibacteria bacterium
CAAGTCAGTAACAATGTCATAGGCAAAAGAATCCAACTTGCGCAAAGCCGTAATTTTGGGGTCAAGCTGGCGCACGGAGCCGGCCGCTATATTCCTTGGATTGGCATACAAAGGTAACTTTTTTTCTTTTTGGATTTTATTTATATTTTCAAATTCTTTCTTTGAAATAAAAACCTCCCCGCGAACTACAAGTTGTTCGAGAATTTCTAATTTCAAATTTCTAATTTCTAATTTTAACGGTATGGCTTCAATCGTTTTTAAGTTCTGGGTAACATCTTCACCTATTATTCCGTCACCCCGAGTTGAACCAGTTTTTAAAGCCCCATTTTCATAGACAAGTTCCACTGCCAAACCGTCTATTTTTAACTCGCAGTAAAAATCTATTTGATTTTTTTCCTCTGCAGTAAGTAATTTTGAAATTCTTTCCAGCCAATCTTTAATATCTTCTTTTGAAAAGGCATCGTTAAAAGAAAGCATTCTTTCCGAATGCCTTGTTTTTTTGAATTCTTTTAATGGTTGGCCTCCCACTCTCTGGGTCGGTGAATCTGGTGTTATTAAATCAGGATAAAGTTGCTCTAAATCAAAAAGCTCTTTTTTTAAGGAATCCAAAGCGGCATCGGAAATTTCCTGCTTGTCTAAAACATGGTAAAGATAACGATGGTAATTGACAAGTTTTTTTAACTTATCTATCCTTTGCTTAACTTCTTTTATATTTTTGGGCATATTTAAAAAACAGTAATCTTGCTTCAATTAATAATATAATAGTTTTAAAACCCAGGCTGAAGTGGAGATGAGTTAAACCAACTGGTTCTTGTTGCGTCCAAATAAAGCCCTCTGGAGTTAATTATCAGCACTGTATTTGTAAGCTGCTGAGTGACCGTTGCGTCTACGTCAAACCTCCTGCCGTCAAAAACTGAACTATAGGTAAGTCTACAATTATTGCATTGGAAAGGATTACAGCCTCCTATACTAAGCTCAACAAGAGTACAATTTGAGCAATCGTTTGTGGTATTTTGACAAGTTTGGCAAATGCCGCAAAACCCGGCGGCAATGCCT
Source organism: uncultured Candidatus Saccharibacteria bacterium (assembly GCA_964362315.1). GTDB lineage: Bacteria > Patescibacteriota > Minisyncoccia > Minisyncoccales > Staskawiczbacteraceae > VGLO01. Next base: position 21,650 of record CAYIDV010000003.1, read on the forward strand.
GGCTGACCGCTTTGGGGCGAAGACCTGTCAAGATAAAGTGTCTTTTCCACGCCGCTGTCGGCCGAGTAAAACGAAGACACTGAATTTCCCGCATTATTTACAATTTTGATTTGGCTAAATAAAGAAGTGATTAATCCTAAAACCACGGCAAACATTACTGTCATAATTAAAAAAGTAATTATAAGAGATACGCCTTTTTGTTTTTTCATTGAAAAAGTCTCATTAAATTTCTTCTGGAAACAGTTGTCTGAAATACTTTCTCCTTTTGACTGATTAAGAAATCTAAGGATGTGGTTATTCTTGGTCCAAGAGGATTGCTGGCAGAATTACTACCTATGATTTTGTCGCCGTTAATAATAAATCTAACATATTTTATTGTAAAATTGTCAAATTGGCTTGGTGATAAAAGACTATAAAGGTTGTTTTGAAAACGCATTTTAAAAATTCCATCAGTGTCAAGAAAAAACTCGTAACAATTGTTATCATCTGAAATAAATTTTATACCCTGATAAAATCCTGATACAGAATCATAATTTGTTAATAAATAGTCGTATCCAAAACCCGGACAAACACCATTTGCGTCAGTTAACGTCATTCTAATTCTCCTTGACATATATTCTATAACATAACTCACCTGATTTAAAAGTTCTTGCTCTTTTAATATACTCTTTTGTTGTTGTGTTGTAGATACAAAAATACTAACTGCAGTAACTATAACAAAAACAAATATAGATAAAACAACTAATAACTCTACTATTGTGACTCCTTTATTACTATACATTAAAGTTAAAGACGAAATTAAAATAAGTTATATATGTATCCTAAAGTATTATAACTGAATGGTTTTCCGTTATAATCCCACATAACCAAAACATCAACCTTTAAGATATTTTGGTTTAAAGTAAATGGTCTGGTTATAGTGATTTTTCTTTTAAATTTTGTGGCAGTTCCCGTATCGTAACTATAAAAACCGTCTATATTTTTGTTTAATGGATTACCGGTGTATGTTTGTAATCTATTTACCAGGGTTTCAACAAGGGTTCCTGTTTTATAATCTAACTGACATCCCGTAGTACAACTTGAAAGTCCTTGAGACCAATTTAAGTTCTGAAGGATATTATTATCTCTAATGTTCTTGACTATTTCCAAACCTTCTTGAGCTAAATAATCAGCAGTAGAATGCATAGTAAAATTAGAAGTCAGGCTAATAGCTGGATGAAAAAATCCGTAAATTCCAATAACACCAAAAGATAAAATAACAATAGTTACTATTAGTTCTACTATAGTAAACCCAGCACCACTTTTAATGAATAATCGTAATTTTATTTTATGTTTTTTAATAAATTTAAACATGGCAAAAAGTCTTAAAGATTATAATTTAAAAGTGGCGCTGGGTGAATCCCTTTTTATTGTATAATAATCCTATTCTTTTTTTTAATTCTCTTATTGCATTACCATTATTTTTTAATCTTTTTTCTCTAATTCTAGCTAATTTTTCTGTTAAATAAGCTTCATAATAATAAACACTCCAAGGAGCATATCTTTTTGTGGAAATTTCTAATTTACTATTGTGCTCTCGCAACCTTCTTCTCAAATCATTCGTTGATCCTATATAAATTTCTTTCATAAATTCACTTTTTAAAACATATACATACAACATAAAATTACTTAACTTTTATTAAACCTGCCTTATTTACCAAAACAGTTCTGGTGTTGGTTAAGTCAGATTCTAATGCAAAAACAATTTCAGCAGAGTTAGGAGGCCCAGCCTCGGAACTTGTAATTGTTGTTCTCAGCAAAAGATCGCAGGAATTAAAATTAATACTGGCATTGGTCACTCCTGCCACAATACCACCGCCACCATAAAGAAATATAATTTCTTTAATAATTATTCCCGGCTCAGTCTGGCTAAAATCAATCGTATCAACCAAATAATCTAAAGTATCGTTCTCTTCATTGCCACTACAACTATTAACTCCGGAGCAATTGGTCTTGTTGCTATTACAATTAGCCAGATTGGTTATTTTATCAGCATAGATATTATACTTTTTCCTGCCCAAATTATTTAAATCAATTTTTACTCCGTATCCAGCTACCACCTCAGTGCCTTGATACTCTGAAGCTGACAGGGCCAGGTTTTGAGCCTTTCTTAAGTCCTGGTCAAATTTATAAACTACTCTTGACAGAGAAAACTGAAGTCTAATTTGGGCAAAATTTGAAACCACTACTATCAGAAGAAAAATGATAATAGCGATTACTACTAATAACTCGGTGGTGGTAAACCCAGCACCACTTTTAATGAATAATCGTAATTTTATTTTATGTTTTTTAATAAATTTAAACATGGCAAAAAGTCTTAAAGATTATAATTTAAAAGTGGTGCTGGGTAATTTTCTCATTTTTAAAAAGCAAATAGGCTCAAATACCAACTAATTATGTTATTACCCAAAAACATAGCTGCAAATGTTCCTGTAATTAAAAAAGGGGCAAATGGTATTTGGCTTTTTAATTTCTTTTTCTTAAAAAGTATCAACCCTCCTCCTATTATAGCACCAAACAAGAAAGCTAAAAATAAGCCCAAAAAGATATTGGGCAAACCTAAAATAAGGCCCAAAAGAACAACTAACTTAACATCACCAAAACCCATCCATTGGCCTTTTGATATTAAATATATAATAAGGAAAAAACCCGAAACAATAAATGCTGCTAATAAAGAATTTAGAATATAGGATTTAGGATTTAGGATTAACTGATATAAAAAAGTTATTACTATGGCTGGAAATAAAATTTTGTCTGGAATTATATAATTTTTAAAGTCGTAAACAAAAATCACTATCATAGAACATGAAACATAAAACATGAAACATAAGTGGATGAAATCTTTCCAATCTGAAATTAGATAAATTTGATTAAAAATTAGCAAGAATATTAACCCTGTTGATATTTCTACCAAAGGGTATTGAATTGATATTTTTTTGTTACAATAACGGCATTTTCCTTTTAAAAAAAGGTAACTGAAAATAGGAATCAAATCGTACCAAGTTAATTGATGTTTACAATGGGGACAATAAGATCTGTCTAACTTTGCCAAATTTTTCCAAAAAGAAAAATTTGGCAGGCTAATCCTATAAATAATATAATTTAAAAAACTTCCGACAATCAAACCTAATAAAAATACAAAAATAGAGAAATTATAATTATACATAAAGTTACAAGAGTTATTGCAAGGTCTGACCTTGCAATACTTTTCTTACATCTTTTTCTCTAGGATGAAAAATAGTATGAATTAAATAAATTCATACGTAAATTGTTTTATTATACTACTATTTACAAAAAAATGGCGTTATAGAAATTAACGCCATTTTTTATTCAATTTATTTTATTACTTTATTCTTTCATCACTAAGGTGTTATTATTTACAAACAAGTTAAGTCAGTAGTAGCACAATCCGTGGCAGCGGCTGGAGTCCCCTTAAATCCCGTGCTATCTACACAATAAGAACCGCCACCGTTAAGAATACTTCTCACGCAAAAAGCCGAAACCGTAGAGTCAGGACAGGAAACTGTACCGCCTGCAGCAGCAGCCGCATCTCTCGGAGCTTTGAAAGTGTTATTACCAGCAGCACAACCTCCTCCAGTAATAAACCCTACATAGGTGCTAGGACTTGCCGCATCATAAAATACAGCTCCGTTAATTAAAATAGTTGCTAAATTTCCTTTGATTGCCGCATCCTTACCTTTGGCAATATAGCTGGTAACGTTTATCAAAACAATTGCCGCTAAAACAGCAATAATGGCAACCACCACCAATAATTCAATAATTGTAAAACCTTTTGATCTATTCATTTTGTTTTTGAACATTAATGTTTATTTGAATTACCCGCTTGCCGAATCTTGAGCGAAGCGAATCGACCTTTTTTTATTATATAATTTTCAAAATTGTATACAATAGCAAGGCTGTGGATAAGTCGGAGTGAGTGCAGCGAACGGAGCCCCGCACTAATTTTACCAATATCTTTTAGAACGTACCAACATTTACAGGTCAAGCCCTTTTCGCTTTTATATGTAATTTATACCAAAGACATCGTTGAAATTGGTGCGGGGTGGTAATTATTTAAATAATGGAAAAATTAGGTCTCTGGACGTGAGAATTATTCGCGAAGCGAAAATTCCCGTCCGCGGGTGAGCTCGCTGGCGCTCGCTCAAATTGTTCCAATCACACCGTAAAGTAAAGAAAGAACAGAAATAGCCAATACTGTGACCATAACACCTAAAAGTATTATAATAACCGGTTCCAAGAGTGCTGCAAACAAATCTATGGTTCTTTTAATTTCTTTCTGATAAAAATTTACCACTTCCATTAATACTTTATCCAATTTACCTGTCTCCTCTCCAACTTTAACCATTTGCACCACAAAAAGCGGAAAATAATCTTGATGCCTTGCTAAAACCTGGCTTACTTTTTCTCCTTCTGATACTTTTTGTCCAATTTCAAAAACAATTTCTCTATATACAATATTACTAACTGTACCTTCTGTAATTTTTAAAGCCTTATTTATTGATACGCCAGCAATAAGCAAAGTGGAGATATTGCTGCAAAATCTCACCAGAAATACTTTTTTTAGAAACTCATTAATAAGGGGAATTTTCAAAGATACTTTCTCATAGTTTTTTTTACCTTCTTTGGTATTTAAGTAATAAATTACAAAAGCTATCAATAACAATAATATAATAATTAAAATCCACCAATAATTTGCCAAAAATTTATAAAAATTTAACATTAACATTGTAAAAAAAGGCGGCTCAGTGCCAGTTTCTTTAACAAGGTCTGCAATTCTAGGAATAAGAAAGACAATAATTATGGCTACTACAACAAAAAGAAAAGATATGACAAAAATGGGATAAATCATGGCTTGTCTAACCTGGGCCATTGTATCGGCCTCTCTTTCCAAGTGTTCTGAAACATAATAAAGGGCTCCAGAAATTTTACCGGAGGCTTCACCAGATTTGATTAAATTTATATAAAAATTGCTAAAAATTTTGGGGTAGGTGGCAAAAGCTTCCGAAAGTGGAAGTCCTTCTTCCACTAAACTGGAAATTTTTAAAATCGCTTCTTTAAAACTGGCTTTATGCGTCTGATCAACCAAACTGGTAAGGCTTTGCACCACCGGCACTCTGGACTCTAACATAATTGACAACTGCCTAAAAAATATTGCCAATTCTTTTTTGGAAACTTTCTTGCTAAATTCTATACTTTTAAAGAAAGATTCTTTGATCTTCTGTTCATCCAAAGAAGTTACAAAAACATTATATTTTTGCAAAAGCGCTGCGGCAGCTTCTTTAGAATAGGCCTCAACCACCCCTGTTTCCATTTTACCTTCTTTGGTCCTGGCTTTGTATGTGTATTTCATAACGCCTTTTACCTTAGTAGATTCTTCAGTTCCAACGGATTCAAAGAGTAATTAACAGAATCTTCCAAAGATATTTCTTTTTTCTTTACCAGGTCAGACAACGACCTGTTTAAAGAAATCATCCCCTCTTTTAGAGAAGTCTCAATTACAGCTGGTATCTCGTGTATTTTATTTTCTCTTATCAAATTGGCTACTGCTGTATTGCATATCATAACCTCACAAGCAGGGACGAAACCGCCGCTTGTTCTAGGGATTAGACGCTTGGCAACTACACCCAAAAGGGAGCTGGCTAACTGGAACCTGATTTGATTCTGTTGTTCAGAAGGAAAGACGTCAATAATCCTGTGAATTGCTTGAGGGGCTGAACTGGTGTGCAGTGTGGCAAAAACCAAGTGACCTGTTTCAGCCGCAGTTATGGTAGTGGAAATTGTTTCCAAATCTCTCATTTCTCCCACCATAATCACGTCTGGATTCTGCCTAAAACTAGCTCTTAAAGCATTGGCAAAGCTGTTAGTATCAAGGGAAACCTCCCTTTGTTCAACAACAGCTTTGTCATTTTTATAAACGTACTCTATTGGGTCTTCAATTGTAATTATGTGAAAAGCCCTGGTATGATTTATTTCATCTATAAGGGCGGCCAGAGTAGTGGATTTGCCCTGTCCCGAGGCGCCAGTCACTAACAACAATCCTTGGTTTTTTTTGGTAAACTCGTGCAAAACTGGCGGGAGATTTAACTCCTCAATAGTTCTGATTTTTGAGGAAATAAGACGCAGGGCTAAACTAACGTTGCCTCTCTGGAAAAAAGCATTAACCCTGAATCTTTCTTTACTTTCATAATCATAAGAAAAATCAACTTCTTTTTCTTGCAATAATTTATTTTTCTTTGACTCGTCCAGCAAGGCAAAGGCCAAGCCCTTAGAATCTGCGGGGCTAATTTTCTTTTCTTTGACCAAGGTTATCAATTTCCCTGTAACTCTTATCACCGGAGGATGGTTGGCTGAAATAATCAAATCAGAAGCATCCTCTTTAATGGCTATATCTAAAATTTTATTTAAATTTTGTGAGTAATCCATTATTAGGTTTTGGGTGTTAGGTTTTGGGTGTTAGTCCGTTGTCGTTGATGACTAATATCTAACATCCAACACCTAATACCTATTTTAATATTTCTTTTACGGTGTCTAATATCTCTTCTGGGGTGTTTTCTATTTTTAAAAAATATTTAATTACTCCCAAATCAGAAATATCTTCAGGAAAATCTTTCTGGTCAAGATTTGAAACAACTATAACTTTTAAATTTTTCGTTTTGGAATCCTGCCTTATCATTCTTAAAAGCTGACAACCGTCAATTTTTGGCAATTTAATGTCCAAAATCAACAAATCTGGATAATTATTTTTTATCTTTTCTAAAGCCATTTGGCCATCTTTGGCAATATCAACCCTATAGCCTTCTTTCTTTAGCCGATTCAGGTATACATCCATGGTAAATGGATCGTCTTCGGCTAATAAAATCGACTTCATGAAATTATGAGCAGAGCGAGTAATTTCATGACCCGCCTAAGTTTTTGCCTTTATTTTTTTGTTGATGAAAGTATGTTTAACTTGAGGGCAAAAATTTAGGCGGGTAAGCTCGCTGCGGCTCGCTTACTTTTCTTCCGTTGTAGCTCTGGCTATTTCATCT
>CAYIDV010000004.1:0-23800 GCA_964362315.1 uncultured Candidatus Saccharibacteria bacterium
AATTACCATTGAGTTTATAAAAAAAACAGCCCCTTTGCTTAAAATTCTACCCCGACTTACCACTCCCGAAGGCATAAAAAATGCCCTGTATCAATACCAAAAAACTTTAGACATAGAACTGGAAAGCATTTTAAAATCAGGCTCAAAAATAATCAGCCACATTGAGAAGAAAGATGAGGTTGTTGAAAAAGAAGAAGAATTAATGAAGGCGGCTGAGGAAGTTCCCATTATAAAACTTGTTGATACTGTGCTAAGACACGCTATTTTACAGGGGGCATCTGATGTGCATATTGAACCCTTAGAGAAAGAAGTGGTAGTCCGGTTTAGGATAGACGGCATACTAAGAGATGTCATAACTTTTCCCATAGTAAACTCTTTGGGCATTGTTGCCAGAATAAAAGTTTTGGCTAACCTAAAGCTTGACGAACACAGATTGCCTCAAGATGGCAGGTTTAAAATTGAGACCGAAGATTACAAATATTCTGTCAGAGTTTCCATTTTGCCGGTTTTTAACGGCGAAAAAATAGTAATGAGATTACTGCAAGAAGACGTAAAAGCCCATAGTTTAGAAGAGTTGGGTTTCATGGGCAGGGACTTAAAAATAGTGACCAGCAGCTTGTTAAGGCCAACGGGCATGATACTGATTACTGGTCCAACTGGTTCTGGTAAAACGACAACTTTATATTCAATGATGGAAATTCTAAATACGCCCAATGTCAATATATCAACCGTTGAAGATCCAATTGAATACCGCATGCCAAGAGTCAACCAGACCCAGGTAAGTCCCCGAATAGGTTTGACTTTTGCTTCTGGGTTAAGAGCTTTGGTCAGGCAAGACCCCAACATTATTATGGTGGGGGAGATTAGGGATAATGAGACGGCCGGCTTAGCCATTAATGCTGCTTTAACCGGGCACTTAGTGTTATCAACTCTTCATACCACAGAAGCGGCAGGTGCTATCCCCAGGCTTATTGATATGAAAGTTGAAACTTTCTTGATTGCTTCCACTCTCAATGTGATTTTAGCTCAAAGACTGGTAAGAAAGTTTTATGGCGACAAAGAGAAATATAAGCTAAAGCCTCAAGAACTTGATAATTTGGCAAAATACTGCGACTTGAGCAGAATTTTACAAATATTGAAAGAGGAAAAAGTCTTAAAACCAAAATCAGATTTAAAAGATGTTGAATTATACCGGCCCAAACCCTCTAAAGATTCAGCAACGGGTTACAAGGGGAGAATCGGAATTTTTGAGGTTCTGCCGGTAAACGAAGAAATAAAAGAGTTAATAATGAAAAAAGCTTCAACTAAGGAAATTACCTTTCAAGCAAAAAAAGACGGGATGAGAACAATGGTTGAAGACGGTTTTGTCAAAGCCGCTAAAGGATTAACTTCAATAGAAGAAGTTCTCCGCGTAATAATTGATTAATTTAAAATTTGAAATCAATTTGAAATAGATAAATTATCAAATACGTCAAAAACTTTTTAAAGAAAAATTTTGACACCTTATTATTAAAAATTTAAAATTACCATGCCTAATTACACTTACATAGCAAAATCTTTTGATGGTGAAACCAGAACAGGGACTTCAACAGCCCAGGATGAACGCCAATTGGCCCAAGATCTTAAAAGAGAAGGGATGGTATTAGTAAAAGTGGTGGCTCAAGAAACCAAAGGAAAGCCAAAATTCAGTCTTTCTCTACCTTTTTTAGGAGTTTCTTCCGTCGAAAAGATAATGATGACCAGAAATATAGGGGTAATGTTTGCCACAGGACTTTCTTTAGTAAAGAGCTTTGACGTTTTAGTATCTCAAGCCAGAAATAAAAAAATGAAAAGCGCCCTGTCTAATATCAAAGAAAAAATCAACAAAGGAGAGAGTCTGTCAGCTGCTTTGGCCAACTATCCCGATATTTTTTCTGAACTTTTTGTCAATATGGTCAAAGTTGGAGAAGAATCGGGAACTTTAGACGAGGTTTTTAGCATTTTGTCTTTGCAGCTTCAAAAAGAGCACGAATTAAAATCTAAAATAAAAAATGCCATGATTTATCCGGTAATTATTTTAGTGGTTATGGTTGTGGTTGGGATAGTGATGGTTACTTTTGTATTGCCCAGTTTAAAAGTGTTTTTTGCCTCCTTGGCAGCTGAGATCCCCTTTTATACAAGAGTTTTACTTTATCTGGGCGATTTATTGTATAGGGACTGGTATTTGTTTATTTTAGTTGGACTCTTATTATTCCTTGTTGCCTTTTTAATTTTGAGAACTAAAAAAGGAAAACGGGCAATGGATACTTTTACCCTAAAAATGCCCGTTATCTCTTCTATTATTAAAAAAAATAATTCGGCTCTTTTAATTCGCTCTTTAAGTTCTCTTATTATATCGGGCGTCCCTCTAACCAGATCTTTGGAAATTTCCTCAAAAATAATTGGCAATCATTATTTTAAGGAAGCTTTGATTGAAGCTAACGAGAAAATAAAAAAAGGGGGAAAATTGTCTACTGCCCTCAAGCCCTATCAGAATATTTTTCCCATTGGAGTAATTGAAATGATGGAAGTTGGCGAAGAAACCGGTAAGACATCCGACATTTTAAAAAAGTTAGCCGATTTTTATGAACAAGAGGCAATTATAGCAGTTGAAAAGTTAACCATTCTAATAGAGCCGATTTTAATCCTTGTGTTGGGAGTAGGTGTTGGCATATTTGCTCTTTCAATCATTCAGCCGATGTATTCTTCGTTACAATCAATTAACCAGTAACAAATATTTAAAAGTTTAAAATGGTTAAAAATTTTAAAAGTGGGTTTACCATAATAGAATTGACTGTTGTGATTGCAATTGTGAGTATTGTTTTGTCTGTTGTCATAAGCAATTTTTCTACCGTTGTTAACAAATCAGATTTGAATAGCGGCTTTCAGGAATTTGCCAATGTTGTGCGACTTGCCCAAAACAAGACACTATCTTCAGAGAATATCAGCCAATTTGGAGTTTACCTGAATACCTCAGTCTCTCCCCATAAGTATATTTTATTCAAAGGAGCTACCTATGCATCAAGGGACACATCTTACGACCAGGCTTTTTCCCTGCCGCCTTCAACAGAATTTTATTCGATCAATCTAAGCGGAGGCAATGAAGTTGTTTTTAGTAAATTAACAGGCAGCGCTTTGCCATCGGGGAATGTTTCTGTAAGATCTAAAGTGGATACCAGCCAAGTCAGCACTGTTTATATATCAGCTTCTGGTACGATTGGCTTTACTGCCCCTTCAACACCTTCTGACTCGGCAAGAGTAAAAGATTCAAGGCATTTGCATTTTGATTATAGCCGAAACATTAATACCGCCACAGAAACCATAACTCTAAACTTTAACAATGGCCAAACAACACAAAGCTTTCCAATTAACGTCTATTTGTCAGCTGGTCAATTGAACTGGAAAGGCACCATTAACGTTGGGGGCAGCAATCAAACAGTGGAAATTCGTACTCACAGTCTCAATAACCCAACCAGCCAATTTAGTATCCACCGAGATAGAAGGTATAATAATAAAAGCCTAAAAGTTACCATTTCCGGAGATAGTTCTGGTCATTTGGCAAATTATTCAGCCGATGGTTTGACTACTGACTATTCATCTATCTATGTTTCAAATTTTAACTCGCAATAGTAGTTACAAATGAAAATCTTAAATCTGAAATCTAAAATCTTAAATCAAAAAAGGGGGTTTGTTTTTCTGGAGATTTTGGTATCAGTGGCTCTTATTAGTGTTGTTTTTATTACTTTATTGGGCATAGGAGCCTTAGCTCTTAATACCTCTTTTGATATCCAAAAAAGGACTCAAGTTGATTCTTTAGTAAAAGAAGAGATTGAAGCGGTTAGAGCATTTAGGGATTCAACGGCTACAACTTGGGGTACCAATGGCTTAGGCAGTGTCAACACTGGCAGCGGCAGTCCTTATTATTTGGTTTTAGACAGCAGTACTCCTCCAAAATGGACTTTGCAGGCAGGAACTGAAACAATAGGTGTTTTTACTAGGAAGGTTATTTTTGACAAAGTTTCCAGAAATCCTACTACCAAGGAGATTGAAAGTACTTATAATGCTGCAAATGATGACCCCGATACCAGAAAGGTTACCGTAAATGTTGTTTGGAAAGGCACAACATATCAGGTTGTTACATATTTCACCAATTGGCAAAAATGAAGCGATTTATAAGTTCACCAGAATTGGTAATTTAAAGAAACAAGTCAAGTTATTTAAATTGCGGAATCCCGCACTTAAAAATTATGAGTTTTTATTTAGAATATATTTTTAAGTGCGTGGATAAACTCATAAAAAGTCAAAAATGAGACATATAACAAGAAAACGTTGTCGTTTGTTACATGTTCCACGTTTTATGTTTAATAAAGGTGGATTTACCATGGTGGAAGTTTTGGTTTCTGTTACTGTTTTCTCCATAGTTTTGTTAGCGGTTGTTTCATTTCTTTTTGCAATAAGAACTTCAAGCTCCAAAACAAAAGCTGATCGGGAGGCCGTAGAAAATGCCAGGAGGGTTTTAGATGTTATGGCTTATGAAATAAAACATGCCAAAAGCGTTTACACTTCAACTACCACCTCCGGCCAACTTTCCTTAGAAACTACAAAGTATCTGCTCAATAATGAAGACCATGCTTTCATTGATTTTTTCCTTTGCGGCTCTGGTATTTGTCTTAAAAAAGAATCACAGAATCCAGTTATTTTGACATCAGACAGCATTCAAGTTACCAGTTTGGTATTTACCAGAATTTTAAACGGGACAATACCGTCAGTTAAAATAGACTTGACTTTGAGTTCCAGTGAAGCCAGTAGTTCTTCTTCGGTTAATTTAACCTCCACAGTTTCTTTGAGGAGTAACTAAATAATCATGAAACACAAAATACTAAACAATAAATATCCAATACTAAATGCTGAAAAGGGCTTTGTTGTTTCTATAATTACATTTTTCATTCTTATAATTATGATAAGCATTACTGTTGGCATGGCGGCTTTAACTCTTTATCGCCAAAAAATATCCACCAATTCGGTGAAATCGACTCAATCTTACTACGGGGCCGAAGCCGGAATTGAGGACGCACTAATGGCTTTAAGAAACAGTCCCTCAATGGCGGCTAAAACTTACAGCTTGACTGTTAGCAATACTACCGTGGATATAACCATTCCGGCTATTGTTGGAACATCCAGAGCAATTGTTTCCCAGGGGAGTACTAATAATATAATCAGAAAAATACAAACCGTTTATAGTGTAAATAGCCAGGGGATTGCTTTTAACTACGGCGCTCAAGTAGGGGACGGCGGTATGACTATGAATAATGGAAGCAGGGTGCAAGGCAACGTTTTTTCCAACGGCAATATTACAGGTCCTGGCACAGTAGATAATAATGTCACAGTGTCTAAAAACGGCAACAAAATTGACGGTCCACATGTAATAGGCAATGTTCTTTCTTACAGTTGCCTAAATTCTACCGTTGATGGAAACTTAACCTATGTTGTCGGAGTTATAAATAGAGGTACAAATACCTGCACTGTTGCAGGTTCTGTAAATACTCAACCAAATGAAATAACTCCAGAACCTCTGCCTATTTCCCAAACCCAGATAGATAACTGGAAAACAGATGCAACTAACGGAAGCGTTGTAAATGGAAACTACAATATTGGCAATAATCAATCGGTTTCCCTTGGACCGGTCAAAATTACAGGTAATTTGATTATGGGTAATAATTCTATACTGACGATAAATGGTACTATCTATGTAGTAGGAGATATTATTTTTGGCAATACCGATACCATAAGATTGGCTTCTTCTTATGGTTCTCTGGGGGGAGTAATTGTGTTGGACGGTACCGTTGATACCGGAAACAGTTCAACATTATCAGGGTCTGGTCAGGCCGGAAGCTACCTTTTGATTCTCTCAACCAGCACTTCAAGTTCTGCTTTGCAGATTAGCAATAATGCTACCGGAGCGCTTTTTTATGCCAGTGCCGGCACCGTTGTGGTAAACAACAACGTTCAGGTAAAAGGGTTAACCGGCTATAGGATTTCACTTAATAATAACGCCACAATTATATATGAAAGCGGATTGGCAAATACTCAATTTACTTCAGGGCCCAGCGGCGGTTGGAAGGTATCCAGTTGGGGAGAACAATAACAAACCTTTTTAATGGTATAATAAGTGAATTAAATGAATCTACTCAGCACTAATTTATCAAATAAATAAGTGCTGGGTGCTAGGTCGGGATTATCTACTTCGTGGATAAATCTCGCGACCCTACACTACGTTCGCATGTTTAAATTTTTAAATCTACAACCAGAGGTGTTTGGTATTGATATAAACGATTTATCCTTAAGAATTGTCAGGCTTGAAAAAAAGCGCAAGGGTTTTAATTTAGTTTCTTTCGGCGAAGCTGAAATAAAACCAGGCATTGTCAAAGAAGGAGTAATTCAGGACCAAGAAGCTTTGGCAAAGATTATAAGGTTTGCCTTCAGCACGGTTAAAGGAAAAAAACTGTCTACCAAATACATTATTGCCTGTTTACCCGAGGAGAAATCTTTTGCCCAAGTAATACAGATGCCCAAAATGACCATGGAAGAATTACAATCATCAGTTCCTTTTGAAGCCGAAAACTATATCCCCTTGTCTATTGATAAAGTTTACTGGGATTTTCAAATTATTAATTCTCATGAAGATAAGGAAAATTTAGAACATTTGGATTTATTGGTAAGTATGATGCCAAGGTCAATCGTGGATGCTTATGTTAACTGTTTTAAAAAAGCCGGCCTCATACCATTTGTTTTAGAAGTTGAATCACAAGCCATTGTTAGGGCTTTGTTGAATAGTGGAGAGGGTGCAGCCCCCATTATTTTTATTGATTTTGGACAGACAAAAACCAGTTTTATTATTTTTGCAGGAAATTCAATCCGTTTTACCTCATCAATTTCTTTTTCTTCTAGGCATCTGACTGAAGCCATTTCCGATACTTTAGGAATTAGCTTTTACGAAGCAGAAAAATTAAAAATAAAATACGGTCTTATCACAGAACAAAAGAAAAACTATAATATAACAAAAATAGTCAGTCCTGTTTTAAATGAGTTAATAGACCAAATCAAAAAGTACATGAATTTTTATTATGGACACACCTCTCATGGTTATTTTTCCTCAGATAACAAAATAGGAAAAATTATTCTCTGCGGAGGGGGAGCCAACCTGCAGGGGTTGCCTGATTTCCTTTACAAAGAATTAAAAATTCCAGTTGAGCTTGGCAATCCTCTCATCAACATTGTGGTTCCCAAAAGATTTCAAGTTAACCCTCTTTTTAGTCAAAAAATATCGTCGTTTACCACTGCCTTGGGATTGGCCATAAGAGGTGCCAGTGAAGAGGCTTAGAAGATAGCGAAAAATCAAACCTCTAAGCTAATTGTAAAAAATCTTTATGAATAGTCACATGATTAATCTTTTACCACCGGAAGATAAAAAATACTTACTACTGGAAAAAAATAAAAAACTACTTATAGTTTTAGGAAACGTTTTTTTAATTTCTTTAGTTTCTTTGTTATTACTCTTGTCTGCCTTGAAGTTTTATATGTTGGGGGATATTGATTCAAAAAAATATATTTTAGACAATAGCGAAAAAGGATATCAAACTCCAGATTTTGAATCTTTAGCCCAGCTTATTATAAAACATAATGCAGACTTGGCTAAAGTGGATAATTTTTATAAAAAAGAGATTTATTTTAACGATATACTAAAAACCATTTTTGAAATTAAAAAGCCTGTTGGTTTGTATTTTAAAAGTATCTCCATAGACAAAATGAAAGAGAACAATTTGCCCCAGCAGGCGGGTAAGGTTAAAGTAACTATTTCTGGCTTCAGTGATACCAGGGATAACCTTTTAATTTTTAGAGATAATATAAACAGCAATAAAAAAATAGAAAACGCCTATTTTCCTCCCGATAGTTGGATAAAATCCAAAGACATCACTTTTTATTTAACTTTCCAAATGAACCCGATAAAATGAAAACCCAAAATAAAATTTACGTCATACTTATCATTTTTATACTGGCTTTATTATTATTGGTATTTTTGACATACATTACTTTTAAAGACATTAAAAAAGCCGCTAGTCAAATTTTATCAGACAAAGACAGAGCAATTTTTATAGATACCCAAAGCAAAGATTTCTCCTATTTCCAAAAGAATTATGAAACCTATAAGCCCAATCTTGAAAAAATCAGCCAGTCATTTATTGATCCAGAGAATCCAGTCAATTTTATTAAATTTTTAGAAGCAATATCATCTGACTCCGGCGTTTTTTCAGAAATTAACTTAGTTCATTCGTCTGAAAGTAAAAATATTGACGGTTTGAATGCTACTGCATTCCAGATTCAAACAAAAGGAGAATTCAAAGAAACCACGACATTTATAAAAAAATTAGGAACAGCCCCTTATTTAATTTTAATTGAGAGCTTAACAATGAAAAAATCAGACAGAAATGACAGTCCTAATCTACTTGAATCAAATTTCTTAATAAAAGTTGTTGCTAAATAAACTATGAATAATCAAAATAATCAATTTAAAAAATCTTTTAATAATATTCCAAGTCTTTTAAAGTTATCAACTTACAAGATTAAAAAAATATTCTGGATGTTGGGCAGAGATGCCTTTTTGTTTATTTTAATACTTATTTTATTGAATGTTATAATTGTTGAGTTTTTATTTTATAGGTACGTGTTATTGATAAGGCTAAATCAGCCAGAGACAACATCTGTTACCACAAAATTTCAGGAAAATACCTATCAGGCAATTTTAGATAAAAGGCAAGAGAGGGAAAACGTATTTAAAGATTTTTCAAAAGAAAGTTATTCCAATCCTTTTGAATGATAATTCATCAGTTAAAATGAGTCTTTACTTAATAAAGCCAATATATTACAATAAAGTATTATAGAGATGGCTCTGCCATTTATATATTATAGAAATTACTTTAACAATTTAAATATCATGAAAAAAGTTCTTATTGTGGAAGATGACAAAGATTTTCTATGGCTCCTTAGGCAGAATTTTGACAAGCAGCCTTTTTCTGTGGTTTATGCCGATGACGGAGAAAAAGGATTGGCCATGGCCCAAGAAGAAAAGCCAGATCTTATTGTCATAGACATTGTATTGCCAAAAATGGACGGCATAACTATGGCTAAAAAAATAAGAGAAAAGGGCGTTAAATCCCAAATGATTTTTTTGACTAACTTAAAAGACCCAGAGCATATAAGCAAAGCTTTAGAGACTGTTGGCGAGACCGATTACATTGTTAAGGCCGACATACAACTTGATGTCATTGTTGAGAGAATAAAAAAGAAACTGGGGGTTTTATGATTTACGATTTATGGTTTAAGAATCCGCCGTGGTGCGGATTTTTTTTACCATCCCCTAAATTTTGCAATTGCAAAATTTAGGGGATGGTTGGGTTTTTGTTGTGCAATTTGTATTTGTATTTTATAAGATACGGGACAAAAGAAAGTGGACGCCCGACGTCCACTTTGGACGCCCGACGTCCACGCCAGATTTGGCTTTAAATTTCAATGGCTCACTCGAGTGAGCCATTGAAAAAAACAATGAAATAACTCTCGTGTCTCCTTGCAAAGGATTATAATATAAGTCAAGTTTTAAAATTTGACAGAGAAATAAAAATAAAATAAGATGAAAAATCAAATAAATTGTATACCAAGCACCGAAACGCTTCGCGTTTGGTGCTCGGTGACAATTTTAATAAATTGTCAGATAAATTTATAATAAATGGTAACAAGCCCTTAGAGGGTGAAATTGAGGTTAGGGGGTCAAAAAATGCGGCAGGGCCGGCCTTGGCCGCTGTTTTGCTTACCAATGAAGAGTGTATTATTGATAATCTGCCTTTAATTGAAGACATTAAAAACGTAGTTGAAGTTCTAAAATCACTTGGAGTAAAAGTTGAATGGTTAGGCGAAAGAAAAATCAGTCTCCTTGCAGAAAATATAAACCCAGAGAACATTGATTTTGACAAAGTTTCAAAAACCAGGATTTCAGTGGTTTTTTTCGGCTCGCTTTTGGCAAGGTTTAAAAACTTTAAGATTTCTTCGCCCGGTGGGGATGTAATCGGTTTAAGACCCATTTCCACTCAACTAAAAGCTCTGGAAAACCTGGGAGCTAAAATTAAGAAAGAAGGAAATATTTATAATGTGGAAAGGGGCGATTTACTGGGCAAGGAAATAGTTTTAGGAGAATTCAGCCCTACGGCTACGGAGGCCGTGATTATGTCTGCGGTTCTTGCCAAGGGTAAAACAATAATCAAGGGAGCGGCCTCTGAGCTTTCGGTTCAGGATTTGGGCAACATGATTTCGAAAATGGGAGCTAAAATAAAAGGGCTTGGCACGCACACAATTGAAATTGAAGGAGTGGAAAAACTGCAGGGATGCACCCATATTATTGCCCCAGACCACTTAGAAGCCGGAACCTTTATTGTTGCGGGAGCCCTTACTCCGGGGAAGGTTGTTGTAAAAAACATAAACTTTGATTATTTAGATATGTTTTTGCATAAACTTGGGGAAGTAGGAGTTAAATTCCAAAGAGGTGAAAACCAAATAACGGTTTTTCATTCGCCAGAATTAAAACCTATAAAATTACAAGCCATGCCTCATCCTGGCTTTCCAACTGACTTATTGCCAATTGTAATTCCTCTTTTAACAAAGGCTGAGGGTAAAAGCTTGATTCACGACCCTTTATATGAAAACAGATTTAGTTACGTGCTTGAATTAAGAAAAATGGGCGGCGATATTGAGATGGTTGATCCTCACAGAGCTTTTGTCTTTGGGCCAAAAAAATTAAGTGGTATTAATATTGACTCATTAGATATAAGGGCCGGGGCAAGCCTTTTAATTGCCGCATTGATGGCCGAAGGCACTACTACAATAAATAATGTCTTTCAAATTGACAGAGGATATGAGAGAATAGAGGAGAGATTGCAGAATCTGGGAGCAGACATTAAGCGAATTTCAGCTTAAGCTGAAATTCGCTTAACCGAGCATAAAATTTTTGAAAAAAATTTCTGTGCTTGGTAGTAAATTTAGTTTTCATCCACGCACCGAAAACCATACTCAGAAAAATTGAATTTATGGTTTTGGTGCAAGATTCCGCCGAGCAATTAAATGCTCGGAGTTATAAAATATAATATTAATGAGCATTTAATTACTCGGCTTCATGTTCAACAAAAAAATCGCAATTGATTTGGGGACTTGTAACTCTTTGGTTTATGTGCGGGGCAAGGGCGTAGTTTTGACAGAACCTTCAGTGGTTGCAGTTTCTCTGTCTGACAACCGGATTTTGGCAGTGGGTGAGGAGGCAAAAGAAATGATAGGCAGGACTCCAGCAGATATTAAAGTTTACAGGCCGCTTAAAGACGGTGTCATAGCTGATTACAAAGTGACTCAGGCAATGATGCGTTATTTTATTACCAAAACAAAAAATAATTTTAAACTGTTTAAGCCGGAGTTGGTAATTTCGGTGCCAGCAGGTATTACCAGTACTGAGCGAAGAGCGGTCGTTGAGGCGGCGCTGTCAGCCGGGGCACGCCAGGCCTTTGTTGCTAAAGAACCGGTTTTGGCAGCAATTGGAGCTGGTATTCCAATCAATTCCTGTTCAGGCCATATGATAATTGATATTGGCGGGGGAACCTCGGAGGTGGCAGTTATTTCTTTGGGTGGTATTGTTGCTTCTCATTCGGTGAGGGTGGCGGGTGATAAGATAGATGCCGCCATTGCAGAATATATGAAGAAAAAATATAACCTGGCGGTTGGCAGTCAATCGGCAGAAGAAATAAAAATAAAAATAGGAAGCGCTCTTTTGCAAAGAGACCCTAAGTTTATGGAGGTTCAGGGCAGAGATTTAATTTTGGGATTGCCCAGGAGCATTAAGTTGTCAAGCAATGAAGTTTGTGAGGCGATTTCTGATGTGCTTGCTGAAATTGTGCAGGCGGTAAAGCATGTCTTGTCGCAAACTCCCCCCGAGCTCTCGGCTGATATTATGAATAAAGGAATTATTATGGCTGGCGGCGGCTCATTGCTACCCAAAATTAATGAACTGATAGCTCAGAGTACCGGAGTGCCATGTTTTGTTGCCGAAGAACCCTTGTTTTGTGTTATAAAAGGCACGGGCGTAGTTTTAGAACACTTAGAAGAGTACAAGAAGGTGGTGATGAACAAGAAGTAGAATTTTGAATTTAGTATTTAGAAGCTGGAATTGAATTTTGATTTTTGAATTTTGAATTAATTATTTTTTATTCCACATTCTATATTCCGTATTCTATTCCAGCTACAAGATACCAAATTCTATATTCAAATGATTGGTTACCAAAAACAATGGGATTTTTTAAAAAGAAAATTTGAATCAAATCAGCTCTCACATTCTTATTTATTGTCTGGACGGAATGCCGGGTCAATAAAATTTTTTTCAAAAGAATTCATAAAGTACATTTATTACGCTTCTCCTAATTTTAACGGCCGTGGTAATCAAGAGAAGGGCGAGGCGTCTTGCGGCAGCTGTCAGAATTGTAAAATGATAGAAAGAGAAAATTTACCCGATTTGTTAATTATAAAATCCAGCAATAGCACAAGCTCGTTAAAAGATGGTGTGGACAAAATAGAGATTGACATTTCCCAAATAAGAGAAGCACAGAATTTTTTAAACTATAAACCTTACTACGGAAATTACAAAACAATCATTATAGAAAATGCCGAGCGAATGAATCAAGAAGCGCAAAGTTGTTTCTTAAAAAGTCTTGAAGAGCCAAAAGGAAAAACAATTATTTTTTTAATCTCTTCAAAACCAGATTTACTTTTACCCACAATTGTTTCCAGGTGCCAAGAGATTAAGTTTTTTTATACTAGCAAGTATGAAATAACAAAAGATGAAGAAAAAATATTTAAGAACTTGCAAAATGTTATTGGAACCGACTTAGCAGAAAAATTCCAATATGCCAAGTTAGCCGACTTATCAGGAGAAAATTTCAACAAAATTTTAAATATTCTGCAAAAATACTTTAGAAGTTTATTACTGGCAAAGATCGAAAAAAATACCAGTCTCAAAATTCATCCAAATGATCTGGATGATAAATATTCTATTAGAAGGTTAAAAACAATATTGGAGTTAACTGATAAAATAAGCCGTCAGTCAGATACAACCAATCTTAATAATAAACTGGCATTGGAGATAATATTAATGGAGATTTAAAAATATAAAAACATAAAAACCTAAAATTTCCCTATTTTTAATTTTCTAAATTTTTATGACGCATAAAGAATTCATTGACAAGGTTAAACCGGAGTTTGATAAAGCTTTTAAATTTTTGGAAGGAGAATTCTTAAAAATAAAAACTTCAAGGGCTTCCCCAGCATTAGTAGAAGATATAGAAATTAATTATTTGCAAGATACTTTTACCGTAAAGCAATTAGCGGCAATTTCATGTCCCCAGCCCAATCAAATAATCATCCAGCCCTGGGATCAATCGTACATAGAACCAATAGAGAAAGCCATTTCCCAATCGGCCCTGGGCATGTCTTTGGCTGTTGATAAAAATGTGATACGATTGAGTTTACCTTTGCTCACTGAAGATTATCGGAAAGAATTAGTGAAAGTGTTGAATGAAAAATCAGAGAAAGCTCGTCAGATAATGAGGCATTGGCGAGATGACGCCTGGAGTAAAATTCAGCACGCCCAAAAAGAAAAGAAAATCTCCCAAGATGATAAATTCCGAGGAAAGGACGCATTGCAAGGCTTGATTGATGAGTATTCAAAGAAAATTAAAGATTTGGTTGAAAAAAAGACAAAAGAAATAATGTAGTTAAGATACGAATCTACAAATTCGCATTATTAGTATCATGTTGTTAACTTTAATTATTGCATTCTTTAGTTTGATTGCCTTGATGATTATCCACGAGTTCGGGCATTTTTTTATAGCAAAAAAATTTGGGGCAAGAGTTGAGGAGTTTGGCATAGGTTACCCGCCGAGAATTTTTGGCAAAAGATTTGGAGAAACTGTATATTCGGTTAACTTAGTGCCGCTCGGCGCTTTCGTTAAAATTTATGGAGAAGAAGGAGGAATTGATGATTACAGAAGTTTTTCAAAACTTAAAATATGGAAAAGGATTCTAATTGTTTTGGGCGGAGTAATTGCTTTTTGGCTAGCTGCCATAGTTATTTTTTCCATTGTATTTTCAATTGGTGTCAGTGTGCCCATTGGAGATCAAGACATAGTTGGTATTACCGATATAAAGATTAAAATTTTAGAGGTTCAAAAAGATTCACCGGCAGGTTTAACAGGATTAAAACCAGGAGATGAAATAATGAATGTGGATAAAATATCCGATTTCCAAAAACTTATTCAAGACAACAAAGGTAAAAAAATTACTTTGACTATTAATAGAGACGGTAAAAAAATTGATGTAATTTTAACTCCCAGAGTTTCTTACCCCGAAGGCCAGGGACCTACTGGTGTAGTTATAGAAAGAGTTGCTAATATTATTAATAAGTCTCCCTGGTATCAATTACCTCTGCAAGGTACAATTTATACAGGAAAAATCACCTGGGAAGCTCTAAAAGGCATATATGGGTTTTTTGCCAGCATTTTTCAGGGCAAGGGTGTTCCGCCAGAAGCCCAGTTGGCTGGTCCCGTAGGCATTACGATATTCTTGTCACAAGCAGCAAGTCTTGGTTTGGGATTTTTCTTATACTTTATCGGTTCTTTAACCGTATTGCTTGCCATATTTAATTTGTTTCCAGTCCCGGCTTTAGATGGAGGAAAACTTTTGTTTTTAATAATTGAAAAAATAACAAAAAAACCCGTTCCAGTGAAATGGGAGCAGGGTATTACCATTTTGTTTTTCTTTTTGCTTATAAGTATGGCGGTTTTCGTGACAATTAAGTTTGACATTCCCCGGGTGGTAGACCTTTGGAAAGCTGGGTTATAAAATAATTTAAATAAATATGTTCTTAGGTCCATTTTTAACAAGTACAGTAGATATTTATGTTACTCGTAGGTCACCAGGTGTTTATATTCTATCAAGGGATGGAAAGACTGTTGCTTATGTTGGTAGATCAGACGAAGATTTATCTTCTAGAATTAAACAATCAATAGGAGAGGGTTCATATTCCCATTTTTGGTTTGAGTACTTGTCTTCTCCTAAAGAAGCTTTTGATAAGGAGTGTGAATATTATCATAAATATAATCCTCCAGAAAATAAAAATCATCCTGGTGTTCTACCTGGCACAAATTGGAAATGTCCGATTATAGGGTGTCCGTTTTCTTAAATTTTAACTTATAAAGTAACATGACAATAGTTTTAGCAATACCAACAACTGATGGGATAATTTTAGCATCAGATAGTCAAATTACTGCTGGGCAACTTAGAACTCGTGGTAAAAAAATTAAGAAATTGAACGAAAATTGTATTTGGGGTGCCTCAGGAAGAGGTTCTTTAATTCAGCGAGTTGAAGAAAAATTAGATAATTTACCCAGAAAAAATAATTCATTAGCTGAAATTAGAGATGATTTATCTAAAGCCATAAAAGAATGTGTTAAAGAATTATTCAATATGGATCAACAGTTACCATCTGAAGATTTTGTTTTTGTAGATTATCAAAAAGGACCTCGTATTCTTCACATAGACACAAATGGTACTCCAGAGTGGATTGACACAGGGGTATTTGGTATTGGAATAGGGCGGTCATTCGTCCATACATTATTAGAAAAGTATCACGAACTAGTTCCAAATAAGATTAATGTAGAAAAAGGTGCACTTCTCGCTT
Organism: uncultured Candidatus Saccharibacteria bacterium; assembly: GCA_964362315.1. Lineage (GTDB taxonomy): Bacteria > Patescibacteriota > Minisyncoccia > Minisyncoccales > Staskawiczbacteraceae > VGLO01. The sequence continues at coordinate 15,839 of CAYIDV010000004.1, forward strand.
TTAAAGTTATTGAAGAAGCGATAGAAGTAGGAGCATATGGTTTAGGGCCGCCTATTGATATTTGGTGTATCACAAACTCGATGATTAAAAATTTTAGTGTTACAGAAGTTGATAATTTAAGGGATAAATGTCTTAAACTTAGAAAAGATGAGATGGATCTTTTGATAAAAGATTAAAATTTAAATACTATGTTACAATCTAAATTATTCTACAAAACTACAAAGCCATTAAAAGTAGTCAATAATAACGGACTTACTAACAAAGACAAGTCCCACGATATATCTCTTTCTCATGATTTGCTGACAAGGGCCGGTTATATAGACCAGTTAATGGCAGGTGTTTACAGTTTTTTACCTTTAGGTTTAAAGGTTCTCAAAAACATTGAAAATATAATTAGGAAATATATGGAAGAAGTTGGCGGCCAGGAGATTTTAATGCCAGTCTTGCAGCCGAAGGAAAATTGGCTGAAAACCGGCAGGTGGCAAAGCTTGGAAGTTTTATTTAAAACAAGTAGCGGCGACGAAAAAGAATATGCTTTAGGTCCTACCCACGAAGAGGTTGTCAGTCCTTTGGTAAAGAAAATTATTTTTTCATACAGAGATTTGCCTTTTTCGGTTTTTCAAATTCAAACAAAGTTCAGGGATGAGTTAAGACCAAAATCAGGAATTTTAAGGACAAGGGAATTTTTAATGAAAGACCTATATTCTTTCCACGCAAACCAAAAAGATTTGGATGACTACTACGAAAAAGTGGCAAAATCATACCTAAACATTTTTAAAGAATGCGGGATTGATAAAATGACTTACAGAACTTTAGCTGGCGGCGGAAGTTTTTCAAAATATTCTGATGAATTTCAGACAATAACTGAAGCCGGAGAAGATATAATTTATATTTGTAAAAAGTGCAAGATAGCAATAAATAAAGAAATTTACCCGATCAAATCCAGCGAAGATGGTGTCCCGCCCAAGGCGGGACAATTTGACCGGGTGAAACCAGAAAACCAAAAATGTCTAAATTGCAAAGGCGTTGATTTTGACGAGAAAAAAGCCGTTGAGGTAGGCAATATTTTTAAACTGGGTACAAATTTTTCCAAACCCTTTGATTTGAAATTCACCGACAGAGATGGTTATGATAAATTTGTTTTAATGGGTTCCTATGGTATTGGTTTGTCGAGATTAATGGGGGCGATTGTAGAAAACAGCCATGATGATAAAGGAATCATTTGGCCTAAGTCAGTAGCGCCATTTTTGGTCCATATAATAGAAATTATTCCAGAAACCGGCTCTCCGACAAAAAAAGAAAAAGCTCGCGTCCGTAAGGAATCTGAAAAAATATATAATATTTTGCAAAAAAATAATATTGATGTACTATGTGATGATAGAGAAAATAAGTCTGCTGGGGAAAAGTTTGCCGAAGCAGATTTAATTGGTATTCCTTTTAGGGTCGTGGTGTCGGAAAAAACACTGGCAAAGAATTCGGTGGAAGTTAAAGAAAGGGTAAAGAATAAAGTACAGTTGGTTAAAATCAGCCAGATAGTGAGATACTTTAAAAAAATTTGAGTCCCGCGAAGCAGGACGAAAACCCGAGGACGGGAATTTCAGCTAAAGCTTAAAATTCTCGCGTCCCAACCTAAATTTTTGCAGTAATTTCTAAATTTATTAGATTAAAAATAAAATCCCAAACAAGATTTGCATGTTTAATTAACAACAGCAAAAACTTGGGCGGGTGCTAGGTCGGAATTATCCACTTCGTGGATAAATCTTGCGACCCTACACTTCGTTCGCATGCTGAAAACAATTAAAAAATTATTTTCCTTTTTGTCTATGGATATGGCTATTGATTTGGGTACGGCTAATTCTTTAGTCTATGTTAAAGACCGGGGAATTATAATCAATGAGCCATCAGTAGTGGCAATTAATAATAAAACTGGTCAAATTTTGGCTATTGGGGAAGAGGCCAGAAAAATGGTTGGGCGTACGCCTTCTTATATTACTGCCACCAAACCTTTAGTTAATGGCGTAGTTTCTGATTTTGAAGTTACCGAGCAAATGCTAAAATATTTTATTGAAAAAGCAATATCTGGCTCCAAAAAATTTTTAGGCTTTGGCGGTATGCCCCGAATTATCATTGGCATTCCATGCGGAGTTACTGAAGTTGAAAGGAAAGCGGTCAGGGACGCTGCCAAAAATGCCGGGGCCAGGTCAGTAATTTTAATTGAAGAGCCGCTGGCATCGGCCATTGGTGCCAATCTTCCTATCCAAGAAGCAGGAGGCAACTTTATTGTTGACATTGGAGGGGGGACTACTGAGGTGGCTGTCATCTCTTTAGGGGGCATTGTGGCTTTTAAAAGTTTGAGGATTGCCGGAGACAAGATGAATGATGATATCATTCAGTTTGCCCAAAAAGAGTACAAACTATTAATTGGCGAAAGAACCGCAGAAGCTATCAAAATAAACATTGGTTCAGCCATGCCCCTAAAAGAAAAAAAAGAAATGCCTATGAGAGGCCGCAATTTGGTTACTGGTTTACCAGAAGAGGTGATAGTGTTTAATGACGACATCCAGAGGGCATTAGATAGGTCGGTCAAGCAGATTATGTCAGCTATTAAAACCACAATTGAAGAAACTCCGCCAGAACTCTTGGCTGATGTTATGACTAACGGAATTTATTTAGCTGGCGGTGGGTCTTTATTGAAAGGGCTGGATGCCTTGATTACAAAAGAAACAAAAATGCCCTGCAAAATCATTGACGACCCTTTAACTTCAGTGGTTCGTGGTTCGGGAATTGCTTTGGAAAATATAAACACTTTGGCTGATTTGGTGTATAAGGACGAAGAGTGGGAGCTCGCTTGAGAGGGCTTTGCAAGTACCGATAGTCGTTTTGCCCAGCGGCAAAACGCTATCTAAATTCTCGGCGATTTGCCCTTCAACGGCTCAATGCATTGAGCCGTTGAAGGGACCATGCCAAATCGCCTGCGAAATTTACTTGCAAAGCCCTCTCTTCGCTTTAGGGTTGGGTGGGTCATTGCATCTTTGGAGTGTTTTTCTTGAAAATTAGAATTCGTGTAATTTTTGTAAAATATGAAGCTATGAAGCGAGGTCAGACCTCACTTTCCCCTCGCTTTCCCATTTAGCTAGTTTTTAGGTATAAATAGTAAAAAAACTGCCCGAACACATCTTGTGTTCGGGCTTTTGGCTTACTGCCAGTGGCTGTTCATCATTCTGAGACATCGATCGACGTCGGTCGTACATATCGAATCCATAATGTCGTCGATGCCGTCCTCCGCAGGATACTCCCAACCCGACGGAACATCCGATAGGGTTTTAAAGTACCCGACGATGCAACCACCCCACTTATTCCGGCGAATGGCCGAAATTACGACATACTGGGCCTCCTTCGGATCGGTCATGACTAACCTCCTAACTTGCCTTTTCAAGCAAGTTAAGAGTAGTCACAAACCACTTGTGACAAGGTTTCTCCCTTTAACTTGATGAAAAGACCCTATACTTTAATTATAGCACTATCAAAACTACTTGTCAATAGTTGATGAGATTTGTCAAGTTTGTTAATATTAAAAAAAGAAATTCTTATATTCGTAGTAAATTCGTATTTCGTAGCCGAATTATGATCAGTAAAGAGGAGGTTATACATATAGCTAAACTCGCTAGATTAGAATTATCCGAGCAAGAGATAGAAAAAATGCAAAAAGATTTGTCTTCAATTTTGGATTATTTCAATGTATTAAAAAAAACCCCAAAATTAAAATTGGAAGACCAGACCCTCCAATATTTAGAAGTAGAGAAAGTTGCAAGAAAAGATGAGGCGGCGCCGGATAGTCATCATATGGCTGATAACTTAATAGCCGCGGCTCCGGATAAGAAGGAAAGATACATCAAAGTCAAAAGCATCTTTTGACTTTAAATTTTAAATTTCCAATTTTAAATTTTAAATGCTTAGGTATCAAAATTTTGCTTTGTCAAAATTTTGATGAATTTATATAATTTTAGTAATTTCAAATCGTAAATTACAAACTTCAAATTCAGTCAATGAATCTTTTAGACTTAACCATTAAACAACTCCACGAAGGCTTGAGAAATAAAGATTTTTCAGCTGTTGAATTGGCAAAAATTTACTTAGAGCAAATAAAAAAAACAGATAAGGATATTGATGCCTATTTAACTGTAACTGAAAAATTAGCTTTAGAGCAAGCCCAAAAAGCTGATGAAAAAATCAAAAATAGTAATGATTTCCCGCTTTTATGCGGTGTGCCTTGTTCAATAAAAGACGCCATTTTGGTGGAAGGAGAAAAAGCCACTGCAGGTTCTAAAATTTTACAAGATTATATCGCTCCCTATGATGCAACAGTAATAAAAAAATTAAAAAACCAAGGAGCCGTTATTTTGGGAAAAACAAATTTAGATGAGTTTGCCATGGGAGTATCAACCGAAAACTCAGCCTTTAAAACTACAAAAAATCCAAAAGATTTATCAAGGGTGGCTGGGGGAAGTTCAGGTGGGTCAGCTGCCTCAGTGGCAGCAAAAGAAGCTTGTTATTCTTTGGGTTCTGATACAGGCGGTTCAATAAGGTTGCCGGCAAGTTTTTGCGGCGTGGTGGGATTAAATCCCACTTATGGAGCAGTTTCTCGCTACGGTTTAATTGCCATGGCTTCTTCTTTAGATCAAATAGGTCCTATAACAAAAACGGTAGAAGATGCAAAGATTGTTTTTGAGGCAATATCTGGAAAAGACCCCTTAGATGCCACAAGTGTAGATTTGAATTCAAAAATCAAAAATCAAAATGTAAAATCACAATTTAAAATTCAAAATTTACGCATAGGAATTCCCACGGAATACTTTGGCAAAGGTATTGACCCCGAGGTAAAAAAGATAATTGAAAATGCAATAAAAAAAGCTGAGGAAAACGGAGCTAAGATTGAAGAAATAAGCCTGCCTAATACAGAATACGCGATTGCCACTTATTACATAATTGTTCCTTCCGAAGTTTCGGCAAATTTATCAAGGTATGACGGCATTAAATACGGCTTGAGTGAGAAGGGGACAAAAGATTTACTAGAAGTTTATTTAAAAAGCCGGGGAAAAGGCTTGGGGGATGAGCCCAAAAGGAGAATACTGCTGGGAACCTATAGCTTATCCAGCGGGTACTATGATGCCTATTACAAAAAAGCCCAAGAAGTCAGGCAATTGATTAAACAGGATTTTATAGAAGCTTTTAAAAAAGTGGATTTGATTTTTTCTCCAGTTTCTCCAATTCCTGCTTTTAAAATAGGAGAAAAAACAGATGACCCGCTTTCAATGTATTTAATGGACATTTATACCTGCCCCGTTAAATTGGCTGGATTGCCGGCCATTTCTTTGCCTGTTGGCAGTGCCGGTAACCTGCCCGTTGGTTTACAAATAATAGGGAACTACCTTGAAGAAAATAAAATTTTCCAAACAGCTTCTTTATTGGAAAAAGTGATATAATTGAAATATGACATCAGTGGAAAATCTCACAACAGCTGAAAAATGGGATTATATTTTTAGGTTTTTTGGAATCAGTGATTTTGTTAATTTTATTTCTTCTGCCCAACTGCAAAGCGCACTTTTGCCTATTAAAATAGTTTTTATTTTTTTTGGGTTTTTTTTCTTAGCCGCTGTAATTTATTTTTATATTAACAGCAGTTACATACAATATCAGTTTTTGCAGGACACCGTGGAATTTCTTTCCTGGCAGTCTTACGGCTTAAGGCAAATTAACAAAAGATGGCAAAAGATCGTCAAAAGAATTGAAGCTGGCAACAAGACTGAAAGTGAATACAAACTGGCAATCATACAAGCAGACGATTTATTATACAGTCTCTTGGAGGAGAGAGGTTACCAAGGAGAAGACTTTAACCAATTGCTTAACAGTGCCAGAAAAAAAATACTGCCCAGCTTTGAAGAAATAGATTCAGCTCACAAAATAAGAAATTCTTTAGTTTACGACCTTGATTACAGGTTGGATTTGGAATTGGCAAAAAGAATACTGGACAACTACGAAAAAGCAATAAAGAACATATAAAAACGAATTTCTAATTTTAAAAATTATCACAGAAATCCTATTCCCACAGACCATAAAATAGTGCTTAAAGCTACCAAGCTTATTAAAATAATCCAAATTATTTGAAAAACTTTTTTAGATCTTATTTTCATAACCATTAAAAATTGAAAATTGTAAATTAAAAATTCAATTATTATGGTATCAAATTTCAAAAAAAAAAGAAAGACAGGCCCATTTAACAAATTTTTGTTAATTGTAGGAGCAATATCAATTTCGTTTTTATTTGTTTTTTTAGTAGTTTCCAATGTTAAAGTTTACAAAAAGAAACAACAGCTTAATGCTCATGTTGAGGACTTAAAAAATAAGATAGAAAATATTCAAAAACAAAACGATGGGTTAAGAGAGGGGATATTAAAGACAGACGACCCTGCCTATATTGAAAAAGTCGCCAGGGAAGAATTAGATTTGCAAAAACCCGGAGAAAAAGTTATATCTTTTATAAAGACCGAAAATAATAAATCACAAAATAACAGCCAGCAAAAAAACATTTTTGAATATTGGCTTTCATGGCTGGGTAATATTTTTAAAAAATAATTTGCGGGTATAGTATAATGGCAGTACGAAACCTTCCTTCACCCGCCTCAAAAAATAATTCAGCGAGCATAGTATAGTGGTAGTACGCGACCTTCCCAAGGTCGAGGTGTGGGTTCGATTCCCATTGTTCGCTCAATTATTTTTTGTGGTGGGCAAGAGGTTAAGATGTGAGTTCGATTCTCATTACCCGCTTATCTAAAAATTAATGGGGGCAAGAAGGTTTTATGGTTCGCCCGATGATGAACATCGGGCGCCCAGTATTTATCACTGGGCGACTCCGCTTACCCTCTTTTTAAATAATAATCAAGCCACCTTAGCTCAGTTGGTAGAGCAACGCTTTCGCCCGCCTGCCATCGCATATTTGCCGATGTAGCTCAGCGGTAGAGCAACTCTTTCGTAAAGAGTAGGCCGCCAGTTCAATCCTGGCCATCGGCTCAGGCAAATGGCGGGCAGGTAAAGCGTGGGTCCGCAGTTCGAATCTGCGAGGTGGCTCAGGACAAGGTATCTATTCACACTTTCTGTCCGACCGGACAGAAAGTGTGGTCATAGTTTTTTCGTTCTTTTAATAATACCACGGGCGCTCCTCCTGAACGAGCGAAGCGGGTCAAAGGTTAAGAGTGGTTTTTATTTAAGTCGTCGTAGAGCACATTGTTAATGAAGTGCTTTTTTTAATTTGAGATTTATTAAAAATATGATATTATTTAGGTGTTGGGTGTTAGATTTTAGGTGTTATGACGAAAACAAAGTCAATCCAATATCTAAAACCTAAAACCCATATTAATTCCATCACCTATGGTAGATTTTTCTTTACAAATTGAGGAATTAAAGAAAAAGGTCCAATATCTGGTGGGCCGGCTTTGACATAGAAGCAAAAGAAAAAAAATTAAGAAGTTTGGAATTGAAAACCCAGTCCGAAGATTTCTGGAAAGACCAAAAAAACGCTGCCCAAATCAGCCAGAAAATTTCTGTATTAAAAGAAGAGATTAAGACAGTTGAAAACTTAGTAAAAGAACTTAATGATTTGAAGGAATTGGAAGCGTTGGGTCAGATTGAAGAAGATTTAATCTTTAAGCTGGCGAAAGAAATAGAAAAACAAGAGTTTAGAATTTTTTTATCTGGAAAGTACGATAAAAATAACGCTATTTTGGAGATATTTTCTGGAGCCGGCGGCCAAGATGCCCAAGACTGGGCAACCATGCTTTTGAGAATGTATGAAAAATACTGCCAAATAAAAGGATTCAAAACACAAATTTTACATCAATCTTTTGGAGAGGCAGGAGGACCAGAAGGGAGAATAGGCACCAAATCAGCAACCCTGGAAATAAAAGG
>CAYIDV010000005.1:0-19092 GCA_964362315.1 uncultured Candidatus Saccharibacteria bacterium
ACTACTTGATACTATTATGGTACGGGGTGTTAATAAGACCGCATTTTTTATACTTTTTTCCGCTGCCACAGGGACAAGGGTCATTCCTGCCGATTTGGGTGTTGGGTATTGGATTCTGGGTGTTAGATTTTGTGTTGTTTTGTGTTCTTATTTGTGTTGTTTCGTGTATTTTCAGGATTTTATCTGCGATTTCAAAATCCATTTCTTCCAAAAGCCTTTGAAATAATTTCCGACCTTCGTTTTTATATTCTACCAAAGGATCTTGCCCGCCGTAAGCCCTTAGTCTCACCGAATCTCTCATATGGTCCATATTGGAAAGATGCTCCTGCCACAACATATCTAAAACCCTCAAGCTAATAAATTTTACGACTTGTAAAAAGTTCTCTTCGCCTAATTCTACTTTCTTTTTTTCAACTTCTTCAGGTTTTATAATTTGATTAGAAATTAGAAATTCTAAATTATAAATTTCGAGAAATGCTTTACGTTTCTTGTAAATTATTTCCCGGTGCTTATTCATTACGTCGTCGTATTCTAACAAATGCTTTCTGGCATCAAAATTAAACCCTTCAATTTTTCCCTGAGCCGATTCTAAAGCTCCAGAAATCATTTTAGCTTGTATTGGTTCGTCTTCAGGAACTTTCAAAGCCGTCATTAAATTTTTTATTTTATCCCCGCCAAAAATTCTCATTAAATCATCCTCCAAAGAAACAAAAAATTGCGATGAGCCCGTGTCTCCTTGCCTGCCCGTTCGCCCCCTTAACTGATTGTCAATTCTTCTGGCTTCATGCCTTTCAGTTCCAATTACATGAAGGCCGCCTGACTCTTTAACCATTCGGCTTTGCTCAGGGTCACTTGGGTTGCCACCCAAGATTATATCAACTCCTCGGCCAGCCATGTTAGTAGCAATGGTAACAGCTCCTTTTTTTCCGGCCTGGGCGATAATTTGGCCTTCTTTTTCGTGGTTTTTGGCGTTTAAAATATTATGGGGAATGCCTTCTCTTTCCAATAATTTTCCCAGATATTCATTTTTCTCAACTGACCTAGTGCCAACCAACAAGGGCTGCCCTTTTTCATAAAGTTTTTTTATTTCTTTTACCGCTGCCCTAAACTTGCCTTCTTCTGTTTTAAAAATCTTATCTGGCAAATCCTGTCTTATCATTGGTTTATTGGTAGGAATCACAGCCACATCCAACTTGTAAACTTTGTCAAATTCTTCGGCCGAAGTTAAAGCAGTACCGGTCATGCCAGACAGCTTTTTGTAAAGGCGAAAATAATTTTGGAAAGTAATGGTGGCTAAGGTTAATGACTCGGGTTGGATTTTTACATTTTCCTTTGCCTCAACTGCTTGATGAAGCCCGTGAGACCAGCGGCGGCCCGGTAGCATTCTACCTGTAAATTCATCTATAATTACAATTTCACCTCCGTCAGCTGACGGATTCACAACATAATCTCGGTCTTTTAAAAACAATGTCTTTGCCCTTAGGGCAGATTCCAATTGATGAGTAGTGGCAATATCATTCTCCTGCCATGGGTCAAACCCCAATTTTTTTACAACTTTATTCTGCCCCTCCTCGGTAAAACTGACTGCTTTCATTTTTTCGTCAACCGTATAATCTTCTTCTTTGGCAAGTGGCTCAACTATTTTTGCAAACTGGTAATATTTTTCAGTTGCCTCATCAGCTTGCCCCGAAATGATTAGGGGTACCCTGGCTTCATCAATTAAAATAGAATCAACTTCGTCAACAATGGCAAAATGATGTCCCCTTTGTACTTGCTGATTCAAATCATAAACCATATTGTCCCTTAAATAATCAAAGCCAAATTCGTTGTTTGTTCCGTAAGTTATATCAGCCAAGTAAGCTTCTTTTTTGGAAACCGGCTTTAAAAAATCCTCAATAATTTTGAAACTACCGACAACATCTCTTTTTTCATCAATCTTATTTTCGTTAATTTTTAATTTTGAATTTTCATTTTGAATTTTCTGCCCATGACCTTCATCGTAAACGAAGCCACCTTCATGTGTTATACATCCAACAGACAAATCTAAAAAGTCATATATCTGTCCCATCCAAACTGTATCTCTTTTGGCCAAATAATCGTTTACTGTAACAATGTGCACTCCCTTGCCCTCCAAGGCGTTCAAATAAGCCGGCAAAGTAGCCGACAAAGTCTTTCCTTCTCCCGTCCTCATTTCAGCAATTTTACCCTGATGTAAAACCATTCCGCCAATTAACTGGACATCAAAATGGCGCTGGTTTAAGGTGCGTTTTCCGGCTTCTCTTACCAAAGCAAAAGCCTCTGGCAGAATATCATCAAGAGTCTGGCCTCTGCCAGCTGGCAGATTTAACTTTTCTTTAAGCTCCTTTGTTTTTTCCTTTAACTGCTCTACTGAAAGTTTCTGAATTTCTGGTTCAAAAGAATTTATTTTTTCAACAGCCGGTTTTAAATTTTTTATGAATTTTTGATTGGAACTCCCAAAAATTATATTTAATATAGACATAAAATTAAATTTAATGTGTTTTAATTCTACATAAAAACTGGCGTTTTTGCCAGTTTTTATAGTTAATGTTTTAAAAAAAACTCTTTTTAATTTTCCTATATTTTTTACGAGGTAATTCAACTATTTTTGTTTTGTATTTTCTCAATTCTCTCCTCATTTCGTCCCTGACCGAGCCAATTATTTTACCCAAATTCCCCCCGTGGGCTCTGGCAACCAACTTTCTGCCTGGCAAACTTACAATGGCTTCTGCTCTAAAAATATCTCCCTTTTTATGATGTTTGGTCGCCCTTTCTACCTCAACAAAAAGCTCTGCGCTTTCCTGAAAAGCATTTATCATTTTACTGACAGCTGTCATTCTTTTTTTAATCAAATTATCAAGAGAATGATCTATCTCTAAATTTTTTGTTTTTATGGTTAAATTCATGGAACTTGAAACATGAAACTTGAAACATAACTACGACTCGTAAAATGCTTCATGTTTCACGTTTTATGATTAAATCCGACCAATTGTACTTCTACTTCCAGTTCTATATTATATTTATTTTTAACCTTTTTTTTAACTAAATCAATAAGCTTTAAAACATCACTTGCTTTAGCTCTTCCTAAATTTACGATATAATTTGAGTGTTTTTCTGAAATCTGCGCCTGGCCGACTTTCCTGCCCATCAAACCGGCCCCAATAATAAACCAAGCCGCGGGCACTATGGGAAACGGGTCTTTTTTTACCTTGTCTGAAAAAAGTTTTTTGATTTTTGTAGGAATTTTTTTAAAATCAACATTTTTGAATATGCTGCCTGAATTGGGGTACTCCAAGGGATGTCTTTCTTTGCGGTAATTGATATGGGAATTAGAAATTGCCTGGAGTTCTTTTTTATAGCCCTTTTGTAATTTAACAGAAGCTGACAAAATAATCCAATTCTTTTCTTTAAAAATTGACGACCTATAAAAAAACTGACATTGCTTATTGTTTAATCTTCTTAAGTTGAATTTATTGTCTAAAGCCCGAACTTCCAAAATTGAATCTTTAATTTCTCCGCCAAATGCCCCGGCGTTTCCCCTTATTGCTCCCCCAAAAGTGCCTGGCAGACCCCCTGCCCATTCCAAATCACGCAGTGATTTTTTTATTGAAAAATCAACCACTTTACCCAATTCAATGCCTGCTGGTGCTTCAACAATATTTTCTTTTTTCAGTATTATTAGTCCTTTGATTTGGATTTTTATAACTAATCCCTTAAAGCCTTCATCTGAAACTAAAAGATTACTGCCTCCACCTAAAATAAACAAATGCAGTTTCAGTTTTTTAGCTAGCTTTATTGCTTTTATTAAATCTTCTTTGTTTTTTACAACTAAAAAATATTCGGCTGGTCCGCCGATTTTAAATGTAGTATAGTTTTTAAGAGAGATATTTTTTTTTACATTTGGTAATTTATCTCTTAGTTCTTGGAAAGCCCTATTACTCATTTTAGTAATCGGTTTATTTTTACCCTAGTCAAATCACCCACAAAACCAGTGCCTTTAGATAAGCCAAGTGGAGTTAAAATTTCATTTTTGTATTTTTCTTGAAAACGAATTACTGCTGATTTCGTCAAAGCAGCAAAATTCCCAGTCACTAAGGCCTCGGGATAAATTTCTACACCCTGTGATTTTAAAAAACTTTGTAAGCACATCACCTCACTTTTGTTTATAATGCCAAAGTAAAGATTATTGTTTAATTTAGAGCACAAAGCATTATTGAGACTGTTATTGCCAGATTGAATTGCTACAATCTGTTTTTTTAAAGATTCAATTTGGTCTAAAAGTCTTTGAATTAATACTTGATTTTCCTCTACAGTAGCTCCTGTAACTGAAACCTTGAAACTGTAGGGATAAGTGAACTCCAAGCCGTTAAATCCGGAAATTTTTGTTTGCAGTGAAGGAATAATAATTAAAGAGTTGTATTTGTTTCCAAAATCTTTAATACTAATTTCTCCTTTTTGGTTTTCGCCAAGTTGCAAAAAATTTACTGAATAATTATTATTTTTATCAAAAACTATATAGGGAACCTGAAAGCTAAGTCCGGTTAAGCTGGAAAATTCTAATTTTAAATCCCCATTGCCTCCGATTATCTTCTGCCAGTTTCCCGACCAATTTTTAGTAATATTGGTGACTGACAAAGAGCTGTTGCCGGTTACAGGCAAAAAGTTAAGTATGGGATTTATCCTTAGATTTTTTAGGTTTTGATTTAAATAACAATATTTTAAATCATCTAAACAATTGTTTATTGTTGTGGCTATTGTCCAATTGACAAATATCTGACCAAAGTCTTCTTTAATCCCTATTTTTAAAAGAGTTTCGTTAATACTTTTAATTCCAATTGATTTTAACTTTAATGAATCCGTCAAAACACTTATTGAGTAATGGTCTGCCAAATAATGCATAAACAAACTGACAACGGCGTAATCATATTTAGTTTCCTGCCATTCGGTTAAGGAATCTTGGGGATTTTGTAAAAAATCCTTAACACGTCTCTGCAGATTACTGCCCTCAAAAGATTTGTCATAACCCAAAATAGTTGAAGCGTAATCGGCCCTGGCCTCGTTAAACCAGATTTCTTCCTGGACTCCCTGAATTCTGTCTTTTTGGTTAAAGGTAATAAGATGGACAAATTCATGGGCTAAAAATACTTTCAATTGAGGGTTATCAATATGAGAAAGGGCAATATAGAGCATTTCTTTTTCATTGGAACTTGGCTCTTGAAGTTTTATATATTCATCTGCCGAACGGAAGTATCCTGCTGCCCCATCTTTCATTGAATGAAATAAAATGGTAATTTTACTGTCGCCGTCAACACCAGGTTTCCATTCAGAACCAAAAACCGAAGTTAAAGTTGGATAAATCTTACTGTCAAATTCAGAAGATAAGACATCTAAATAAGTTAAAATTTCATTTTGTCTAGCTAAAACTTGAGAATTCCACCAAGATTCCTCAATGTAAAAATAGAGGTTGGGTGTAGTTTTAACTAACGTAGCTGGGATCTTTGACCTTGCCCCTGCATCAAAATTTTTATCTATATTAAAATTTATATCTACGGCGTTGGCAGTTTTAATGCTAACTGAGTAAAACAAAATAAAAAAAAGACTTGTGATAAAAATAGTATTTTTTATTTTTTTTTGATTATCCATAATAATTTTTCTATTCTAACATAAAAATAAATTTAGTAAACAAAATAAAGCCCCTAAAGGGACTTTAAATATTTTATCTTTTAATCTAACTTTTATCTCTTTTAATATATGCCTTATTTTTATCCCACCATTCCTTGGCAAAAATTATCATCGTTCCAGCAAATAATCCAGCCAGAGCCCCGATAATTATCATAAATATCGCTTTCACAACTTGTTTAGCCAAGGGGGTAGGAGCAAAATCTAAATTAGCTTCTTCGTCTTCAATAGGAATGGTGGGCGTTTTTATTATTTTTGATGAGCTAAAATTAGCCAATTCATCATTCAGATTAATAACCATGATTTCTAATGCCGCCGCTTGTTGGCCGATTGATATAAACTTATTTATTAAATATTCCAGATCTGCTACTCTTTTTGAATTTCTTTCTTTATAGGATTTAATCATATTCTCATGTTCAGATAGAATTGAATTTATACAATCAGAAAAGGCGATTTTCAATTCTTCCGGATTCGTAGAGTTAGCTTTTATATATAAGATGGTGCCCGCATTGATAGCTTTTACCTTAGATAGTTTGGCACAAAAGCCATTATTCATTTTTGCAACCAAATTATCCATTTTTTCTATTGGTTGTTCTTTTACCATACCTATTTCGATAAGGGCGTTGGACTCGTAAATAGTTGAAGGAAGCACTACATCTATTTCTAGCTTAGTTTTTACAAGATAAATGCCTAAAGCAAACAATGATCCAATAATAAGGCACCAGAAAATTAACTTTTTTCTTTTTATTATTATATTAATGTAGTCTACCAGATTAATATCTTCGTCGCTTTGATTTTCCATAATTTTTGTATCTATTTATACTAATTTTAATAATTATTTATTTTGCGCCGGAATGGCACAATTTCTTTTAATACTTCTATTAAATCATATTTTTTCTGATTTATCAAAAAATTATTCAGTTTTTTTATTTTTTGCACAAATTTATCGGTATCCGGAATAAAAATTTTGGCCATAAATATCTTCTTGTTTTGGGTCATTGCCGTTCCTTCTTCTGCCGTCAAGATATCTTCAAAAAGCTTTTCTCCTGGCCTGGGATTAGTAAAAACTATGGCAATGTTTTTATCCGGTTTAAAGCCGGATAACCTTATCATTTCTCTTGCCAGGTCTAAAATTTTAATTGGTTTGCCCATGTCCAACACAAACACTTCACCTCCCTGACCCATGAAGCCGGCCTGCATAACCAAAAGACAGGCTTCTGAATTCAACATAAAATATCTTCTCATTTCAGGATGAGTAACCTCAACCGGACCGCCTCTTTTTATTTGTTCTCTAAAGATAGGAATAACGCTGCCCCGGCTGTCTAAAACATTGCCGAACCTTACAGAAATGAATTTTGTATTGTTTTTTTGGTTATACACCTGACAAATCATTTCCCCAATTCTTTTAGTGGCTCCCATTACCGATGAGGGATTAACGGCCTTATCAGTAGAAATAAAAATAAATTTTTGTGCCTGATTAGCAACACTGGCTTTAGCCAATATCTCTGTACCAAAAATATTATTCTTTACAGCTTCGTCCGGGTTTTCTTCCATTAAAGGCACGTGCTTGTAAGCTGCCGCATGGAAAATTATTTCTGGCCTGAATTTACTGAAAATATCGTTTATTTTTTCTTGATCTCTTATATCTGCCACAAATGAGCCAATTTTTAGGTCTGAAAAATTATGCGTTAATTCTTCCGAAATATTGAAGATTCCGGTTTCGTCCTGGTCTAATAATAAAAGTGATGATGGTTTAAATCTGGCAATTTGTCTTGACAGTTCTGAACCTATGGAGCCGGCCGCTCCAGTAATTAAAACTTTTTTGTTGTTTATAAGTTTTTCAATCTGATTTGTATCTAAAAGAACTGAATCTCTACCCAATAAACTTTCTATTCTCACATTTTTTAAACTTTCCAAAGATAAGTTTCCTTTAATTATTTCTGAAAGGGGTGGAAAAATCTTAATTTTTTTGATTCCCGATTTCCTGCCAAGTTCCACTGCATCTCTAACCGCTTTTGAGCCGGCTGAGGGTAAAGCGATAATCAATTGGCTTACTTGATTTTCTTTGATAATCTTGGGAATATCTGAAACTTTTCCCAAAACCTTGACGCCGTGTATTGCCACGTTCTGTTTTATATGACTGTCATCGGCAAAACCAACGGGAAAGTAGGGGCTGTCGGCCAAAGATAAAATACTCCTTAAAATCTGCTCTCCGGTATCGCCCGCCCCAACGATAAGCGTCCTTTTCTTTCCCAGTATGTTGCTGCCGTAAGAAACGGAAAGATAAATTCTTTTTGCGAAACGAATACTTCCTGAAAGCAAAAATATTAAAAAGTAACTGATAAATAAGACAGACCTTGGAAAACCAAAAAAGGCATAAAAATCTTTTGGAATAAATATGACAGCTATCATAAATATGAAACTTAAAGTCAAAGCCTTTAAAAGAGATATAAGCTCTTTAGTGCTCACAAAAGACCATGAAAAGGTATATAAACCCTGTAAATGAAAGATTGGAATTATAAAAAAAACTGATAAGACAGATGTCCTTAAAATTGAGGTTAAATATTGACTGGGTATGCTTCCTTCAAATCTCAAAAAGAAAGCTATCCAAACAGAAAGAAATATAAAAATAACATCGGCTGCCATAAAAAACAATAGCCGATTTGTTTTAGTTCTGTATCTATTTATATTTAAAAATTTATTTTTTATCATAAAATTTCCTCACGCAAGATACTATGCGTTTGACTTCTTTGTTGGTTAATTCGGGATAACATGGAATGCGGCAAGCGTCGCGGCTTATATTTTCTGTAATCGGCAATTTGAAATTATCCAAATACAGATACTTGACTTTGTGGTTGGGAGTAGTTTCTCTTATTAAAAGCTCAACTCCCTTCTTATCCATAAATTTTTTGAATTTCTGCCTTTCTTTGTCATTTCCAATCCTTACTATAAACTCTTGTATTACGTCTCCTTTATTGTAAACAGGTAATTTAATTGGTAAATTTTTCATGCCCTTAATATACATATCGGCAATTTCCTTCCTGCGAGCTAAAAATTGTTTATAGTACTTGAACTTTACATTTAGCAAAGCGGCTTGGATGTTATCCAATCTTGATTTCCAGGCCCAGTGGACAATTTCGGGTGTTGGAAAATCAGCCATTCTTACTGATGTCTGGGCCATATTCCAGTGGTTTCTCAATAAATATAATTTTTCGGCCAGTTTTCTGTCGTTGGTGACAATCCCTCCTCCGTCTCCAAACCCGCCTAAAAGTTTTGGTGTATTAAAACTAAAGCATCCTGCGTTGCCAAAACTGCCCGCCATTTTTCCTTTATAACTTGAACCCAGTGCCTGGCAGCCGTCTTCTATAACATAGAGGTTATGCTTTTTGGCTAATTGTATAATTTTATCCATATCACAAACTTTTCCGTGGAAATGAACCGGCAAAATGGCTTTAGTTCTTTTGGTTATTGCCGCTTCTATTTGGTTTACATCCATCAGCTCGTTGGGACCCACATCAATTAAAATTGGCCTTGCCCCGGCGTGAACAATGCATTGGATTGAAGCAATAAATGTGTGCGCTACCGTTATTACTTCATCTCCTTCAAAATTTTCAGAGGCTTGAGTTAAAGTTATTTTTCCCTCCTGGACTTGCTTTAAAAGATAATCCCAATTGCCTTTAATTCCCAAAGCAATGCAGCTAAGCAGTAATGCATCGGTGCCGGAATTGACTCCAACACCGTATTTGGTTCCTGTATATTTTGCCAAATTATCCTCAAATTTTGAAACCTCTTCTCTTAAAATCAAATTCCCTTTTTTAACGCAATTCCAAAAAGCATCAATAAGCTCTTTTTTGTGCTTTTTGGCAAACCTTATGTATGAGTTTCTTATAAAATTTATTTTGTATTCCATAATTTTTAAAAGCTGCACTATATCAGATATTACTCTGATATTATAAATTTTTCAATAAAAAACGGCTGAACAGTTTCAGCCAGTAAAAACTCAAAAACTCATAATCTGATATAGGCGGGTTTTGGATTTTGGTATGTTTTAATTATAACGTCTTTAACTTCATCTAACGATTGGGGAGTATAGCAATCAAGACCTATGTTTTTACAAAAATTTATGTCTTCGTCTTCGTGAGAAAGATTGTGTGAGAAACCGAGGAATTTATAAGAGGTAGATCCTTTAACACCGATTATTTTAACATTAGCATTATGTCTAATCACTCCGTTCCTTACCATTTCCGCTGGCCTAAACAACATAAAATTTATCATACTGTAGATGTAGACCTTAAATCCCGAAAGAGATAGCGCGGAGGCAATAATCATTGAGCTTGCTTCGGTAACTCCGAAATTAAAAAACCTGTCTGGAAACTTTTCAGAAAACTTTTCTAAGTAATTAAAACCAACATCGCAGGCGACCAAGATTACAGTTTTATCTTGTTCTGCAAGTTCCATCAACACATCAATGAATATTCTTCTATTATCTTCTTTTTTAATAATTTCCCCCATATTCCTATTTTAATTTTTATATAAATTGTATTTCTATATATCTCTGTTTATTTCTTCTAAAGCTTCTTTAAATTCCTTTTCCGAAATCTGCTTGTAATGGTATATATTATTATTTTCCATAAAGCTTACCCCCTTACCCTTGACGGTGTTGGCAATAATGACTGTTGGGTTATTTTTTTGGCTTTTTATTGCTTTCTCAATTCCTGAAAAATTATGGCCGTCAATTATTTCAACATCCCAACCAAATGATTGCCATTTTTCTTTTAACGGCTCTATACTCAAAATATCATTTGTTTTACCCATTGCCTGAAATTTATTGTAATCAATCACCACAACTAAATTATCTAATTTATGGTGGCTGGCAATGAGAGCTGATTCCCAAGTTGTGCCAATTTGCATTTCCCCATCTGACATTATTACAAAAATTGTCCCATCCTCTTTTTTTAACTTTTTAGCTAAAGCATAGCCGACGCCCGCAGGCAACCCCATCCCCATAGAACCCCCTGCAAAATCAATTCCTTTAACTGTTGGTTCCACCAATCCGATATATTTTGAATCTCCATGGCAAAAAGTATCTAAATCTTCTTTGGGTATAACTCCCTTTTCCGCCAAAAAATAGTATGCAGTGGCAGCTGCCCAGCCTTTGCTCCAAATAATTCTGTCTTTTGATAAGTCGGCATTTTCGTACAAAACCGTGGCAATATCAACAACGCTAAAATTACTTGCAATATGGCTAACTTGAGCCCGGTATATCATATCAATAACTTTTAACCTGGCGTTTTTTGATATCTCTTTATAATTTACCATTATTCAAAAATTTTCATTATTGTTTTTAAAATAATTTTAATATCTGTTAAAAAACTTCTTTCTTTGACGTACTTTATTTGGAGCCGGATTTTTTCTGGTCTTATTCTTTCCATATAAGTTTTTTCTGGGTCAGCTGAACCTCTTAAAATTTCTCCCTCATGAAAATTCCACAAAGAAGCCCAATCAGTCATTCCTGGCCTCAATGACAGGATAACATTTTTTTCTTCATCAGACATAATATCAACATACATTTTCACTTCAGGCCTAGGTCCAACAAAACTCATATCTCCTTTTAATACATTAATAAGTTGAGGCAATTCGTCAAGTTGGTACTTTTTTAAAAACAATCCTATTTTTGTCAGGCGAGGATCATCTGATGCCGTGGAAGGACCTCCTATTTTATCAGCATCAACAACCATAGCCCTAAACTTTAAAAGATTGAAAGGCTTGCCTTGTTTGCCTATTCTTTGGGATATATAAAAAACGGTGCCGGGAGAATATAATTTTACCAGTAAAGCAATAACAAACATTGCTGGCAAAGCAAAAATTAATCCAATAAAAGAAAAAAATATGTCGAATAATCTTTTTATCATCAGTATTAAAATTCTCCTAATAAATTATCTAAAAAAAACCATACACTCCTACGCTCCGACGCATAGGAGTGAGTTATGTTTATTTTCCTCTTTTCCTAAAAAATGAAGATGACGGAGTAAATAAGAGAGCTTCTTTTTCTAATTCTTTTTTATCTTCTCCTAGCCTTTCTATTATAGTATCAAGCAGATTTACTAAAAGAAAATGTCCTTTGTATTTTTTCTTTAAAATACTGACAAAAGATATTTCTTTTTCTTCTTTTTTATTTTTTCTCAACCTTGATTTACGATTTTCAATTAATCTTTTTATAATTATTTTATAACCGCTTTCATCTCTCTGTAAACACGCATGAACTCTAGAAATTTTGTCGTTTCCCACACCCAATATTTCACTAATTTCGTTGTATCTAAATTTTGCTGATAGCAAGACTGCTATTTCTATTCTTCTCATTAAAGTCGCAATTTCATCAACGGTCAATAAATCCTTAAAAAACAAACGAACTTCCGACCTATCTTTAAGTGAATCTACTACATCGTAAAATTCACCTATCATTTGGATTCTTTTTGATTTTGGTAAACTATTTAAATGAAAAATTGGCATAAATTTTATTTTCACTCCTACGCGTCGGAGCATAGGAGTGAAATGATTATTTGTTTTTTACTTCCAACACAAATACTATTTTAAAAGAATATTTCTTAAAAAAGGGGAAAATTACCAATAAAATATGGTCTAATTTTTCTAAAATTTTTAAAAGCAGTTTCCCTCCCGGTAAATTCAAAAACGGAAAAGAAATCCAAGAGACAAGATGAAAAAAACGTAATTCAACTATTTCAAAATACTTTTTAATTTTTTCCAAATCCTCAATCATAAAAATGTGGCTTGTCGCCCAGGCAGTCCTTTTGCCTGAAATTTTATTAATTCTCCTTTTTAAGTTAGTTAGAGGGTTGTGTCCCAGTGTTTCTATGCCAATTAAAATTCCATTTGGTTTCAAAACTCTATGAATTTCTTTTAAAGCACTTTCTAAGTACAAAGATGAAAAAGTGCCTCCGTCAAACACCAAATCAAATGATTTTTTAGAAAACTTCATCTTTTCACAATCACCAATTAATACTTTTACATTATGTAATTTTTCTTTTTTTATTAGTTCTTTTGATTTCTTGATAGAGCTTTTGGAAAGATCTATACCAATCACTTCTCTATATATTTTAGACAACCATGAAAAATGAGTACCGGTTCCGCAACCGTAGTCCAAAACTTTTTTATTTTGGTATTCTTTTCTTAAAAAATCTTTTAAGAACTGATAACTTTCCAAAGAAAATATATTGAAACCGCTCAAACTCCCTGTCTCTTTTTTACTTTTTTGAGGTATTTTAGCTTCTTTATCATAATATTCAATTTCTATTAACTTTCTTTCTTCCATTTAAATTAAAATAATAATTTTATTATACCAACTAAAGACCCGAATCCATAACAAAAATGGCGAATGATAAAGGCTATGGGCATTGAAAATAAGTATCTTATATCCCTTTCTTTAAAAGTAATTATAAAAGAATTCAATAATATAATTAAAAAATAAAATCCTAAAATCAGTGAGAAATAAAAAAACATTGTGTACCAAAAAAAACTTGCTACAAATAGAAATATTATTAAAGAAACAAAGAAAAGAGGAACATAGTGCCTTGCGCTAAACAGATTTTTGGTAAATCTTAGAGGTAAAATGGCCCATTGGCCGTCTTCAAAATTATGTTTTAGAAAATCTTTAAATGTTGCTTTTGGATAGTAATAACTTACCATATCTGGCACTAATATTATTTTACCGCCGGCTTTTTTCAATCTAATATTAAAATCTAAATCCTGGCTTCTTTTTAAATTTTCATTAAAAAAACCTATTTTATTGAACACTTCTCTTCTATAACATCCTCCAAAAACAGTATCAACACTTCTTGGTTTTGCAGAGCCCTTTCTAAAATAAGAGTTCCCAACTGAAAATCCGTGGCTCATGCAAAGAGCAATGGATTTTGCTGTCAATGTATTATTAGCAGGAGTAGTCTTCATGGTTCCTCCCACATTGTCTGCATGATATTTATTCAGGTAATAAACACATTTTGAAATATAGTCTTTTTCGTACCTAGCGTGAGAATCCAATCTTATAATAATATCCCCTTTAGACTCTTTAACGGCAATATTCAGAGCAGAGGGAGTATATTTTTTTGGATTATCCAATAATTTGATAAAAGGATATTTTTTTTGGTATTTTTTTATAATTTCCCTCGTACCATCATCAGACATCCCGTCAGAAATCAAAACTTCTAAATTTTCTTTAGGATAATTTTGAGAGACAATTGATTCCAAGAAATTTTTTATATATCCTTTTTCATTTCTGCAGGGTACTATAATTGAAACAAAGTGTCTTTTCATAATTAAGGAACATTTTTAATATCTTTTCGATTGTTCACAATTGCCGCCATAGTCATTGCGGCAAAAAACCAATAAACTTCGTCTAATTTAACTACGGCAAAAACATCGTTGGGAATAGCCATCACCAGCATTGCAATAGTTGCAATAAACAGTCCTGAAGATAACGCTTTTTTATAAAGATTGTTTTTGTCTTTCATTCCCTTGTATGAAATAAGCAATATTGCCCCCATTAACCAAATAAAAAGAAGAAAACCAATTAATCCCCTTTCCAAAAGAACTCTCATATAATAGCTGTGAGCTTCGCCCAAAATTCCAAAACCAATAAATGGATTTATAAAAGAATTTTCAAATAAATATGAAATCTTATCTTTTAAAATGCCTATTCTGGAAACCGGGTCGCCAGAAGTGTATTCCCACAATATTTTTGCCTTTGAAATTTTTACATTTAGGTCAAACAGTCTAATCAGTTGAAAAACAACAATCATCATAAGTAAAATCATCAAAGATATTTTAACTAATCTGACAATACCCACTTTATTAACCAAATATATAAATAAAGACAATCCCAATGAAACTATAAGGCCAACTATGGCTGTGTAAGAACCAGAAGCTAAAACCCCAAAAAGAGGTGCTGTACATAAGACAAAAATCAATATTTTTTTAGTATTAGAAATATTCAGTCTGCTGTAATAAAAAATAAAAAGGTTAAAAAGGAATATGAATGTCATTAAAAAAAAGCCACCGCTGGGAAAAGGTCCTTTCGGCTCAATGAAAGCATTAGGACCGTAATACATTGACCACCTAACTTGATAGATGAATACATACAGTAACCATAAGATATTTATAGAGCAAAAAATAAACCAGTATTTCATCAATTCAATATTTATGTTAAATCTGCTTAGGCAGTAAAAAACAAGTAAGTAAAAAACAAAGAACTCTATTTCTTTTAAAAAATAAAAGAAAAATATATTTAAATTGCTATCTTTAATCAATAAATTGACCATGATGCTGAAAAACCCAAAAATAATCCAACTGAATATCGGCCAAAATAAAGGAGGCTTTTTAAAGCTTTTTTTTCCTGACACAAGAAAAGATAATATTAAAAAAAGCGCGCCAAAAAAAATTAGAATATCTTCTGCCCTTATATCAATGCTTCTTTCAGTCAAAAACAGATATTTATATCCAAGAGAAAACCTTGGAGATAATGATATGGCGGCAATAAGTAAAACCAAAAATAAAAAAATAATTTTTTTATTTACCATTTTTTAGCAGACGATTTATTTTTCTTTTCAATAAAAAAAGAATTCTCCATGGATAGAACAAGGCAAGTTCTGAAAAAATCCTCCTTGGGAATTTCGGCCTAATCAGACCTTGTTTTGTTAAAAGCCAGTCGGCCTCCCTAAGAGTCAGTAGGTTAGTTAAACCTCCAGCTAGTCTAATGTTTCTTTTTTCTTCTATTATAAATGAATCTTCCACTTTCCTAGGATAAGGATGACTTTGATGTATAATATCAATCACCTCAGTAGCATCAACAACAGGAATATTCATTGACCGTAATTTATATACCAACCAACTGTCGGTGCCGATCCTACCTATAACAAACGGAGGAAATTCAAAAGGAATATTGCGAGACAGTACCCAGTAATCCATTGCCGAAAGACCATGAAGTTTTCCTTGTTTTTTTGCCAGCCCCATTATTTTTTTTTGCCAATTCTCTTGAGTAAAATCTATTTTTTCTGAAATATCCAAATCCCATCTCCTTCCTGACATAAAAAACGGTTTACCCTTCATTATTTTTAACAATCTTTGGACTGATGGCACAAAATTATCGGTTAAAATAATATCTGTGCTTATTTGGACGATAACCTCAGAATTATACATCTCCTTTGCTTTTTTAAATGAGCTGTTAAGCATTGGCGTGCCAAATTGGCTGGTCTGGCGATCTTTTACAAATTGGACTCCAATTTCTTCTGCCGCTTTAAAAGTTGTCCCCTCTTCATCTTCAAATAAAATAATCTGGCAGTCAGGGCAGACTCTTTTCCAGCTCTGTATAGCATTCCTCTGTATCTGGTCAAAAGGATCTTTAAAGGGCCTTGGATTAGAAAAAAATGTAATCATTTTAAATATAACCTTCTTCTTTTAATCTTTTTTTCAAACCTTCTTCTAAGCTATATTTTGGCTCCCAGCCTAAAACATTTTTTATTTTTGAATAATCTAAGCAGTATCTTTTTAGTTCATCGGGCCTTTCTTTAAGGTAACTGGGCTTTGCTTCTTTATTGAGTAATTTGGCAATAGCAAAATATAGCTGATTAAGGCTTGTTTCTTTGCCGCTGCTTACATTAAAAATCGGCTCTTTAAAATTTTCATCTAACTCCAAAACTAACAAGTTTGCCCTAACTATATCTTCAATGTAGACATAATCTCTTGTATTTTTTCCATCTCCAAATATATCAACTTGCTCTGATGTCGCCAAGGTTCTTATGTAATCTGACATTGCTCCCGCGGTTTGACCGGGTCCATATGCGGTAGTGTAGCGCAATATAACATAGCTGAGCCCGTAGGTTTTATTGAATAATTTTATTTTATCTTCTAAGACGATTTTGGTAACATCGTAGGGAAATGGATTAACAGGCTCTGTTTCTTTGGTTGGAAAATTTTTGGCATTGCCATAAACAGATCCTGAAGAGGCGAAAATAACTTTTTTGACGCCGTATTCCTGGCAATTTTCTAAAACATTCATACCGCCTTTAATGCCTTCCTTGACACCAGATGCATCTAAATACTTGTACACTGAAACGTTAAACGCAAAATGATAAACAATCTCTGGTTTCTCTTTTTTAAAAATCTCTTTTAAATCTGGATTTATGATATTTACATTGTAAAATCTAGCGGCCGAATTAATATTTTTTTTGTTGGTTGACGACAAATTATCAACAATAACAACGTTGGCGCCGGCTTTAACTAAAGCGATAATTGTTTTGGAACCAAGAAAACCAGCTCCGCCAGTTACTAAAATTTTTTTATTTTTCAAATCCATAACAATTATTTGCCACTGAAAATATTTTTATTTTTTGTTACTCTCCTTAAAAGACCGCCAATAACATAATCTCCATCGCCCTGCAAAAGATAATTTGAAATACGATAGCCCATGGAATAGAATTTTAACAACGGAGTTAACCATTTTTTTTTACCATAACGTTTACCAATTTCAGAAATTTCCTGAAAATATAGAGGGGTATAAGCAAAGTTTTCTGTCAAAGAACCTTTATGTCTTCTCATGGCACTAAAAAAATAAGGAAGATACTGAAATTTAGCTTTTGCCAAACTTACCCTTAAAAAAAAATCGTAGTCCATTGATAGTTTTAAGTTTAGGTTGTACATGCCAACTTTTTTAAATAATTCCCGCTTCCAAAAAGCGCTTTGAGATCCAATAGAGACCCCTTCATATTGATAAACTATCCTTGAAAATTTTGTGTAGACGCACTCTCCAATGACATTATCATTTTCATCAATGTTAAGCATATTACCAAAAATAACATCTGTATACCTGTTTTCTTTGAAAAATTTCCCTACAGTTAACAAGGCATTAGGTAAAAAAATATCATCAGCATCCATTTCATTGACCAATTCACCAGTAGCCTGAGAAAAACCATTATTTAAAGCATCAGATAATCCTTTGTCTTTTTTGCTAATCCAGTAAGAAATATAATTTTCGTATTTTTTTATTATTTCAAGTGTGTTATCGGTTGACCCTCCGTCGATGATAATCAACTCTAAGTTTGGATAGTTCTGGTTAAGAATGCTAACTATGGTCTTTTCCAAAAACTTCCCGTCGTTGAAAGAAGGAATGACAATTGAAATTTTGGGGAAGTCGGGATTTTTGCTTAATAAAATTTCTTTGTCAAAAGCCGACCGTAAGATAAAACTTTTAACTGCTTGGTCTGAAATTTTCTTCCTCATTTTAATCTTTTTTCCACCAGCGATTTGGGAATTTTTCAGCTAAAATTTTGTCCCCTTGTCCTGGCGGATTTAAGCCAATGGCACGCATATCAGCGTCAACCATAATTTTCACTAAGTCCTTAAATTTTATTTTAGTTTCCCACCCTAATTTTTCTCTGGCCTTTTGGGGATTGGAAACTAACAAATCAACTTCGGTGGGCCTTAAATAAGTTTTCTCAATTTCAACAAAATCCCGCCAATTTAAACCTACATAAGAAAAGGCCTCTTTTAAAAATTCTTCCACAGAATGAGTTTCGCCTGTTCCTATGACAAAATCATCTGGCGTAGCTTGTTGAAGCATTTTCCACATTGACTCTACATATTCAGGCGCAAAACCCCAATCCCTTTTAGTATAAATATTTCCAAGGTAAATTTTTTTATCCAAGACAGCTAAAATTCTGGCGATGCCTCTGGTAATTTTTCTGGTCACAAATGTCTCTCCGCGCCGGTAACTCTCGTGATTAAAAAGTATACCGTTAACGCTAAAAATATTATATGCCTCGCGGTAATTTTTGGTTATCCAGTAGGCGTATAATTTAGCTGCTCCGTAAGGAGATCTTGGGTAAAAAGGCGTGGTTTCCGATTGCGGTGTCTCAACAACCTTGCCAAACATTTCGCTTGTTGATGCCTGATAAAATTTTACTTTTTTTTCTAAACCCAGGAGCCGAATTGCCTCCAAAATACGCAAATTTCCCAAACCGTCAGCGTTAGCTGTGTATTCTGGAATCTCAAAAGAAACTTTTACGTGCGATTGGGCTGCCAAATTATAAATTTCATCTGGCTGGATTTTTTGTATTAAAGAGATTAAGACAGTGCTGTCAGTCATGTCACCGTAATACAAAAAGAATCTGTCCCCGGGAGTATGCAATTGGTCCAGTACAATAATGTGATCTATGCGCGAAGTGTTGAATGTGCTTGACCGCCTGATGACCCCGTGCACCTCATATCCTTTAGACAGTAAAAACTCGGCTAAATATGAGCCGTCTTGACCCGTAACTCCAAAAATTAAGGCTTTTTTGTTTTCCATAAATAATCAGATTTTACTTTAAATTACAATTTTTTTCAATT
>CAYIDV010000005.1:19192-22138 GCA_964362315.1 uncultured Candidatus Saccharibacteria bacterium
TGAAGATGGCAGCCAAAGACCCTTTTTGGAAACGGCAACTGAATTTAAAAATGTGCCTTTTATCCATTTATAAGGGGGCTGAGTATGAATTGAAGGATAAAATAGTCTTGTGCCTATCCCCTTTTTTTGCAAAAAAGCCATTAGTTCATCCCTTTGTCCATTATTTACATTTATTTCAACAAACATAGGAGATACATTTCTTAAATCTGTTTCTATAAACTGCACGCCAGCTGTATCTTTTAATAATTTTTTATACATGCTGAACATTTCTTTTTTTCTTTTGGCTCTCCATTTTATTTTCTTCATTTGTTCAATGCCGATGACTGCTTGCAAATCGGTGAATTTAAAATTGTATCCTATAGTTTGGTGATAATCTATGCCAGATTCCTCTCTCCCAAAATCTTTTATTTTTAATATTTTTTTGTATATATCTCTATTGTTAGTAACTAGCGCCCCTCCCTGTCCCGTGGTCACTATTTTATGCATTGCAAAAGAAAAACTGC
Organism: uncultured Candidatus Saccharibacteria bacterium; assembly: GCA_964362315.1. GTDB lineage: Bacteria > Patescibacteriota > Minisyncoccia > Minisyncoccales > Staskawiczbacteraceae > VGLO01. The sequence continues at coordinate 19,696 of CAYIDV010000005.1, forward strand.
CGATAACCCCAAATGTCCCCAAATGCCTTCCATTATACGTAGAACCCAGAGACTGGGCAGCGTCTTCAATTAAAAACAGTTTTTTATTTCTACATAAAGCAACAAAACTTTCCATTTTGGGAGAGCGGCCGTTGATGGTAACTAAGATAATTGCTTTTGTTTTTTTAGTTATTGCCTTTTTTGCTGATTCTAAATCCAAGCATAAATTTTCAGGGTCAATATCAACTAAAACTGGCTTTGCGCCAGCTAACACTACTGCGTTAGCCGAAGCTATCATCGTATAATCGGGAACAATTACTTCGTCTCCAGCTTTTATACCTAACGCCCAAAGGGCAATAGCTAAACTTACCGTGCCATTGCTAACCACCGAGCAATACTTAGCTCCAGTATAATTGGCAATCATTTTTTCGAACTCTCTTGTTTTTTTGAACTCGGTCAACCAGCCGCCAGATCTTAAGTATGTTAAAACGGCATCCTGCTCTTCTTTTCCTATTGATGGCTCCATTTGAGGTATGTCTTGTTTCATTTTGTAGCTTCCACATTAAGACTTATTAATATGCCTTTCTTCTTATCCATGTGGGGGATGTAAGCCTGGGAGTAATCATCATAATTCTTATGGATGGTTTTCCTCCAGTCGTAGAGACGAACTGTCCTGAAACCAGCTGATTTTAAAATCTTTTTTAGAGATTTAAAGTCATAAACGGTTTTCTGGTATATCACTTCTTTCCCCTTCCTTGTTTTAATCTCTATTCTCCCAAAGAGCGGGCCTAATATCCCCCTCCCATCCAAGTCTTTATACTTTTGATACACTTTAACGATAGACTCAAAATTGGGAACCGATAATCGGAGAATTCCTCCTCTTTTTAAAATCCTTTTCCATTCTTTTAAAACGATCGGTGCTTGGTATCTGTCAAAGTATTCAAATGACCCACAGCAATAAATCAGGTCAATTGAATTGTTTTTAAACATTGGTAATTTGTCTATCTTATGCTGATAATCAATATGAGGAAATTTATCTATATCTATATGGATAAACCCGGGAATATAAATCTTGCCACACCCTAAATGTAATTTTATTTCTTTATCATTTTTTTTCATTTTAATTTTTATTTTTTGCACTACTTTGTTTGTTTTTACTATTTCTAATAATAGACGGCTTAACCCTATAGGTGTCTGATTCGTAATCCTTACCTCCTCTTTTACCTTCAGAAAATACTATAAATTGGTTGTCTTCAATGATATTTAAGGCGTGCACTTCAAAAGGAGGAGTGGAAACTAAATCACCTTCTTTTAGTAATTCGTACTTGGCGGGTTTTTTTGAGTTTAGGGGTTTGTGCCAATATTCCAAAACTCCCTTGGTTATTAAAATATGCTGGGTTGTTTTTTTGTGGTAATGGTCTCCCCTTCTTACCCCTTTTTTTGAGTTAATGATCGCAATATGGTTTATATTTTCCTTGTAAAAAACATCTACTATTTTACCTCTTTTTTCTCTTATCAACTGAAGAGGGAATTTTACATTTTTCCATATGTTGCGTTTTTTCATATTGATATAAATTGAATATTTCCGTTAATTTTATGCAAACTCTCTTTTAAATCATGGGACAGATTCCATGAAAGCATTAAGGCGTAGACATCTTTATATTTTGAAAAAACACTGTCTTCTTGAATTGGAATTCTTGATAATGGAGTCCATTTGCCGCATTTGTAGGGTGAAGAGTCAGTCACATAATCAATAATTGTATGGTCTAAACTATAAAAATTCAAAAATGTGTTTCCTTTTGCCGGAGCTCCTACAGCAATAATGTTACCACCCTTAGACTTTATTTCATAAACTTTTTTCAAAAACTCATTTCGCTGGCTTAAAATACCCTTCATAAAAATAACATATGTTTCTGTTTTAAAGAGCCCCAAAGATTCTTCTTTTTCTATCATTTCTTTTGCTAAAACTGACTCTGTTGTAACATCTTCTTTTCTCTTGGCAAAAACTCTAATTGAGCCGCCATGGTAATTGATAAGTTTGGCGTTACTAACTTCAAGCCCCGCTGATTGGAATACTTTTTTAGATGATTTTACGGTAAAATAGCTTACGTGCTCGTGGTAGATTTGATCAAATTTTTTAGTTTCAATGGTTGATAACCAATACGGCGACTCAAAGACAAAAACTCCGCCTTCAGCCAAGAGCATTTCTATGGCTTTCATAAAATCCTGCGGCGCATCCGAATGGTTAAAAACATTATTGGCTACAATTAACTGGGCTTTACCGTATTTCTTAATTATTTCTGCTGCGGTTTTTTCATTAAATAACCCAACAATTGTTTTAACATTTCTTTTTTTAGCTAATTCAGCCATATGCCTAGAGGGATCAACGCCTAAAACACGGTGTCCCTTATTTTTAAATTGCTCTGCCAAAAATCCATCATTTGATCCAATTTCAATGATAAAG
>CAYIDV010000006.1:0-20345 GCA_964362315.1 uncultured Candidatus Saccharibacteria bacterium
AAATTTTATTTATTGACCTTCGCGACAGAAGCGGAGTTTTGCAAGTGGTTTTTGTTCCATCAAATAAGGAAGTTTATGAATTGGCTGATAAATTAAGGACTGAATGGGTGGTAGAAATTATAGGCCAAATTGTAAAAAGACCGGAACAAATGATAAACCCCAAAATCCAAACAGGAGAGGTTGAGCTTTCGGTGGAATCTTTAAATGTTTTGTCGGAGGCGCAAACTTTACCTTTTTCAATTGAAACTGATGGAATGGAAATAAACGAAGAAATAAGAATGAAATACCGATATCTGGATTTACGCAGAGAGCGCCTTAAGAATAATCTTATTGCGCGACATAAAACGGTAAAATTCATTCGGGATTTTTTAGATAAGGAAGGATTTATTGAAATTGAAACTCCGATGCTTACAAAATCGACACCAGAGGGGTCAAGAGATTTCGTAGTGCCTTCACGATTACAGCCGGGAAAATTTTATGCCTTACCACAATCTCCCCAACAGTATAAACAACTTTTTATGGTTGCTGGAATAGAAAGATATTTTCAAATTGCTAGGGCTTTAAGAGATGAAGACCCAAGAGGCGATAGGCAGGTGGAGCACACTCAACTTGATCTTGAAATGAGTTTTGTAGAAAAAGAAGATATTATGGAACTGATTGAAAGGACATATATTAATCTGGTACAAACTTTATTCCCAGCTAAAAAAATACAGAAAATTCCTTTTCCAAGAATAACCTACAAAGAAGCGATGTAAAAATATAATTCAGACAAACCGGACTTACGGAAAGATAAATTGAACCCCAATCTGTTGGCTTTTTGCTGGATAGTTGATTTTCCATTTTTCGAAAAAACAGAAGAAGGGGTGCCTGCACTTCGTAGCTCCACAGGAGCGAAGAAGTGGACCTTTACCCATAATCCATTTTCAGCACCAAAGCATGAATCTATTAAAGATTTTATGTCAGGAAATAATATAAAAGATATCATCACTACCCAATATGACCTTGTTTTAAACGGCTCAGAAATAGGAGGCGGCAGTATCAGAAATAATATGCCGGAAGCTTTGGAAAAAACTTTTGAAATAATGGGTTATGATAAAGATGAAATTAAAGAAAAATTTGGTTATATGGTACAGGCCTTTAAATACGGTGCACCTCCACATGGGGGAATTGCCTGTGGTATTGATAGGTTTGTGTCAATCTTAAAGAATGAACCCAATATTAGGGAAGTTATTGCCTTTCCAAAGACCGGCGACGGCAGGGATTTAATGATGAAAGCTCCTAGCGAAATTTATCCAAAACAATTAAAAGAACTGAATATAAGAATAAGTAAAGAAAAATCTGCCAGAGGTAAACCTAAGAGTAAAAAGTCAAAGTCAAAATGATTTTATTAGGAAGAGAGGTAAAGATAAATATTGCAAGAGCAGCAGAGGGTATTTTCTTATCTTTTGTTTTTCTTTTTTTAATCGGGATTTCTTTTTTTATAATTAATTGGTTTTTCGTAGAGAACAAATTATTTGAAAATTATTTTTTTCAAAAAAACTTAAAGGCCAGTGTATCAAACATCCAAACCGATAGCCAAATTAAAGCAATTAAAAGACAACAAGAAATCTTGGATTTAGATGCTAAGTCGATTTTTTCTTTAGAGGTAGGGTTTGAACAAGAGAATATTTTATTCAAAAAAAATGAAAATGAAAAATTGCCTATAGCCAGTTTGGTAAAGCTAATGACAGTTTTATTGGTTTTAGAAAAATACGATTTATCAGAAAAGGTGACTATAAGCCAAGAAGCAATGGCTCAGGAAGGAGAACAAGGAGTTTTAAAATTAGGCGAAACTCTTTCGGTAAAAAATCTTCTTTATATAACCTTAATAGAATCTGGCAACAGGGCCGCTAAAGCCCTTTCAGAGGTTATGGGAACTGATAAATTTGTTGCCTTAATGAATAATAGAGCCAAAAATCTTGGCCTCTTAAATTCTTATTTCCGAGACCCTACTGGCCTTGACTCAGAAAATTATTCTACCGCAAAAGACCTATTTAAACTGTCAAAATATTTGTTTGAAAATTACTCACTCTTTAGGGAAATTGTAGGACTTAAAGAATTTGACCTTTATTTAGACGATGACCAATTTCATCACAAGCTCACAAATACCAATAAACTCTTGGGAGAGGTTGAAAGCGTTGTGGGAGGCAAAACTGGATGGACAGATATTGCCAAAGGATGCGTCATGGCAATACAAGAAAGCAAAGATAAGAAAAATTATATAATACACATAATTTTAGGGTCAGAAGACAGGTTCAAAGAGGCCAAAAAACTAATTAGCTTTGTAAATTAGCTTTACCAATGACATTACTTATCTTTAGCGTTGTTAAAGTTTTGGGGATATCAGCAATAGCTTCGGTTATTGCCATTTTATGGTCTCCATTTTTAATAAATTTTTTGTATAGAAACCGCTTCTGGAAAAAGACAGCTAGAACCAAAACAATTACCGGCGAAGACGCGGTAATTTTTAACAAACTTCATCAAGAAAGAGAAACAAAAGTTCCCCGTATGGGCGGACTTTTGATTTTAATTACCACTGTGTCTGTCGTTTTTCTTTTTAATATTCTCTCTCTTATTTTTCCTAATTCTTGGTTGTCCAATTTTAATTTTTTATCCAGAAGCCAGACTTGGCTGCCTTTATTTACTTTCGTTGTAGCTTCTTTGGTCGGACTTTTGGATGATATTTTAGTAGTTTCATCGCTCGGCAAATATGTTGGCGGCGGCCTGTCTTTTAAAAAAAGGCTTTTGATAGTTATTTTAATTGGTCTAATAGCAGGTTCTTGGTTCTATTGGAAATTAGGCTGGGACATAATTAGTATTCCTTTACTTGGTCATTTTTCAATTGGCATTTTTTATTTACCTCTTTTCATATTAGTGATGGTTGCCTGCTGGTCAGGGGGAATAATTGACGGTTTGGACGGGCTTTCGGGTGGAGCATTTGCTTCCATTTTCGGAGCTTTTGCCATAATTGCTTTTGCCCAGGGCAAAGTTGATTTAGCAACATTCTGCGCCGTTATTACCGGAACCTTATTTGTTTTTTTATGGTTTAACATTCCCCCTGCCAGGTTTTATATGTCAGAAGTGGGCATTTTAGGACTGACTACAACTTTAGCTGTAGTGGCTTTTTTGACTGATTCGGTCTTTGTTTTGCCCATAATAGCCGGACTTTTAGTAATAGAAGTAGTTTCTGTCATTGTACAGCTTTTGTCAAAAAAATTCAGAAAAAAGAAAATTTTTCTTTCCACTCCCATTCACCATCATTTTGAAGCCATTGGCTGGCCAGCTTATAAAGTAACGATGCGTTTCTGGGTGGTGGGAATAGTGTTGGCAATAGTTGGGGTGGTTATAAAATTACTTGGTTAATGCTAATATTATATATTTTCAACGGCTAAATGAGGAACTCCCGTTTAGCCGTTGAAAAAGTGTTGGAAATCGTGAGTAGAGTTATTATTATTTTTGCTATAATTGGCTGATTTTTTTCTTGATATTTTTACATTTTAATATAGAATTAAGATATTAAATTTATGGTAAAAAATAACCCAGAAAAATCGTCCGGCCCCGAAAGACCTTTAATTGAAATTGATATGGCCACCGGCCAAGAAAGTCAAGACAGCGCCAGAGAAAACAAAATTACCAATAGAACGAGAGAGAAAGAAAAAAACAATCCTGACGAAATAGAAAAAGCAAAAAAAGAATTGGGGCAATTATACAAAGACGATAAACAATCTTTCGTTGAAACTCTTAAAAATCCCTACACATACCCTAAGGCATTGTGGAAAGGTACTAAATCGGTGGGTAAATTGGGTATTGGAACCGGTAAGATAGGGATGGGGATTGGGGGATTGAGTATTGTTGAAACACTTTCCAAAACTTGGAAAGTTGTTAAATTAGAATCAAAAATATTGTGGAAATTAGGGAAAAATTTATGGAATTACGACCTTTTTACAGATACCATAAAAGACAAAGAAGATGTCAAATTAAGTGAAATATGGAGGACATTCTTTCCGAAAAAAGAAAAGGGGAAGGAAAAGAAGGAATAATTATGATTAACAGAAAAATATTTAATAATCCTTTAGTATTAGTCGCTATTTTTTTTGTTATTTTTGGCGTTGGTTTTTGGGCAGGAAAGAATCAGGTTGTTTGCAGGATTTGTACGCCAGAAAACATTGATTTTTCTCTTTTTTGGGATGCTTACAATAAACTTTACCAAAATTATATTAGTCCTGAAAATATAAATGATCAAAAGATTATTTACGGAGCCATTTCGGGAATGACAAAAAGTCTGGGGGATCCTTATACAGAATTTTTAAGTCCAAATCAAGCCAAAACCTTCCAGCAGGACTTAACTGGTTCTTTTGAAGGTATTGGGGCAGAAATTGGAATCAAAAAAGACCAGCTTACTATTATTGCTCCTTTAAAAGGTACTCCCGCAGATAGGGCCGGATTGAAATCGGGGGATCAAATTATAAAAATAGATGGGAGAAATACTTTTGATATGCCAATAGACGAAGCGGTAAGCATTATTAGGGGTAAAAAGGGTACAGTAGTTACTCTAACGATATTTAGAGAAGAGTGGAATCAATCCAAAGATATGACCATTATTAGAGATACTATTAAAATTGAATCTGTAAGGTGGGAGTTGTTAGCCTCGACTGGCGAAGCTGGCGGGAAAGAAAAAGACATTGCTTATATACATATCATACAATTTGGCCAATCACTGAACACTGATTTTAAAAAAGCGGCTTTTGAAATATTAAAAAGTCCTGCTAAAAAAATTGTCTTAGATTTAAGAAACAATCCCGGTGGATATCTTGAGGTAGCTAAAGATATTGCCGGTTGGTTTTTAGAAAAGGGAAAAACAGTAGCCATTGAAGATTTTGGTAAGAATAAAGATAGGTTATATTATAACGCAGAAGGCAACGGACTTTTGGCGTATTATCCGACTGTGGTTTTAATAAATAAGGGGTCAGCTTCGGCTTCTGAAATTTTAGCCGGAGCATTGAGAGACAACAGAAAAGTTAAATTAGTAGGGGAAAAATCATTTGGCAAAGGATCGGTGCAAGAAGTGGTCAACTTAAGAGATAATTCGTCTTTCTTAAAAATAACAATTGCCAAGTGGTTGACCCCCAACGGAAGTTCAATTTCAGAAGTTGGTTTGACTCCAGATATAAAAATAGATATAACCGAAGAAGATGTTAAACAAAAAAAAGATCCACAACTGGATAAAGCTATTGAAATAGTTAAACAAATAAAATAGAATATAAATCAACGAATAACGAATCTGTACGAATTTATGAAATGGATTCGTAAATTCGTTGATGATAAATGAAGGTTATCTTATTTCAAGACGTTGAAAATATCGGTAAGAAATTTGAAGTTAAAGAAGTAAAGGACGGCTATGCCAGAAACTTTTTAATTCCTCAAAACCTTGTTAAATTAGCCACTAAGAAAAATTTAAAGTGGCTGGAAGTTCAAAAAGAGATACTGGAAAAAGAAGCCGAAGAAGACCTTAAAAAAGCTCAGCAATTGGCTTCAAAAATGGATGGCATAGAAGTAAATATAGTAATGAAAGTCGGCCCAGAAGGACAGCTTTTTGAATCGGTCAATAATGTGAAAATAGCCGAAAAAATTAAAGAAATGGGTTTTGATGTTAAAAAATCCCAAATTAACTTGCCAAAACCCATAAAAGAACTTGGAGAGTTCCCAGTAAAAATCAATTTAGATCATAACTTAGAAGTGGAAATAAGGTTGATTATAACCCAAGAAATTGATAAAAAATGACGAAATATATTTTTGTTGCCGGCGGAGTTATGTCTGGTATTGGCAAAGGAGTAGCCACGGCCAGCATAGGCAGAATATTAAAGAGCAAGGGGTTTTCTGTCACCGCAATAAAAATTGACCCGTACATTAATGTTGATGCCGGCACCATGAATCCGGTGGAACACGGAGAGGTGTTTGTCACCGAAGACGGTACTGAATGCGACCAAGACATTGGAAATTACGAAAGATTTATGGATGAAAACATTTATAATGACAATTACATGACCACTGGTCGTGTCTATCAGTCAGTAATCAACAAAGAGAGAAATTTAGAGTATAAAGGCCGCTGTGTTGAGGTAGTTCCTGATATTCCCAATGAAGTGATTTGGAGGATAAAAAAGGCGGCAAAAAAAACTAAGGCTGATTTTGTTTTAATTGAGATAGGAGGAACAGTAGGGGAATACCAAAATCTGTTATTTTTAGAAGCAGCCAGAATGTTTAAAATAAGCAATCCTAAGGATGTGCTTTTTATTTTGGTTAGTTATCTGCCAGTTCCCGATATCATTGGAGAAATGAAAACAAAACCAACCCAGTACGCCACCAGGTCTTTGAATGCAGCCGGTATCCAACCAGATATGATTCTTGCCAGATCAACCCAGCCCTTAGACGAACCAAGGAAAAGGAAACTGTCAAATTTCTGTAATGTCTCGGCACAGGACATTATTTCGGCTCCGGATGTAAAATCAATTTACGAAGTGCCTCTCAATTTTGAAAAAGAAAACTTGGGTAATAAAATTTTAAAAAAATTTAATTTAAAACCAAGAAAAAGTAATTTAAAAGAATGGAAAGGATTTGTAAAAATAATAAAAAATTCACCAAAACCGGTGGAAATTGGGGTTATTGGAAAGTATTTTGAAAGCGGCAAATTTACCTTAATGGATTCTTATATATCGGTTATTGAGGCGATAAAGCATGCTTGTTTTTCACAACACAGAAAACCAAAAATAACCTGGGTCTCGGCAGAAGATTTTGAAAAAAAACCAAAAAAAATAGAAAATCTTAGCAAGTTCGACGGTATCATTGTGCCTGGCGGCTTTGGCAATAGGGGAATAGAGGGCAAAATAAAAACCATTGAATATTGCCGACAAAATAAAATACCTTATTTTGGGCTGTGCCTGGGAATGCAATTAGCAGTCATTGAGTTTGCCAGAAATGTTTGTGGTTTAAAAGACGCTACCTCAGCTGAATTTCAACAAAAACCTGCCCGCGCAGGCGGGTCCAATAACATTGTAATTGATGTTATGAAAGACCAAAAGATTTTACTGAAGAAAAAAAAGTACGGCGGTACTATGAGGTTGGGCTCTTATAATTGTCGCTTAAAATCAAAAACCGTAAGCCATAAAGCTTATGGTTTAGAAAGAATATTAGAGAGACATAGGCATAGATACGAGTTAAATAATGACTATAGAAAAATACTGGAAAAGAATGGCATGGTAATGGCTGGACTAAACCCAGAAAAAAATTTAGTGGAAATAATTGAGATTCCCCAGCATCCATTTTTTGTCGCAACCCAATTCCATCCAGAGTTTAAATCAAGGCCCCTAAAACCACACCCTCTATTTTTAGAATTTATAAAAGCATCAATAAAATAAAAATCCATAGACTAACGTCCATGGATTTTTATTTTACATTAACAATTTTTGTCTCTCTTTGTGATCCGTCAAATAATTTTTTCAGTTTGGTAGTAAAGCGAACCACTCCGGGTTTTGTCGCATAGAGAGTGTCGTCTGAGCCCTTTTTCACATTTTTTCCTGGCAGGTACTTTGTGCCTCTTTGCCTCACAATAATCATTCCTGTTTTAATTGTTTGCCCATCATACATTTTAATTCCCAGCCTTTTGCTGGCTGAGTCCCTGCCTAACCTTGATGAACCTGCTGATTTAGATGTAGCCATTATTTTAGAATCTGGAATTTAGAATTTAGAATCTAGAATATGAAACGACAAATTCTATTTTCTACTTTCTATTTTCTGGCCTGATTTTATCAGAATTTATTGATTTTGTCAAAATTTTATTGTAAAATGCATATTATGTCAAATATACCACAACATATAGTTCTATTCCCTGATGGCAACCGACGTTGGGCAAAAGAAAAAAAAATTAATATTAAAGAAGGGTACTTAAAAGGTAAAGACAAGTTTAATGATTTTTTGCGCTGGTGTAAAAATAGAGGAGTGAAGGTAGTTACTGTCTTTGGTTTTTCAAGTGAAAATTGGAAAAGGCCACAAGAACAAATAAAATTTTTAATGCAATTATTTGAAAAGTATCTTGGAGAGGGTATTGATGAATTTAACAAAGAGGGAGTCAGAGTAAAAGTAATAGGAGAAAAATATAAACTTCCAAATTCTCTCAAAAAAGTTATTGATACAGTTGAAAAAAATACTGAAAAAAATAAAAAAATGCATTTAAATTTGGCTGTAAGTTACGGAGGCAAGTGGGATATTGTTAACGCTGTAAAAAATATAATTAAAGATAAGGTTGCTCCAGAAAAAATAAATGAAAAACTATTCGAAAATTATTTGTCAACCGCCGGCCTGCCTAATCCTGACTTAGTCATAAGGGCTGGAGGAGAAAGGCGTTTATCCAACTTTGTTTTATGGCAGGCGGCTTATTCTGAATTATATTTTTCACCAAAACTCTGGCCAGATTTTACAGAACAAGACTTAGAATTAGTGCTAAATGAGTTCTCTTGGCGCCAGCGCAGGTTCGGTAAGTAGAAGTTTGAAGACAGACTAATACACAAAATACTCCACAAATTTCACAGGTGTGAAAATTGTGGAGTATTTTGTTTTTTGAATTAAAATAGGCTTTGAAAATGGATTTATTATTGTATGTAAAGAAAATTAAATGTACAATAGTAATAGCTCTTACTACTTACTAAAAGAAAGGAGGAATCCCGTGTCCAAAAGAGGACTCTTTGCGTTTTCATTGGTATTGTTAATTATTGCTTTGACAGACTTTTTCACTTTTAAGCTAACTTCTGATTTCTACAGAAAAGAAATATTAGATCACATTAGTATTGTAGATGTAGAACAAGTAGAAGAACGTCAAAACAATAGTTCTCCGAAGAAAAGTGGACAGATAGTATATGTGGGAGTGGCTATGCCAAAGAGTGATTTATCATTTGAAGATGAAAAAGATTGTAAATCAGCCAAATCTTTTATTTCTGAAAACGGTAATAGTTGCAAATGTATAAATACAGTGGAAAGCGATTTGCTGCCAAAATATAAAATCTTTGTTTTCCAATTATCTTTAAACAAAAAAGATTAGTATTTCAACGATTCTCCTTTCAAAAAATCGCCGACTGAGGCGATTTTATTTTCAGTTGGGGACTACTATTATAAAGTTTTTGTCATTGATTTTGCCATTGAAATCCATTTGGCTTTTTTTGGTTTATTCTTGTATTTTGATGCAGATTGGTGTATTTGAAGCAAAGACAGTAAATTATTTTTTTTCCACTTTGTAATTTGTTTTCCTTTATTTTGTTGAATTATGTTTACTGCTTTTTGCCACAGTTCAAAATCTTTTTTCTTGTTGCCCAACAACTTGTTTTTTGTGAAAAAGGGTACGACAAAATCTACTATCTCATTGATGTTTTGCACAGATAGTCTGGCTTGGCCTTTATTAATTGTTATTCTTCCGCAGCCAATTGTTTTTCTGACTTTTTTTAATAGTTTTATATTTTCTTTTTGCGCAGTAATCACGAATTGGGTCTTCCATCTGTAGTAAGTGGGGGAGCCGGTTCTTTCATGTCGGGTATCTTTTCTGAATTGTAAATCAAAACAGGCATTATTGCTTACCAGTTTTGCAATGTTAAAATTATTTTCCATAATTTTATAAAAATATTGTGATAATCTTTGTTATGCGACAATATAATTATATCATGGTTTTAATTTTTTACCACTGTGAAACTGGCGATGAATGTTTCGTAAATAATTTATATAAGCTTTGTTGCCATATCAATATGTTTTAACCCTTTTGGTCTGTGAGATTTATATTCTGGAGATAATTTAATTACTTGATTTTGGTTTTCCATGGAATTGCTTATGGATATCTTTAAGCCTCTTATTTGTAACATGAGTATATATTTGGGTAGCAAGAATGTTTTTATGGCCTAAAAATTCTTGTATCACTCGTAAGTCAACTCCGTTAGCTAAAAGATCTGTTGCAAAGCTATGGCGCAGGACATGGGGAGTGGTATTAATAGGCAAGCCAGCGGCAATGATATATTTTTTCAAGCCTTTTTCTATTGCCCGAGGAGTAAGCCGACGTGACGCGCCCTTTTTACCACTATAGTTTAAAAATAGAGGTTTTTCTTTATCTTCCTTCCGAGTTTCTAAATATTTTCCTACCCATTCTATCGCGCTTTTTGAGAGATATACTGTGCGAGCCCTACCTCCTTTTCCTACGATTCCTACTTCTAACTCACTAATGTCTGGTTTTATTTTAATCTGCTCTTTATTTAATGAAGTGAGTTCTGAAATTCTCATTCCAGTTGAGAAAAAAGCCTCTAATATAGCTCTATCCCTTAAACCCTGGACTGTAGCAGTATTTGGAGCCGAAAAAAGCTTATCAATCTGTTCTAAAGTTAAAAACTTCACTATTTTCTCTTTATCGGGCCTAGAAAGCGTTATTTTATCTGGAGGTATGGAAATCACATCTTTAGCTACAAAATAGCCTAAAAGAGCCCTTAAAGCGATTAAATAGTAGTTTTGTGTACTCTTCTTTAAACTTGTCTTATGAGGGGTGGGGGACTGACGTGCCAAAAAGACCCTATAATTCCAGATATGGTCAGGAGTGAGCTGGTGAGGAAGAAGGTTCTGTAAATTATTTTTTTTCAGCCATAATAAAAATTTCTCCAAGAATCTGCGGTAATTTTCCTGAGTTTTTGACGAAAGTCCTTTTTCTACGTCAATCCAATCCAAAAAATCATTGATATGCTTTGGTATGGGTATATTACTTTTTTCCATAACTAATCTCTGCTGACCCAAATTATGCGAGTCCGTCAGGTTTGCATAATTTGGGCATAGTTAAGAGAACCTATCATTAGTTCTCTTAACTATAATTATGCGAACTAATATATATTAATAATAAGCCCCTCTATAAGGGGTGTCAATAAGGATTCTGTGGATTATAGGATTATAGCGGATTACGGCTTTTATAGCCTACTCAAGCTTACTTAACATCCGTGCCAAAAGTTTTAGAAAAAATTTTTGCAAAATAATTTTTTATTTTTTCCCAAATATCTTGGAAAAAGTTATTTTTTTGCTTTTCAAACTCCTGACTTACCACTTCTCCCCTCTTTTCGGCCTCGGAGCGGACTTTAGGATATATTGTAACATAAACCCAATCTCTGGCTTTTGCCAAATATTGGTTGCACTGAGAGTACAGACTTCTACCACTGTCTCTCAAATACGGCTGCTGGCTGAAAAAAACCACTGTCAGCAAAACAGCTATAGCCAAAATATTTTTGATGAATCCCCTATTCATTGGATTTACGATTTAAGATTTATGATTTATGAACTTATTTTACCAAGAAAAACTGTAACAAAAAAGCCTTGAATTACAAGGTTAAATGATTCAGCCCCAGTGGAAATCCTTTCCACTGGGGCTTTGATTTGAACTACTTTGGCAGTCGGAGCTCGACTCCGCAGTTCCTGCAATAGGAAGGCCGATGTTTTACGCCTCGATGCCAGTTTGGGTTGGAGCAAGACCATTCCTGTTCTTTTCCACAATGCGGGCAAGCGAGGCTGGTTCCCAGTTCACTCCATTCAATCTTCAGAGTGCCTTCTCTGGTGCGCGAATGAAAGAATCCTTCGCAGGATCCTTCAGGGGATAAACGATATGGAATTCCTTCCACCATGTATCCCCAGATTCGCCACCAATTCAGGCCGTCTCCTTCGCCAACCTGAACAATTCGAATCTCCCGTTCGCCCAGCTTGTCAATCGTGAACTTCACTACTTTCCACTCGAACAGGGCCAACTTCAAGTCCCCCTTGCACGGTCCGTTCGTGATCTTGAACAAAGTGGCCATACGGCCTCCATTGAAAGAGCTTGGCAATTGATTAGCACAACTGCCCCACGCCGTTCGCTTTTCAGCGCACCTGCCCATACGAACAGGAATTCAGGGTGAAACCCAAAGTCTCATCCTATGTCTTAATTATAGCATTATTAAAAAGTATTGTCAATAGCTGATTGGATTCTTTGCAGAGTTACATCTTTTCCTAAGATTTCCGCGATTTCAAAGGGGCTAGCGGAGGCTTGTTTGCCGGACAAGGCAACCCTTAGAGGCCAAAGCAGGTATCCCCTATTTATAATTTGATAATTTTTTTGCGTATTAAACAATGCAGAAGCTTTTAACAAGTTCTTTTCTATTGTTTCTATCTCCCACTTTTTTGTTCCTTCTAAAGCTTCTTTAGCCGCTTCTAAGGACTCTCTGACATCTTTATCCCCCATTTCTTTCCATTTCAATAAATTTTTATCATATTCCAATTTATCTTTGAAGAAAAAGTCTGTCAGGTCTTTAATATCTGAAAGTTTCTTTAACCTTGTTCTGTAGGCCTCAACTATTTTTTCCAGTGTTTTTTTGGGTGCTTTTTTAGCTTCTTCTGGAAGATACGGCAGGCAAAGTTCTGTAAGCTTGGCAATGGGCTTTTCCCTGATGTAGACTCCATTTATAAAATCAAGCTTTTGTATGTTAAAAACCGCGCCAGATTTCTGGACTTTTTCCATTGAAAATTCTTTTTTCAACTCATCTAAGGAAAAAATTTCTTTTTCCGTTCCGGGGTTCCACCCTAAAAGGACCATAAAATTAACCATAGCTTCTGGCAGATACCCTTGGGCATGATAGTCTTTTAGGGTAACATCTGCAGCGCGCTTCGATATTTTGCTCTTGTTTGGGTTTAACATTAAGGGCAAGTGAGCGTAAACTGGTTGGTCAAAACCTAAGGCTTGCTGAAGTAATATTTGTTTTGGCGTATTGGATATATGGTCTTCGCCTCTTATCACATGGGATATTTGCATTTTAAAATCATCAACTACCACTGCAAAGTTATACAGTGGTTCATCTAAATTTTTAGCAATGACAATATCCCCCAAGAGCCTGGCATCAAATTCCACCTGTCCCCTGATTAAATCTGAAAACTTCACCTTTTTATCAGTAATCTTAAAACGTATGACTGATTTTTTTCCTTCTTTTAGATTTTTTTCAACAGTTTCTTTTGAAAGATTTCTGCATTTACCGTCATATTTTGGCGCCACTCCCCTGCTGATTTGATCCTGCCTTTTTGCCTCCAATTCTTCACTTGAACAAAAACAATAATAAGCTTTATTATCTAAAAAAAGTTTTTCCAAATATTCTCTGTATATTGCTAATCTTTGTGATTGTTTATAAGGGCCAAATGAACCGTCAATATCCGGTCCTTCGTCCCATTCAATGCTCAACCACTTTAACTCTTCAATTATTTCTTGAACCCATTTTAATTCAGACCTTTCTTTGTCAGTGTCTTCAATGCGTAAAATAAATTTACCCTTTCCGTCCCCTGGCGGATTTTTGGCAAAGAGATAATTAAACAAGGCTGTTCTGGCATTGCCTACATGTAAAGGCCCCGTGGGTGATGGCGGAAAACGAACCCTAATGCCTGTATTTTTTAGTTTTAAATTCCTTTTTTTCATATCATCAACTAATTTACCAATACGTTATATTCGTAAATTAGTATAGATTAGTTATTGGTTGATTTTTAAATATTCCAGTATTTCCTTGGCAATCATTTGGGCGGCAAGCGGCTTGGAAAATTTTAAAGCCGCTTGCCGCATTTCTTCCATTTTTTTATGGTTTGAAAATAAAAAATCTATTTGGCCCAGAAAAAAATGGGGTATTAAATTGTCTTGTTCTATTATCAGCGTTGCTCCAGTTTTGGAATATTGGTAGGCGTTTTTTGATTGGTGGTCCGAAGCAGCCCAAGGCAAAGGAATTAACAAGCTGGGTTTGCCAAAAGAAGCTATTTCAAATATGCTGCCCGAGCCGGCTCTGGAAATTATAAGGTCAGCTACTTTATAAAAGTTTTTTAACTCTGTTTCATCTAAAGATGAATATAAATGATAGTATTTTTCAAAGTATTTATTTAAAACCAATTGAGACTCTATTTTAACTTTTTCATAATTTTTGGGCCCGGTAATATGTATCAATTCATATTTTTTCAAAAGCTCGTTTAAAATTGTTATAACAAAATTATTTATTGTTTCAGACCCCTGCGATCCTCCCATAATTAAAATCACTGGTTTTTCTAAGGTAAGGCCAGATATTTCTTTTGGTACTGAATTATCTTTCTCTAATAACTCTTTTCTGACTTGCCCCGCTTCGCCGGCGAAGCGGGTAGGGTTTCCAACTAAAATCGTTTTAGCTAAATCAAAATATTCTGTTTTCTCACCTGCCCGCATCGCTTGCAGCGAAGCCGCTGCAGGCGGGAAAGAAATAAAAATTTTCTTTGCCCACTTTGAAGTTATTTTATTTGATTTGCCAGGAACAACATCTGACTCGTGTAAAAAAACTGGTATTCTCAGCAATTTTGAGCAATAAGTTATCGGTAAAGACCCTGTTCCACCTTTTGAAAAAACCAATTTAGGCCTGATGAATAAAAGCAAAAAAAAGCTTTGCAAAAATCCAATTGGTATTTTAAATAAAATATCGTCTACATTATAAAAGAAGTTATCTATATTTTCGTTGAGACTGGATTTGGCAAAATATCTTCTTATTTTTCCCGATGTTATTTTGTGTATTTTAAAGTTTTCTTTTGACAATAAAACCGATCCATCTTTTGGTCCAATATAATGCAGTTTTAAATCTTTTTTGGGGTACAATTTTCTCAATTCTCTAACAATGGCAATTATCGGCATTATATGGCCTCCAGTTCCCCCACCGGTAAATAATATCTTCATAAATTTAGAAATTAGAAATTTAAAATTAGAAATTTACCCATTTTTAGATATATTCAACAAAATTCCCACGCCTATCAATTCAGCGATTATATGCGAACCTCCGTAGCTGAAAAATGGTAAAGGGATGCCGCTCAAAGGAAATAAGCCAATAATTGAGGCTATATTTACCAATGCCTGCAGCGCAATCCAGGTACTTATTCCTACCGTTGTTAATTTTGAAAATGTGTCTGTGCATTTCCTGGCAATTTTAAAACCTCCCCACAGAAATAATAAAAATAGTACGATTATAATTAAGCCACCAATAATTCCCATTTCTTCACCAAATATGGCAAAAACAGAATCTGACATTGTCTGGGGCAAAAAACCGAATTTTTGAGTAGACATTCCCCAACCTTTGCCAAAAATCCCACCAGAACCCAAGGCAATCAAAGACTGTTTTATTTGTAATCCTTTACCCAGCGGGTCAGACTCTGGATTAAGCAGCGTTTTTAAGCGTTCAATTCTGTAAGGTTCAACAACAACAAATAGAAATAATACTGCTATTCCAGATATAAAAGTGAAAAGAGTGTGCCAAAAAGGAGTACGGGCCGCAAAGTATATCATAATCAAGGTAACGCCTATAATGCCCATGGTACTTACATCTTTTTGCAGATATAATATTATTGCAATGACTGCCAATAAAAATAAAAAGGGCAAAAATATCTTTATAAAGTTATAGTAACCTTTTTTTATCAAAGATGTTAATCCCTTTTTTGAACTGTCAGATAACCTGTTAGATAACAAAGCAGAAAGATACAAAACAGAAGTAATTTTTAAAAATTCTGATGGTTGAAAAGTGTTATTGCCAATACTTATCCATCTTTTTGCTCCCCAAAACTTAATTCCCACATAAGGCATAAAAACAAGAATTAGCAGTATTAAATTTATAACCAAAAGCACTGGCGCTGCTTTTTTTAAAAAGCTCAATGGAATTTTTAAAAGTATCAGAGCTAATGCCAAACCAATGACAACAGAAGTAAGTTGATGAAAAAGATAGTAATTTGTATTGCCAAAAAATTTAAGCGATTCCTGGGCGGAAAGCGTGGATAAAAAAAGTGTCCCAAATAATATCAGCAATCCTACTAATATAAGAAAATAATAATCTATATGCCTCCTCATTATTTAGCTACGAAATACGAATCTTGTACGGATACACGAAAATTTTTTCGTATATTAGTATGTTTTTAGTATTTTATAGCCCGAAGTTAGGAATTATTTATTTTTGGCTAATTTCTTCACTATTAACTGAAACTGGTTGCCTTTTTCGTTGAAGTTTTTCCACAAAGAATAACTTGGTGAAGCGCCAGACAACAAACAAATTTTTTCTTTTTTAGTGTTTTTATAGGCAAATTTAACCGCCTCTTTCATACTGGAAGTCTTTAAAATATTAAATGCCTTTTTTTCTTTTATAATTTTATCTCCGCTATCTGGAAAAAGAACTATATTATTTATTTTATATTTTTTAATCGTTTTTTCCAACTCTAAAAAATCATATCCCCTTTCTTGGCCCCCAAGAAATATCGTGTCAACTTCTTTTAAAGATTTAATTGCCATAATAGCTGACTCCGGGTTTGTTGAGCTGCCATCGTCATAAAACTTGATTCTTTTAAATTGGCCCACAAATTCCAATCTGTGGGGCAAGGACTTGAAACTTTCCACGGTTTTTTTAATCTTCTTTTCTGAAATCTTTAAAATTCTGGAAACAGTTACTGCAGCTTTGATATTGTTTTGATTTTGTTTTCCCAAAAGATTACTTTTGAATCTTCCTCTTGCAAAAGGAACGGCTTTACCCAGATAATTTTTAAGCCAACCTTTTGTTTTTTGGTTGAAAACGAAATAATTATCTTTGTTTTGGAAATTAATTATATTTTTTTTGGCTTGATAATAATTATTAACCGTTCCGTGATAATCCATATGCTCTGGAAATAAATTTGTTACTACTGCAATATCTGGCGATTGTTTTAAATCATCAAGTTGAGCACTGGAAAGCTCTAAAACAAAAATAGTGTTTTTATTAAGAGGTTTTAACAGTCTTTCAAGCATTGGTTTTCCGATGTTTCCTAAAAGTTCCACCTTTTTTCCGGTTTCTTTTAATATCTCATAAATAAGAGAAGAAGTTGTACTTTTGCCCTTGCTTCCAGTCACCCCGATAATCAAATTTCTACCTTTAACTTTTGAAAAAAAGATATTGGTGGCAGTAGTGTAAGGAATCGTCACCAGTTTTTTTGGTATGCCCGGACTCTTAACGGCGATATCAAATTCTTCCTGTTTTTTTAAGTAATCACTCTCTTGCTTTTGATCGGCAATGCCTGTTTTTAATTTAGACCAATATTTTTTAAGATATCTTTTGGTAACTTTACCCTCTTTTCCATATCCTAATATTAAAGCTTTTTCCATCCCTAAAAATTTAAACTGTTCCGGTACGCAAGATTCATTACTTACCCTAAAAACTTCTTTGTAATATTTAACCCTCTTAGATAACTGGTGCGTAATAAAACTATTATTGAACTTATCTTTAGCCAAGAAAAATGCTGTTTGTGCTTCTTCAAAAGTACCTACACAGTCAAAAGGCTTTACCTTACCAAATCCCAAAACATCTTTAAATAAAGGCAATAAATTTTTGTCTTCATATAAATTTTTACTAAAGATATTTATAAGTTCTTTTTTTGTTAAAAACGCCGACAATAATATAAATACAAAAACGCATTTGGGACATTGGTTGCACCATTTACCCCGAGTTTGTCCAAGGGTAAGTCTTTTTATTTTAAAATTACTGTTACAACTGGAAAAAAGAGTGAAATATTTTTTTAATTCAGAAAACATTTTTACCACTCTTATTTCGTAAAATGGTCGGAGCAATGAAAAATAAAAAATATCAGGGCTGATGAAATTTTTCACATAATCTTGAAAAAGCTTTTCAAACTCAAATGACTTTGACCACTGGTGGTTTATAATTTGACCTTTGTATTTTAAGTTTCCAAAATTACTGCTGTATTCGTTACCAACAATAAAATATGAGTATTTATATAATACAGCTGCAAAAATTCCAAGATAGGCATAAATTGCTGAAATTGGTATATGGCCGTTATATTGGTGCTTATCAAAAACTTTTTTGTCTAAAATTCTTTTTATTTTTAAATCTTTTATGCCGATTTTTTTTACTATAGTATCAATCAATGGCGATTTTTTATTGGTTGATACCGCAAACCCAGTAATATCAAACTTATTTTTTTTAAATAATTCAGCAACAACTATTGAATCTTTTCCTCCCCCAATACCGACAAGATAACGATTATAACGTGGTAATGATAATTTAGGAGAAACCAGAGCACTTATTTTAGAATAAGTACTCGGTCGAGCACTTTGAAAAAGTGCTCCGGTTTTGGGGTCTAAATCATTTTTGTAAAAAAATTCACCCAGACCTTTTTTATAAACCGTCTGCCAAAAACTGGCTTCCTGCTTTGACAAGCGATAAGGCAACTTGATTTTATGCGAACAATAGAGTTTGTAATAGCTTACGCCTAAAATAATGTGCAGGCCTTCCAGTAATTTAGCCAATAGTTCTTTTGGTAATGATTTTGTATCTGGTATTTTGGGTAAAATTACAGTTTCAGTGAAAAATAATTGTTTTTTATTTTTGAATTCCGTTTTGTAATTAAAAAAAATCCGTTTTTTTTCTGGTTCAAATTTGTATGAGGTAAACTCAAAAAAGATTACTTTGTTTTGCATAATTCATTGAAACTATACCACAAAAAATCCGCTTTGAAAAGCGGATTTTTTGCGGCAAAAATATTTATACTTTAGAAGAAAGTCTCCTAAATATAACAATAAACAAGAATACCAAGGCCGCAGCTATGATAATCCAGACATACCATTTTTTAAGAAACTCCATTACAGAAGGATTCTCTGATACAGCAGCAGTAGTTTTAAGTTCCTTGCAATAATTGCCGTAATCTGGTGTATTGACGGCGCAGGTAGAGCCGTCACACTTTAATTCATTTTTACACTGACCATCCTGGCAACCATCAAGTGTGCATTGGTTGTCATCCGAACAGTCTTTATATATATCTTGAACAGCTCCTTTTGAATCGTACCAATAAATTTTATCGTTATAACACTTGGTAACATAATGTTTTGCGTAAGTGGTTTGAACAGTTTGAGTGTAAGCTTGGTTGCCTGTGCATTGCCCGTTTTGGCAAGTTTGCCCAGTCAAGCTGCAATTTTGATAAACATCTTGTCGGTTTCCTAAAGAATCGTACCAATAAACAGTATTGTTTATACATCCTTTTATTGAGCGTGAATTATAATTTAGCTGATTATTTACACAAATACCGTTAGAGCATGTTTGCCCCTCACGACAGCTTTGATATAAATTTTGCTGATTATTGCAGGAATCAAACCAATAAACAGAATTTCCAACGCATTTTTGATATGAATAGGGAGTGCAACTATATGGATAATTGTATGAATAGTTATATTGGGATCCAGAACCTGTTATCTCCCCAAAACATATTCCTACTTTGCAGGTTTGATTGCTACTGCATGACATTTGGTGTCTTGGAGTAATCGTGGTTGTGCAGTATGAATCAGCCGTTCTGGGGTTATTGCAAGTGTAAGTTATGTAATTTTGATAGACGGTGTTTCCTTGGCAAGTTGGGGCGCCGGTAAACTGGTTTGTGCCGCAATCAGAATTTACACTACAAGCTGTAAACCAACAGTTTCCTCCAGAGCATGATACGACAGCAGACACATTTAAGGGTGTAACTATCCCAAAAAGTAAAACAAGCAAAAAACCCATATAGCCAATTATAAGTAATTTATTCATTGTTTTTATATTTGTTTTCATAAAAATAATACTACATTCTTTTCTTTATCATGTCAAGTCATTTGGTAATCTGTATCCACGGGCGTCAGTCCATGGATTTATCGCGGAATAATTACAAAACTACCCAAATTTTCGAAGCTTCGAAAATTTGGGTAGTTTGTATTATTAGATAAACCCGCCGTAAATGTTGATAAGTGTTGAAAAGTTTATGAGTCCGCCGAAGGGTGATGAGGAGATTACTTGTATATTTTCTATTTTTTAATAAATAGTTTATTTATCTTATCCCATAACAAGAAACGTAATCCTAATAATTCCAATCCTATAAAAATTATCCATGAACCCGGCGTAAAGGGTGTTAAAAGAATGGCCAATCCTATAACTACTAAAACAACACCAGAGATTTTCTTGATTTTTTGATTCCCGAAAAATAAATTTTTCATATACTCTTTCATATCTGGGCTTGGTGGACCTATGGGGAATTGAACCCCAACTTCGCCCATGCCATGGGCGTGTCATAGCCATTAGACCATAGGCCCTTTAATAGATAATATAATATTTTACCTTAATTCTCAAGCTCTATTTACAATTTTTACTTTTTTGGTATTATAAAAACACGGCCCGTTAGCTCAATTTGGTAGAGCAGTTGCCTTTTAAGCAATTGGTTGCAGGTTCGAGTCCTGCACGGGT
>CAYIDV010000007.1:0-18901 GCA_964362315.1 uncultured Candidatus Saccharibacteria bacterium
TGGTAGTACCGCAAAAAAAGTCTTTTTATGAAAATTTTGCTCTGGGCAATAAAATCTTTAATAATTTGCAAAAACTGATTGAAGAAAATTACGGAAAAAATATTCCTATGGGGGACGAAGGTGGATTCGCCTTACCTATCACAAAAGCTGAGCAGGCATTATTTTTATTAAAGAACGCTATTGGAAACGAAGATGTTAAAATTATTATTGACGCCGCCGCCAGCCAATTTTTCAAAAACGATAAATATATTTTGGAAGAAAAAGAAATTTCACGAAGCGAACTTATAGATTTTTACAAAGATTTAGTTTGGCGTTTTCCTATCTTAGCCATTGAAGATCCTTTTCAAGAAGATGATTGGCAGGGGTTCCAAGAGATTGTAACTGAATTAACTGAAACCACTATTATTGGAGATGATTTAACCACAACCAATACAAAAAGAATCAAAGAAGCAAAAGCCAAAAACGCCTGTAATGGAATCGTCATAAAGCCAAACCAAATAGGAACAGTTACCGAAACTATTGAGGCGGTAAAATTGGCAAAGTCATACGGCTGGAAAATTATAGTCAGCCACAGGTCGGGAGAAACAATGGACTCGTTTATTTCTGATTTGGCGGTGGGAATCGGGGCTGACTTTATAAAATCCGGCTCTCCCACCCAACCCGAAAGAATGGTAAAATACAATAGGTTGTTGGAAATAGAAAACGAACTAAAATCATAAAACTTAAAACATAAAACTTGAAACATAGCGTATCATCGTAAAAATGTTTCATGTTTCAGGAACGTGGCAAAGTTATTTTTACTAAGACATTTTAAATCCCAGTGGAATAAAGATAACCGGTTTGCCGGATGGGTGGATAATCCTTTAACCAAGGAGTCGACCTTTGATGCAAAAATAGTTGCAGACAAGTTAAGCGGCGAACAAATTGATGCAGTTTTTACTTCTCCTCTTGTAAGAAATGAAGAAACGGTCTTAAGGATTTTTGACAATATTAAAGATAGGTATCCCCTTTTTTTGCATCTTGACGGCGGTAGGATGCAAAAATGGGGCAACTTTGAAGATATCAGTGAAAACGACCTGCCTGTATATGTTTCTGAAAACCTTAATGAACGCTATTACGGAAAATTGCAGGGGCTTAATAAGGATGAGGTTATTGCCAAACATGGAGAAAAAGAAATTCATTTGGAAAGAAGAGGTTTTAACGAAAGGCCGCCTGGCGGTGAATCATTAAAAGATGTTTATAAAAGAGCAGTGCCATTTTTCAAAAAATATGTTATAAAAGATTTGGCAAGTGGAAAAAACGCGCTGCTGGTGGCAAGTCATAACAGTTTAAGGGCTATTGTAAAATATATTGAAAATATTTCTGACAAAGACATTGAAAATTTGGAATTACCATTTGGGGCGTTAGTCATTTATGAATTTAAAGATAATATTTTTTTAAAACAGTAGGTTGCCTTAAAATATTATTGGTATATAATAAAAAAACAACAAACAATTAATCAATTATCAATTAACAATGTTGCGTTACTAAAAATTAGTCATTGGAAATTGAAAATTAAAATTTATGTTCCAACTAAAAAAATTAAATTTAAATTTGGATAAAATAAGATTAAACAAAAATACAATATTGATAGCAGTGGCTTTTTTGGGCGTTGCCTTTACTGCTTTTTTGATTTTGGATAATAACACTATGCCTGCCAATACCTTAGCCCAAAACGCCGTAGATTACCTTAATAAAAACTTTGCGCAAAATGGCCAAAATGCCACCTTAGGTGATGTTTCTAAGGAAAACGGCTTGATAAAAATGGGAGTGAAAATGGGAAATAACACCTATGATATGTATATTACCAAAGACGGCAAGCTACTTTTCCCTCAAGCTATTGCTATAGATTCAGAAATAACAGAACAAACAACAAATGAAGATACTGCGCCAGCAACAAGAAAAACTGCTGATAGTTTAAAAAAAGTGGACAAACCTCTTCTTGAAGCCTATGTTGTTTCTCAATGTCCTTTTGGCTTGCAGGCTCAAAGAGCAATGGAGGATGCCGTTAAAAATATCCCTTCTCTTGCCCAGTATTTTAAAGTAAGGTTTATCGGCAATATTGTTAACGGTAAAATTACTGCCATGCACGGAGAAAAAGAAGCTCTAGAAAATTCTAAAGAGATGTGTATAAGAGAAGAGATGCCTGATAAGTTTTGGCCTTATATAGCTTGCTATATAAAAGCTGGAGATGGAAACGGTTGTTTAAGTAAAGTTGGCATTGACCAAAATAAATTAAACACTTGTATGACAGACAGCAGTAAAGGGCTGGCTTACGCCAAGGAGGATTTTGATTTAACTGATAAATACGGCATCAGCGGTTCACCTACCTTTATATTAAACGGAGAGGAAATTTCAGAGTCGGATTTTGGCGGCAGATCATCTGAGGGAATGAAAACCATGGTCTGCAGTTCATCTTCAACTCAACCTGGCTTTTGTTCAACAAAATTAAACACCACCCCAGCAGCTACCTCATTCTCTCCAACTTACTCTAAAAACAATACTACTTCTTCTACTAAAAATAATTCATTGGCTGCAAATTCCCAAGTTCCCAATTGCGCAGCGACACAGTAAACATGATTACTATCTATTCAACTCCAACCTGCGTTTACTGTAATACTCTGAAAAAATACTTAGATTCAAAAGATATTAAGTTTGAAGAAATTGACGTTTCCCAAAACGAGAAGGAATTGGAAAAAATGGTGGAAATTTCGGGTCAGATGGGCGTGCCGGTAATTGATATTGATGGCAACATTGTCATTGGTTTTGACAAACAGAAAATAGACGAACTCCTCGGGTTAAAATCCTAAATCCAAAATACCAAATTCCAAATAAATTCAAATTACCAAAGTCACTGCCTGCTGCAGGCAGGCAAGACTCAAAACCCGTGTTTTGAATTTAAATATTTGAATTTTGGATTTATTTAGGATTTAGAAATTATAATTTAGAATTTTCTATTTTTATGTCAATAAAAATAGCTATTAATGGTTTTGGCCGAATCGGACGGCAAGTATTCAAGAGAATCATAGAAAAGTATCCTGATTTACAGGTGGTTGCTGTTAACGACTTAACTGATACCAAAACTTTATCCCATCTCTTAAAATACGATTCTAACTACGGAGTTTTTGACAAAGAGGTTGGCTTTGGCAAAGATTTTATTTCTGTTGATTCAAAGGAGTATAAAGTTTTAGCTCAGCCAGAGCCCGAAAAGTTGCCCTGGAAAAAATTGGGTGTTGACATTGTTTTAGAGTGCACCGGCTTTTTCAGAGACGAAGCAGGATTTAAAAAACACCTTAAAGCTGGGGCAAAAAAAGTGATTATTTCAGCTCCGGTTAAAGAAAAAACTATCCCCGGATTTGTGTTGGGGGTAAATGATGATAAATTGGACATTAAAAATACTGACGTAATGGATATGGGTTCTTGCACCACCAATTGTTTGGCAGTAATGGTTAAGGTATTACACGACAATTTTAAAATTATAAAAGGCTTTATGACCACCGTCCACAGTTACACTAATGACCAAAGAATTCTTGACCTGCCTCATAGAGATTTAAGGCGAGCCAGGGCGGCGGCAATGAATATAATTCCCACCAGCACCGGCGCATCTGTATCAATAGGCAAAATAATTCCTGAGCTTGAGGGCAAGTTAGATGGCATTGCCCTAAGAGTACCCACCCCTGTTGTCTCTATTTTGGATTTGATTGTTGAAGTGGAAAAGCCAACCACCAAAGAAGAAGTTAATGAAGTTTTTAAAAAAGCGGCTGAAAGAATGCAGGGAGTTCTGCGCTGCGAAGAAAATGAACTGGTTTCTTTAGATTTTAAGGGAGACCATCATTCAGTCATTATTGATTTGCCTCAAACTATGGTAAATGGAAACTTAGTAAAAACAATGGGCTGGTACGATAACGAATGGGGATACAGCTGCCGACTGGCAGAGTTTACAGATTTTGTAGGAAAAAAGTTGTAATGCTTTTCTATGGCAAAACCCCGAAATGTACATTTCGGGGTTTTGCCTTTTTTAAAGTTTTTTAGTGGAAATTTAAATAATTTTCTGCTAATATACTAACATACAAAATTTTAATAATGTCTTTAAAAATTCGCATCATAATACTTTCAACCTGCACTGTTTTATTTTTGACTATAACTCCCTATATCCTTTTGTATTCTATAGGATACAGAATTGATTTAACAGAAAAAAAAATAACCACAACTGGCGGAGTTTATGTAAAAGTTTTTCCAGAAGATGCAGAGGTAATCGTAGATTCTAAAATTAAAAATAAAACTGGAATTTTATCTGGTGCTGTTTTTGTGCAAGACCTTTTGCCAAAACAACACACGGTATTAATAAAAAAAGATGGTTATTATGACTACCAGAAAAATCTCTCGGTCAAAGAAAAGGAGGTAGCCAAACTGGAAAATGTCATTTTATTTAAAAAAGAAATTAAATTTGATGTTTTAGATGATAAGTCTCAGTTTTCGTTATTAAAGCGAAATACTCCAGAAAAGTTTATAATAAAAAATAACAATTTGTATTATTCTGATATCCCAGAAAATTCTCAATTAACCAAAGAACAGAAAAGTAAAGCATTGTTAAAAAACATTGTCGCCTATGAAATTTTAAACAACAGCATTATGTGGCTTGGAGCAGACGGATTCTTGAAAAGCTCTAATCCAAATGGCGAAAATACGGAGCAGCTTAGTCAAACTATTTTAAAAATAAATCCAAAACAATCCTATCAGCTATACGCATTATCACAAAGCATATTCTTAAAAGAGGGTGACAAACTACTGTTATTTGACAAGGAAACAAAGTCTTTTAAGAATTTCTATGATTCTGTCAAGGAAATAAAAGTTTCCCAAGACGGACAAAAAATGGTTTACTTCAATGACTATGAAATATTTGTTTATTATTTAGAAAAGAATTCGGTATCTGAAGGGCAAAATAAAATATTATTGCAAAAATCCGATAAAAAAATCAGCGATTGCTATTGGTTAAATAGTGATTATATAATTTTCAGTAGAGCCGACGAAATAATCATTTCTGAAATTGATACAAGAGGCAACATAAATTCAATAAACTTACCTCAAACCATATTTTTATCTAACGGCCTATCTACAGAAACAGGTAAAAATATTGACATTAAAAAACCAAATATATTCTTTGACCAGTCAAATAGAAAATTGTATATTCTAACTGGAGAAAATCTCTTAGCCTCAGACAGAATACTTCCGTAAACAAAAACACGAACAGATACTAAATCTTTTCGTGTTTTTTATTACTCTAAATTCTATCGCTTTTGCCACTGTGGTCGTTCGCCTCTTCGCTTCACTTCGTTCAGCGCGCCCTTAGGGCTACCGGCTCACTCCTTCAAAACCCCACAGACGGGGCGAATTGGCTTTGCCAATTGCGCCTCGCGTCTCGTCGGTTTTGAATAATTTCCTACACGGGAAGATATCCAATCTTCCCGACCCCATCTGTGTCACAGTTGCAAAAGCTATCGCTTTTGCCACTGTGGTGCTTTTCTGGCTCTCTTGAGCCCAAACTTTTTTCTTTCTCTCATTCTTGGGTCCCTGGTTAAATAACCTACTTTTCTTAACCTCTTTTTAAAATTATTGTTAAAACTAACCAATACCCTGGCAGTACCATGCCTAATTGCTTCTGCCTGACTGCTCCTTCCCCCACCTTTGACAATGGTAGTGATTTTAAACTTATCAAGGCATTTCATTTTTATCAATGAGGCGACAGCTGTTTGTCTATCTTCCTCAATAGTAAAATAATCTTGATAGGGCTTTTTATTAATCAAAAACTGTTTTTCCCCCCTGGTGAAAAGACGCACTCTGGCTACTGCTGTTTTGCGCCGTCCCACCGCTTCAAAATAACGGTCTGGCTTTAAAGCCGATTGTTTCTCTATTGGAAAATCTTCTTGAGGATTTTCTTTTATCTCACTTTTAATATCAACTGATACAATTTTCTTTTTAGGTTTTTTTATTTTGGTTGTTTTAGTTTTTGTCATACAAATATAGTAAGCACCCGCCTAAGTTTTTGCATTGTTATCATCCAACTACGTAAAACCTGTTTGGGTCCTGTTTTAAATTCTACAAATTACAATATAAATAACGACAAAAATTTAGGTTGGGACGCGAGAATTATCAGCTTTAGCTGAAATTCCCGTCCTCGGGTTTTCGCTATAGCTCAAATTTCAATCTTTTGATTTGTTTTGCCCTTAGTTTGTTTTTTGTCAGCATGCCCATCACGGCTTTCCTGAATATTTCTGATGGACCTTTTTTGTTATACATTTCTTTCATGGTTGTTTTTTTCAATCCGCCCAAGTACAAGGTATGGCGGTAATATATTTTATTCTCAAATTTCTTACCTGTAAATATTAATTTATCAATATTTTTAATGGTAACAAAGTCGCCCATGTCCTTATATGGAGCAAAGCCCGATTTATTTTTACCGCGTAATAAAACAGCGACCTCGGCCGCTAATCTCCCTAATACTTTATCAGTTGCGTCAATTATGTGATTTTCCCTCTTAATATCCTCCATATTTTTCTGGTTTTTTGCGTCTGTTTTGCGTTTCTTTTCGCGTCGGTTTTGCGGAGTCATCGCAGAACTGATGCTAAACTTTTACGCTAAACACAGTAAAACATTACTTGACCAATTCTATTATTGCCATCTTGGCTCCGTCTGATTTACGGGGACCAAGTTTTATAATTCTGGTATAGCCCCCCGCTGAAGATTTATAGTTTGGTGCAATTTCTCCGACTAATTTCTTTACAACATGCGGAGCTAAAACTTTAACAAGCAACCTATTATTGGACAATGTATTTTTTTTTGCCTTAGTAATTAATTTTTCAGCAACAACTCTTAATTCTTTAGCTTTGGCCTCAGTGGTTTTTATTTTTTCCTGCAAAAAAAGATTAGTGGCTAAAGATTTTAATAGCGCCTCTCTTTGACTTTTTGGCCTTGATAATATTCTTCCTTTTTTGTTTCTTTTCCTCATTGTAGTCCACAAGTGGGGTAAAACTATTCTGATTTAAGTTCCAAGTCAAGTTTCTTTAACTTTCTTTTAATCTCTGACAACGCTTTATCCCCCATACCGTCTAATTCAGAAATGGTTTTTTCCGATTTTTTTAAGATACCTCCTACTGTTTTAATATTATTATCCAATAAAGCGTTAAGAGTTCTTGTTGACAATTTTAAATCTTCAACACTGGTTTTATTAATTTCTGATTCTTCTTCTGGTTTTTTTATTTCTGGTAGTTCGGGAGCTTTCCCTTCAAAAATTAAAGTGAAATGTTTGATTAGTATCTCAGATGCCTTATAAAAAGCCTCCTCTGGAGTTATAGTGCCGTCTGTTTCTATGTTTAATGACAACTTATCAAAGTCAGTTCTTTCCCCAACCCGCATGTTTTCTACCTGAAAATTGACGTTTTTAATTGGTGTGAAAATGGCGTCCAGTAAAATAGCGCCTATCTCTGGCTTTTTAACATGCCTCTGCTCTTTCGGTTCGTATCCTATGCCCTTTTCTAATTTAATTTCTATATTAAGCTCTGTATTTTTATCTGTTATTGTGGCTATATGCAATTCGGGATTGGCAAGTTCTATCTGCGGAGATAATTTAAAATCAGACCCATTGACCTTTTTTTCTCCCTTAACCTTTAATTCAACTTTTTGCAAGGTTCCTTCATGGATTTTAAATCTTAAGTTTTTTAAATTCAAAAGAATAATAATAACGTCTTCCAAGACTCCGGGTATTGTAGAAAATTCGTGCGAAACTCCTTTTATTTTCACCTCAGTTACTGCCACTCCTTCCATAGAAGACAATAATATCCGTCTTAAAGAGTTTCCAATGGTGACTCCGTAACCTGGATAAAGCCTCTGTACCTCAAAAATTGCCTGATTTTTACCTTTTTGTATTATCTTTGGCGGTAATGGGAGAGGAATCATAATTAGATTTTGGGTGTTAGATTTTAGGTGTTAGATAAGACAAGAACGTCTAATATCTAATACCCAACACCCAACACCTATTAGCGTGAATAAAATTCGAATATCAAAGGTATTTCAACTGGTGGATTGGCATGGGCCAAACTGGGATCTGAGGTCACTTTTCCCTCTAATTTTTCTATGTTAAGACTAAGCCAAGACGGCGCTTGGAATTTTTTCAATTTTTCTTGCAAATCCTTTAAAATATTTTTTTTCTTTTTAGTTTCTTTAATGCTTACGACATCACCTTTTTTTAATTGAAAAGACGCTATATTAACTGGTTTTCCGTTAATCAAGAAATAAGCATGCGAAACAAGTTGGCGGGACTGGGGGCGTGATTTTGCGAATCCTAACCTAAATATCACGTTATCCAGTCTTTTTTCAAGACGTTTGATTAGCTCGTCAGGCATATTTTCAATCCCTGTCATCGCCAGTGTTTCCTTTACGTACCTTTTGAATTGGTTTTCTGACAAACCATACAATCTTTTAAGTGTTTGTTTTTCTTGTAATGACTTTTTGTAATCAGAAGCAGTCCCACCTCTTTTTCTTCTTTTAGTGGAAGGTGGTGCAACAGACAAAAATTCTTTTCCAACTCCTTTATTATTGTTTAACTTTATTTCTGCCATAATTTATGAGTAAAGCGAGCAAATCACCCGCCCAAGTTTTTGTATTTATTCTTAATTGATAAAGATAATTTAAATACATTTGCAAAAATTTGGGCGGGTAATCTCGCTGCGGCTCGCTTATACTCTTCTCACTTTTTTGGGCCTGCAGCCGTTATGAGGAATAGGGGTTATATCTTTTAGGGAAATAATATTAAATCCTTGATTAACCAGCGTTCTTAACGCAGATTCTCTGCCTGCGCCAATCCCTTTAATAAAAACTTCCATTTTTTCTATACCTAATTTTTTGCAGAAATTAGCAATGGCTTCTGCCACTCTTGAGGCTGCAAAAGAAGTAGCTTTCTTGGTGCCTTTAAAACCGACTGAACCAGCCGACTTTGATGCCAACACTTGCCCCTTAGAATCAGTAATGGTAACGATGGTATTGTTATAAGAAGAAGATATATAAACCCTGCCTTCCAAAACCCGGCTGATTTTTGATTTAACTTTGACCTCTTTTTTTAATGACTCTTCAACTTTTTCTGTTTCTTTTATTACTTCTTCCTGGCTTTTTTCTATAATTTTCTTTTTACCCATGATAATTTTTATGAGCGTAGCGAATAAAGATTATCACCCGCCCAAATTTTTGCATTTATTATTTATTTGATAAAATGTTTTTTTGACTTGACGGCAAAAATTTGGGCGGGTAATCTCGCTGCAGCTCGATTATGTTGGTGTTGATGGTGGCTTACGACCCGAACCCATTGTCCTTCTGACATTACCTCTGACGGTCCTGGTATTGGTTTTAGTTCTCTGTCCTCTAACCGGTAATTTTTTAATATGCCTTAAACCCCTCCAAGCTCCTACATCTTTTAACCTTTTAATATTAATCATTACTTGCCTTCTCAAATCTCCTTCAACCTTAAAGTTTTTTTCAATAAATTCCTTTAAATCATTTACTTCTTTTGGAGTTAAATCTTTAGCTTTTTTGTTAAAATCAACGTGAGTTTGCTTTAAAATTTTTTTAGCCAAAGGCCTCCCTATCCCATAAATATAGGTCATTGCTATCTCTATTCTTTTGTTTTCCGGGATATTAACTCCGGCAATTCTGGGCATTTACTTAAGTATTTAGAATACAGAATTTAGGATTTAGGATTTAAAAAAATTCATCCCTATATTCTAAATTCTATATTCTGTATTAGCCTTGACGTTGTTTATGTTTGGGATTTTTTTTGCAAATAACATAAATATGACCGCTTCTTTTTACAATCTTACAATCATTGCAGATTTTTTTTATTGATGGCCTTACCTTCATCTTAGATATTGGATATTAGGTGTTGGATATTAGACTCTAATGACATTACCGTTGCTAAAATCTAACACCTATCACCTAATATCTACTTTAACCTATACACAATCCTTCCCTTTTTCTCGTCATAGGGAGTCATTTCCAAGGTTACTTTGTCACCTGGCAAAATTTTAATCCTATTCAACCTCATCTTACCAGACAAAAAACCAAGTACCTCCCTGCCGTCGTCAAGCACAACTTTAAAAGAGGCGTTTGGTAAAGCCTCTGTCACCCTACCTTCCTGTTTTACAATATTTGCCTTAGAATTTTTATCTTTATCCACTAATAATGCTTATAGGTCTAATTTTAACAAATTTTGATATATAAGTCAACACTCTTACAGGCAAATGGTAAAATACTGCATTTTAACGGCTAATATGGTCCATATTAGCCGTTAAAATTTGACCTTTTAGAATTAAGCAGGTTTTTCTGATTGATGTGGTTTTTCTTCAGTTTTTTCAGTTGATTTTTCAGTTATAATAGATGAGTCAGTCTTCGGTCTTTGAACCTCAGGTAGAGTTTCTTTAACAACAGCTTCCTCTGTTTTTGGCGTCTGGGCAGAAGAGGTCTGGTCAGCTGTATCAGGAACAGATGTTTATTTAGATGACACCGACTCTGCTATTTTTTTAGGCTTTTTAGAAACATTTATTTTTTTAGCGTCTATTACTTTCTCAGCAACCAATAAATTATGCACGGTTGGCGACGCTTTTGCTCCAACTTTTATCCAATACAAAATTCTGTCTTTTTTTAGAGATTTTCTTTTAGTTAAAGGATTAACGTACCCTAAAATTTCCACTGCCCTGCCTCCTTTGGCAGATCTTCTTTTATCTATCACCACTACACTGAAAAAGGGTTGATTCTTTTTACCTTTACGAGTTAGTCTTATTACCAACATAATTAAATTTAATTCATCAACGAATAACGAATTTATACGAATTTACTAATTCGTAAATTCGTAATGGATTGGTAAATTTGTCGATTATTCCCATTGTTTCACTCTTAACGCTTCTTTTGCCGCTTCTTCCTCTGCTTCCTGTTTTGAGGATCCCTCGCCCTCTGCCACTAAATCTTCTCCCAAAAATACTCCTACTCTGAATTTCTTTTGATGATCAGGTCCCCATTCTTTACTAACTTTATACATTGGGGTAACTCCTGATTTTTCTTGGGCTTCTTCCTGAAAATGTGATTTGGAGTCTTTATATAGTTTTTTTTGTATGATATTAGGTAACTTTAACAATAAATATTTTTTGATGAATTTCTCAGCTATAGAGTATCCTGAATCAAGATATATGGCCCCGATAAATGCCTCAAAAGTATTAGCTAAAATATACTGCCTTGCCTTGCCTAATTCTTTTGATTCACCTCTTGATAAAAGCAGAAAATCATTAAATCCTGTTTCTTCTGCAACTAAGGTAAGCATTTTTGCATTAACCAAAGCAGCTCTCCAATTAGTCAATTCGCCTTCGGGTTTTTGAGGATATTCTTTATAGAGATGCTCGGTAATAACCAACTCTAATACAGCGTCTCCTAAAAATTCCAGTCGTTCATTATGCTCTAAACCCAAGTTGGGGTTTTCATTAATGTAAGACCTATGGACAAAAGCCTGTGTTAAAATCTTTTTATCCTTAAATTTTAAACCTAAATGTTTCTCTAATAAACTAAAATCTTTCATGATTACGTTATGAGCGAAGCGAATAATGTAATTACCCGCCTAAATTTTTGCATGTATTACCTAACCTATAAAATATTTTAACTTAAGAGCAAAAATTTAGGCGGGTAAGCTCACTACCGTTCGCTTAATTGCTTAAAAACTGTCCCTAGTACTCCGTTTACAAATTTGCCTGAAGTCCGCCCAGAAAAGTTTTTTGCCAATTCAATTGCTTCGTTAATTGCCACTTTTGGCGGAACTTCTTCTTTATTGCTATACAAAAGTTCAAAAAGACCAATCCTCAACACATTGCGGTCAACAAGAGGTATTTGTGAAATTGGCCATTCAGGAGCAGCTTTTTCAATAATTTTATCAACGTCCTTTAAGTGTTTTGCTACCCCTTCAGCCAGTTGACGGACAAACTCTAAATCTTCCAAACCAGGACCAAAATCTTTAATGTTCCTTTCAATAATTGTTTGTAAAGAATCTTCTTTTTTGCCGTAAAAATCCCACTCGTACAAACTCTGCATCACTATTGACCTTGATAAGTGCCGGCTTGCCATAGGCGTGAATTTTAAATTTTCAATTTTAAATCAATGACTTAATTTTAAATGTTTTAAACATTTTGTCATTTGGGTTTTATTTAAAATTTATAATTTAGATTTTAAAATTATTTCTTTGAAAGTTTTTCCATTGTCATTGGTGCTTTCATTTTCTGCTCTTTTTCTGTTTCTTTCATTTCTTTTTCTTTTTGTTTTTTTTCTTTTCTTGTTAATTTTGCTAAAATTTTTATATATTCATTACCTTTATAGTAACCGCAATATTTACAAATCACGTGAGGCCTTGCTGGTTTACCGCATTTTCTGCAGGTTGTCAAAGCAGCCGGCCTAATAAAAATATGCATCCGGCGTTGGCGCACACTTGAACTAGTTTTTCTTTTCTTGGGAACTGCCACAATTTAGGGTTTAGATAGTTAGGGTTTAGGGTTTAGTAAAATCTAGACGCTATACCCTAGAAGCTAAACGCTGAGTTATATCCTATCAGATAAATTAACTTTTGTAAATACTCACTGGGTAAAAACTTTTGCGGTGGATTTTACAGGGTCCTAAATTTTGCAGATTTTTCATATGCAACCTGGTTCCGTATCCTTTATGCAAGTTAAATCCGTATTGAGGATATTTTTTGTGCATTTTCTGCATTATTCTGTCGCGCGTAACTTTGGCGATGATTCCAGCGGCAGCGCAGGAAAAAACCTTTTTATCAGCTGCAATAATTGATTTTTGTGGAACATTTAAATTATTTAAGGCAAAATTCCCGTCAATAAGAATAAAATCTCTTGTACCATAATTTTCACGACCGTGAAAATTATGGTACAAGTCGTTTAGGGCTTTTCTCATTGCCAGTTTGGTGGCATTGAATATGTTCACTTTATCTATAACTCTTTCTGAAACCACCCCAATCCCCCATTTAATCTGAGGATGGTTTACTAAAATATTATAAAAATATTCTCTTTGTTTGGCAGAAAGCTTTTTAGAATCGCGAAGTCTGAAATTTTTTTTAAAAATTTCAGACGAGCGCCAAGCACCTATTTTTAGGTGCTCTGGCCTAATCATTACTGCTGCCGCCACAACCGGCCCTGCCAAAGGGCCCCGACCGGCTTCATCCAATCCGATAACAAATTTATAACCTTGTTTCCATAGTTTCTTTTCTTCGTTAAAATTTGGGTATTTCATTAAATTATCCACACACTAAAAGAATATATTCTAAACATTGAGTCATAATTATTTAGGGCGAGATTCCGCAATTTGCATAAGTTATAAAAACAGTTCACCAACAAACTATTTTGCACTTATGCAAATTGCTTTATTTTAACATATCTTTGTTGACTTAAACTGTGTAAAAAAGTAAAATTATACCATAAAATGTGAAACATAAAGTATTAAAAACAACTACGAAGTGGGTTTGTAAAAATGTTTCAGGTTTCATGTTTCCCGTCCGTCTTGCTTGGCAAGGCGAAGTGGGCAGGCAAGTTTTATGAAATTCACCCATCTACACACCCATAGTCACTACTCGTTACTTGACGGACTGCCGAAAATTCCTGAGCTTTTAGATTGTGTCAAAGAATTGGGCATGGATTCGGTGGCTTTAACCGATCACGGGGTTCTTTACGGTGCCGTTGAATTTTTTAAAGAGGCAAAAGCAAGAGGAATAAAGCCAGTTCTGGGATGTGAAATTTATGTTGCCTATGAATCAAGATTACAAAAGAGACCTAATATTGATTCAAAAAGCTATCATATGATTTTGCTGGCAAAAAACCAAAAGGGATATCAAAACTTGGTAAAACTGGTAACCTTGGCGCACCTTGAAGGATTTTATTACAAGCCCAGAATTGACGAAGAATTATTAGAAAGTCATGCAGAAGGTTTGATTGGAACTTCTGCCTGCCTAAACGGAAAAATTCCCAGGTTACTTTTGGCAAATAAGTTAACTGAAGCGGAAGCTCTGGCAAAAAAATACGAAAGTTTATTTGGCAAGGGAAACTTTTATTTGGAACTCCAATACCATAAAAACATTGCAGAGCAACAAACGCTTAACAAAAAACTAATTGAGCTCTCAAAAAAAACCGGCATACCTTTAGTTGCCACCAATGATATTCACTATCTAAAACCAGAAGATGCCGAGGCACAAGATGTGTTAATGCTAATAAATACCGGCTCTGACCCAAATGACACCGAAAGGTTAAGCTTGAAGGCAGATGATTTTTCAATGCTGAACCCCGAATCAATGCTTGAAAACTTTAAAGACGTGCCAGAAGCAATTGAAAACACACAGAAAATTGCTGAAGCCTGTCAATTTGAATTTGAGTTAGGTAAAACTAAACTTCCTAATTTTGATGTGCCAGATGGGAAAACGGCAGAGCAATATCTTACTGAACTTTGCCAAGAAGGTTTGAAGAAAAAATTTGGAGATAATGTAACCAAAGAAATTACAGAACGAATGGAGTATGAACTATCTGTTATTAACAAAACGGGTTTTGCTTCTTATATACTTATCGTATGGGACTTTGTAAGATGGGCACTAGAAAAACGCATTAGTAGAAACACACGAGGATCTGCAGCGGGCTCTTTGGTATGTTATCTTACCGATATTACTACAGTTGATCCTATGAGGCATGCATTGCTCTTTGAACGATTCTTGAATCCTGAGAGAATATCTATGCCAGACATTGATATTGATTTTACTGATAGAAGAAGAGATGAAGTTATAAAATATGTTGCCCAAAAATACGGGGAAGACCATGTTGCCCAAATTATAACTTTTGGAACTATGGCAGCCCGGGCAGTCATTCGGGATGTTGGTCGGGCGCTTGGATATGCGTACAGCTACTGCGACACTGCCGCAAAAATGATTCCCTTTGGCATGGACTTAGATGAAACTCTAGAAAAAGTAAGTGAATTTAAAGATTTTTACAGAACAGACCCCCAGGCAAAGAAGCTCATTGATTTGGCAAAAAAACTGGAGGGTGTGGCAAGGCATGTTTCTACTCACGCCTGTGGCGTAGTTATCTCAGCCAATCCCCTAGTACATTCAGTACCACTGCAGCATCCAACGCAAGATGATGAGCACGTAGTGACTCAGTATGAAATGCACAGCATTGAGGATTTGGGACTGCTTAAAATGGACTTTTTAGGTTTAAAAAACCTGACTATAATTGAAGATACGCTGGCTCGCATTTACGTGATTAGAAATGAAAAAATTGATATTGATGCCATTCCTTTTGACGACAAAAAAGCTTATAAAATCCTACAAGACGCCCTAACTACTTCAATTTTCCAGTTGGAATCAGACGGAATGAAAAGATACTTAAAAGACTTAAAGCCAACTGAATTCAATGATATTATAGCTATGGTGTCCCTTTACCGTCCTGGACCTATGCAATTTATTCCAGATTACATTGAACGAAAACATGGTAAACAAAAAATTGAGTATATCCATCCTAAGTTAGAGCCCATTTTAAAGGAAACACAAGGCATCATGATTTATCAGGAACAACTGATGCGTTTGGCTCGTGACATCGCTGGATTCACCCTTGGCGAATCTGATGTATTGAGGAAGGCAGTTGGAAAAAAAATAAAAGAATTACTGGGTGCGCAAGAAAAAAAGTTTATTGAAGGATGTATTAAAAACGGCACTGATAAAAAAATTGCCGAAGAACTGTGGCAATGGATTTTGCCTTTTGCCTCGTACGGATTTAACAAGTCCCACGCAGCATCGTATGCTACCATTGCCTACCAGACCGCCTATTTAAAAGCTCATTATCCAGTTGAGTTTATGGCTTCTGTTTTAACTTCAGAAAAAACTGATGTTGAAAGAATCGCCTTATTAATAGAAGAGTGCAAAAAAATGGGCATTGAAGTACTGCCGCCAAACATCAATGAATCTCTTAAAAACTTTACCGTTGTACCAACAAATCCGCCAGCTAGCGGAAATATTCGTTTTGGGCTGCTGGCAATAAAAAACGTGGGTACAAATATTATTGATGCCGTCGTTGAAGAAAGAAAAAAAAATGGGCCATTTCAATCAATCGGTGACTTTATAAACAGAATAAACTCAAAAGATTTGAATAAAAAATCAATGGAGGCGCTGATAAAATCCGGTGCTTTTGACGCCTTTTCAGAAAGAAACCAACTTTTGCAAAATCTGGAAAAACTTTTGGAAATCGCCAGAGAAAACCAAAAAAACAAAAGTAACGGCCAAATAGGGCTTTTTGCCAACGCACCGACATCAAAAAACAATGAAATAAAAATGGAGACGGTCAGCCCCGCCAAACTTCTTGAAAAGTTAACTTGGGAAAAAGAATTGTTGGGTTTGTATGTAAGTTCTCACCCACTGCAGGGGTTTAGAAAACTTTTTGAATCCAAATGCTTTGCCATTTCAAAAATTGACAGGGCAATGGTTAATAAAAAAGTATTGCTTGGGGGGTTAATAAATAACGTTAAAAAAATCATTACAAGAAACGGCAAACCAATGCTTTTTATAAAATTTGAAGACTTGACTGCCAAAACAGAGGTGGTAGTATTCCCAAACTTATTAGACAGAAACCCAACTGCCCTGCAGGAAAACAAAGTGGTGTTTTTTGCCGGCCGCGTTGACAGCCGAAACGGGGAAATTAAAATAATTGCCGATGATGTGCAGGAAATTTTAACGCCGGAAGAATCATGATTATAAATTTTTAATTTTCAATTATCAATTTTCAATCAAATCTCAAGTCAATAATTTTAAAATGAAAAAGCCTATCTAGGTTTTATCCTAAATAGGCATTGAGTCAGAATTTCAGATCTTTCCTGAATCCGAATTCCTCCCGACTGAAGGTGGTCGGTTGCCCGAGCTTACTCCAGTATCGAATTTGTTTTTTGAGTCCCGAGAACCCCAATCCGTGTGAGTGTCTTACCGAAAAACGGTAGTCGCAGACGATTTGAAAGCCCTGAGACATTGCCCAGCCAGCCCATTCTCCGTCTTCACCACCCAGTCCGTACCGTTCGTCGAAGTGATGCTTTTCCCACAGGTTTTTGCGTAGGGCAACGTTGGTAGCACCGAACACGCCCATTCCTCCTTGACTGACTCGGTAGGGACCTCTTTTCCATGCACGAAGGTAGCCAGGCCAGTAGCAAAGCATCTCTGTAAAAGTGCATCCCTTCCTTGGAATGACTGGAGAGTAAACGCCAGCTACTTTTGGATCAGCAAAGTGTTCTAAACCACGCCTCAGCCAATAATTCTTGAATGGCAAGGCATGACCCACAAGGTAGACTAGGATTTCACCGCTCGCCGCCTCCGCTCCCTTGTTAAGAGAAATAGGAAAGCTGAAATCCTCTCTCTTGATAGTTACCAGCTTGGCTCCGTGCTGTACTGCGAACTCTGCCGTTCCGTCCGATGACTGGTTATCAACGACGATAATCTCAGTCTCTCCTGAGTAATCCTGATTCCGAAGCACTACCAACAATTCGGACAGACGATCTTTCTCGTTCAAGGTCCGAATGATGATTGAAGTTTCCACGGTTTCTCTCCTGTTTGAAGATTGACTTTTTGTCTTAGGTTCTGGTTAAATTATATATTTAAACTTTAATAATGTCAATAGTTTACTATGGTTTGTGGAAATGGTAACCTATTTTAATACTTCAAAATAAGATAATAGGTCCGACCCCGCAATAAGCCTATTGCGGGGTCGGACCTAGCAATAACTTAAAATGGAACAGATTGAAAAAATAAGACACTCCCTATCTCACATTATGGCTTCCGCCATTATGGAATTCTTTCCGAGGGCAAAACTAGCAATTGGCCCTGCCATTGAAAATGGATTTTACTATGACATGGAATTGACGAAAAATATTACCACTGAAGATTTGTCAAAAATAAAAGACAGAATGCAAGAGTTAATAAAAGAAAACCAAAAATTTATAGGCAAAAAAGTATCAAAAATTGTAGCCAAAAAACTATTTAAAAATTCCCCTTATAAGTTAGAAATCATTAAAGAACTACCTGGCAAAACGGTGGGAACCTATCAAAACGGAAATTTCTTGGATTTGTGCAGGGGCGGACACGTAAAAAACACCAAAGAAATTGAGCCAAATAGCTTCAAACTGACGAAAATTGCCGGGGCTTACTGGCGGGGCTCAGAAAAAAATAAAATGCTGACCAGAATTTACGGAGTGGCTTTTGAGACGGAAAAAGAATTAATGTCTTATCTAAAAATACAAGAAGAAGCCGAAAAAAGAGACCACAGAGTTTTAGGAGAAAAATTAGACTTGTTTACTATATCTGAACAAGTAGGAAGAGGATTGCCCCTATTTACTCCAAAGGGTGCCCTATTAAGAGAACTTTTAAATAATTATTCTCAAGAATTAAGATTGGCTAAGGGATGGCAAAGAGTATGGAGTCCACACATCACCAAAAATGATTTATATAAAACATCCGGACATTGGGATAAATTTGGCGATGAATTATTTTTGGTAGAAAGCCAAGAAACCGAAGATGAATTGGTAATGAAACCGATGAATTGCCCTCACCACCAGCAAATTTATGCCGCCAAACCTCACAGCTATAAGGATTTGCCTATTAAATATATGGAAACGACTACTGTTTACAGGGACGAAAAGGCCGGCGAATTATTGGGTCTTTCAAGGGTCAGATCAATTACACAAGATGACAGTCATACTTTTTGTACACCAGACCAGATTGAACAAATTTATCAAGAACTCATAGAAGTAACAAAGATAT
>CAYIDV010000008.1:0-17880 GCA_964362315.1 uncultured Candidatus Saccharibacteria bacterium
TGCCGGTATCCACGTTACCAGCGTTCACCCTGAGCTAGGATCAAACTCTCAAAATATATGTGAGTGTAAGCCACTCACAAGCTTATTCGAAACAACTTTAAGAAGTCAATTTTGGCGACTTGCCAAAATTGACGATTTCCCCAACACAGTCGGTTTCACTATATTGGGATGCAATATATTATTCGCTTATTCGTACGAATAAGCGAATAGTTATTTTTCAAACTGCTTACCATTCTATCCTTCTTCAAAAAAATACCCACGAAAATACTCATCTAAGTACTTTCGTGGATATTCCTTGCTATCTAATCCAAAGCACTAAACTTAGTGCTCGGCCGAGCACCTTATAGGTGCTCTGGTTTTAGAGAATATCTTTTGCTGTTTTTTTAAAAAAATTAATTATATTATCCTCTAACTTCATTCTATTCCAAATAAAATCCTTGTCAATAGGTAGGTATA
Source organism: uncultured Candidatus Saccharibacteria bacterium (assembly GCA_964362315.1). GTDB lineage: Bacteria > Patescibacteriota > Minisyncoccia > Minisyncoccales > Staskawiczbacteraceae > VGLO01. The sequence goes on from CAYIDV010000008.1 coordinate 457, forward strand.
ATTTCAAATGCGTCGTGATTTTTTTCAAACTTAATTCTATGTTTATCGAAAAAACCCTCTTGTCCTAATAATAAACTAACTGTAGGACTATCAACAAAACTAATAGGAATTTCTACTGTTTTCGTTGTACCATCTACCCTTATTTTAACTTTTTCCAGACGATATCCATTTATTTGACCGCTAATGCCTGTAAATTTTACGGCTTTTGAATTTGATAAATCTATATTTAATACTTCTGCTACTTCTTTATTAAAAAGAGAACAATCAGCACCAGAATCTAAAAGAGCGTCGAATTTTTTACTATCTTTTTTGCCGAAAACTTCTATTGTAATAATTGACCTTTTTATCCACTTTAAGCTTTTATCTGGTGGAAAAACAGAAATATATTTATACTTCATAATTTTACATTGTTCCTGGCATATAAAAAGAATCTGAGGGCAGTAATTTCAAAAAAACTGCATCTTTTTTTTTAGCTTTTAATACTACATCTTTCAATTTATCTCCGACAACAATAAGATTTCTATGATCACTAGACAAAGCAACCCATTTATTAGGATGTTTTTTAGATAATTCTCTTAAATCGTAATTTCTTTTTTTTACTTCCATAATATTATTACTTACCTTTATACTTATACTACCATTTTTACTTTTGAAAATAAATAGCCTCCTGTCAGAATCGGACTGACGTCTGAGGTTTACAAAACCTCTGCTCTACCACTGAGCTAAGGAGGCACAACTATTTTAATTATTCGGATGGGCACATTTGGCTAATGTTTTACTAAGAGCAAAACTTTACGCTATTCGCATGCTATTTTTTGCCATTTTTCTTATCCAACTCCTGGGCTTTCTTTCTGACGCCATAAAGAATTTTATCAATCTTTGTCTCTATCTTTAATATCCAAACCTTAGTAAATGAAAGTAATTTATGCAAGAGCATCTGTTTTTCAAAAAAATGGAAATGCTTATCTTTTATCTTTCTTTCTATTTTAGAAATAAATTCCGGTTTTTTTAAACCGTGATGTCCGTTTTGCGGTAATTGAACCAAAACAGGAATTTTTTTATATAAAATAAAAACTACCACAGAAGTAGAAATTATTAAAATTATCAATGCGATAAGTTGAACCATTTAGTGAATTTTAAATTTCCGATTTTAAATTTTAAATCAATATTAAATGATAAAATTTTAAAACTGTTTTGTTAATTTAAAATTATTATTTCATTTAAAATTTAGAATTTAGATTTTAAAGTTATATCTCGTATCTAACAAATCTTTTCACCTCAATATTTTCTCCAACCTTAGAAACTGTATCTTCAATCAAATTCTTTATTGTTTTTGAATCGTCTCTTATCCAGGGCTGCTCCAATAAAGAAATTGATTCTTTATACTTTTTTATTTTACCCTCTATAACCTGCTTTGCAATGTTTTCCGACTTTCCTGAATCTTTAAGTTGCTCTTTGTAAATTTTTGTCTCGCCATCCAAAAATTCTTCTGGGATGTCATTTTGCGAAACAAACAACGGCTTCATTGCCGCAATCTGCAGACAAATTTCATGCGCCAAATTTTTGAATTCTTTGGACTTTGCCACAAAATCAGACTCGCATCTTATATCCAATAATACTCCTGTTTTTGAATTTTGGTGAATATAAGTTTCAATAATCCCCTGTTTGGTTTCCCTTTCTGTTTTTTTACCAGCCAAGGTTTTACCCCAAACTCTTAGAAGTTCTTTTGCCTTTTCTAAGTCTCCCTTTGACTCTTCCAATGCTTTTTTAATTTCAGTGGGAGAAACACCGGTTTCTTCGCGAAGCTTTTTGATTTGGTCAATTGTAATCATTATAACTAATTTAAAATGATAAATTTAAAAACAATTACTTAATTTCAAATATTAAAACTCGTTTTTGAATTAGTGATTTTAAATTGTTTTTGAATTTAGATTTTTGAATTCAATACTGTTTCTTGAATTTTTTCCAAAATGAATTTAACCGAACTAATGGCGTCATCATTCGCCGGAATTAGATAGTCTGCCATAGTTGGGTCAATGTTGGTGTCAATGACCCCTATAATTTTAATCCCCTTTCTTTTTGCCTCCCTTTGGCAGGTATCGTCTTTTTTAAGGTCTAAAATCAAAACGGCCTCTGGCAGCTTTTCCATATTTTTTATGCCCTCAAACTTATTTCTCAAGGATTCTATTTCTTTGTCAATCTTCATCCTCTCTTTTTTGGTGTACTTTTCAAATTCACCATTGGCTCTCTTGTTTTCCAGGTCTTTAAAATAGGAAACTCTTTTTGATATAGTTTCAAAATTGGTAAATGTTCCACCCAGCCAACGTTCAATCACATAAGGCATTTTACAGGCCTGGGCCGCCTCTTTTACTAATTCTTTAACTTGTATTTTTGTTCCGACAAAAAGAATTATTTTACCTTCCAAAACTAATTTTGAAATGAATTTTAATGCCCTTTCAAATTCCTTAGCACTTTTTTCCAAATCAATCATATGGACATTACTTTTAATTCCTGCCACATACTGTTTCATCTTTGGATGAAGCTTTGAAACTCTGTGCCCAAAGTTAAGACCGGCTTTTGCCATGTCATCAATGCTAAGTTTAATATCTGTTTTATCCATTTATAATTTATCAACGAATTTACGAATCAAACCCGAATTTACGAATATTCGTAAATTCGTAATAGATTAGTTATTCGTTGATTACTTTTTCCTTTCTTTTACTTTTCTAATCTTCTTTGGCCTCTCAACCTTTTTTGCCATTCTATCCTTAAACTTCTGCACTCTGCCTAATGTATCCAAAACTTTCTCTTTTTTAGTGTAAAAAGGATGACATTGGGCGCAAATCTCAGTATCTATGAATTCTTTTGTAGAGCCAACTGTAAAAGTATTACCGCAGGCACAGCGCACACTTGCTTTAGAATAATAAGTGGGGTGAATATCTGTTTTCATGGTTAATATAATAACAAACTTTAATTCAAAATGCAAATTTCAAACCTCAAAATGATAATGTAAAATTTAAAATTTACGTAAAAAAATGCGGCTGGTTTCCCGGCCGCTCTATTACGTGTCTATTTAAGACGCGTAACTTTTTCTTCTTGGTCAATGCGCTCAAGACCATCTATGTAATACGCCAGCACTGGCGGGCAATCGCAGATTTCATCACTTTGAATTTCTCTTTCTTCTTCGTACCATTGAATGGCAGCTGAATCGCTGGAGAATTCCTTGACATCCGTTTTTTTAGGCATATTGAGACTGTTAGGAATCCTGTAAGTGATTCGGTACTTCATGGCTTCCTCCTTTTCAAAGACCAGTTTTCAAAACCCAATTCATATGATACACTATTGAAATGGAAAATCAAACTCAAACGGAGAAACAAAGTGTTATTATTGAAATAAGGGCTGGAACCGGCGGAGATGAAGCCGGGCTTTTTGCGCACGACTTATATAGAATGTATTCAAAATATGCCACTTCTCAAGGCTGGAACCAGAAGATTTTAGATTCTAACCAGTCTGATATTGGCGGATTTAAAGAAGTAATTTTTGAACTGAACGGGGTTGGTGTTTTTGATAAATTACAAAATGAAGGAGGAGTTCATCGGGTACAAAGAATTCCCAAGACAGAAAAACAAGGCAGATTGCATACTTCAACTGTAAGTGTGGCTGTTCTGCAAAAACCTAAAAAGACCGAGATAAACATAAATCCAAGTGATTTGAGAATAGACACTTACAGGGCTTCAGGTCCTGGGGGGCAATACGTCAACAAAACAGAATCGGCTATAAGAATTACCCATAATCCTACCGGTATTGTGGTAACTTCGCAATCAGAAAGAAGCCAGTTACAAAACAAAGAAAACGCAATGAATATTTTGGCTGCCAAAATTTTACAAGCACAGGAAGAATCTGACTTATCAAAATTAACCGAAGAGCGCAGACAACAAATAGCTTCTGCCAAACGTGCCGAAAAAACCCGTACTTATAATTTCCCCCAAAACAGGATAACAGACCACCGCATTGGCAAATCGTGGCACAATTTAGAAAAGATAATTAACGGGGATTTAGGGTCGGTTGTAAAAGCATTTAAGAAATAGAATTTGGAATTTATAATTTAGGATTACCGCTTGTGGACGAATTTTTTGAAAAAAAGAAGCCGGTTAAGATATGCTTCTCGGAACTGGAGATTTTTAAGTCTCCAAAAGCAACCTTAACCGGCTTTGACCTGAAAGAACAAATCCGTCCAGTTAGATTCTCGCTAACTTCTGGACGGTGGCTTCACGTCGTACGTATGACGCTTTGCCAATTTTGGGTATAACTTTACCGGAAAACAAATCGCTGTCTCAACGCCGGCACGTTTGGTCACCTGAGGGTATCCCTAATTCAGGCAACAGCTGCGAGATTGACCTTTGGTTGATTTTTTACCCTATAATTTAATTATAGCATACCATAAAGCCTTGTCAACCCCCTTACCAAAAAACGCCGATTTCCGACGTTTTCTTGTCTCTTGTCGCTTGTCTCTTGTCGCTTATTAACCACCAATCGCCTTAATATCGGCCTCGTACTGGTTTGCAATACTGATAACTGCGTTGGCGTAAAAGCGGTCATATCTGGTGCAACTGCCTCCACAATAATATCTCAATGCAGCATTAAATTCGTTGGTTCTGGCACCGTCATCTCTAAGCAACAAGCCGCTTGCCAAAAAGGCGTCTTTAATATCCCAGGGGTCTGCCACTTTACCGGTAATGTCTGAAACTTTTTCCCCGTATCCTAAGTTCCAAGTAGATGGTATAAACTGAGCTGGTCCCATTGCCCCTCCCCATCCGTAAGGCCTGCCATTATAATAAATCACACAAGAAACTGGAGTTGAAAACGGGTCTCTTATTAAATTTCTGCCTTGGTTTATATCTTCTATCAGCTTCAAATATATGGGAATATCCCTTGAGGGATTCATTGTTTTAGGCGAATAAGCTCCGGTTTTAATTCTTATTCCGTCTCCTGTCTTTGTGTCTTGAAGATAGCACTGTCCGACATTTTTGCCCAAATTGGACTCCTGGGTCAAAACGGCCATAATAAAAGCCGCTCTTACCCCGGTAATTGAAGAAACGTATTTTGCAATTTCATAGGCCTCGCCAAAAGTCGGTGCTTTGGAAACGCCTATTAAATCAAAAATTCTGGATTTGATTGTTGTCGCTTTTTTTTCAACATCCTCCTTTTCTTTCAATTGCTGCTGATACTGGGTTTCGGTAAGCTTTAAATAACTTTCTTGTTGTTTTTTATTCTGCTCATTTTCCTGTTTTTGTAAACTCTGAACCTTTATCGTTTTTTCAAGTCGTCCTTTTTCATTCTCCTGTTTTCCTTTCTGCTGTTCCAAATAAAATTTAAGGTTGGTGGTGCTTTCTAAAAGATCGCTTAACTTGGAATTTAAGTTTTCCAAGTAAGCCAGGTTGCTAAAAAAATCCGAGAGATCGCCTTCAAGCAGAATCACAAAAGAAGGTTTTCGGTTTTCTTGATAGATTGACCTTAAAATATGGGAAATCTGATTTTGAGAATCTTTAACTTTTAACGCTGTTTTATCTATAGAAACCTGGGTATCTGAAATCTGAATATTTAAATCTTTTACCATCAGTGTTCCATGGTTAATTTGGTATTCCAGGTTTTTTATTTTTTTCTTTAAAGTTGAAACTTGATTCTGCAAAGTATCTTTCTGTTGTTTTGTTTTTGTAAGGTCTTTTGCAATTTCTGCTGATTGCTCATCATAATAAGCGGCGCACTTTTCAAGAATAGCCCGACAATCTTGAGAACTTAAATTCTGACAGCTATTTTCAGTGCTGGAAATTTGCTGACAGGTGGTTGCCAAATCTTCCGCCCTTACCGGTAATACACTAATGGCAACAAATGAAAAACAAATGGCAACCAATAAAATTGTTTTAAATAATTTAACGCCCATACTATTATTTTAACAAATTAAAAAAGAGTCCGTCAACGACTCTTTTTTAATTCTATTTATTTTCCGTTGGTTGCTTTTCTTTCTTGGGAGTTTCTTCCCGCCTTTGGCGAGGCTCGCTTTCGGCGGCAACAACTTCTTCTTCCTCCTTCTTCGGTTTTTCAACTTTTTCTACTTCCTCCACTTTTTCTTCAATTGGCACGGCTAATTCTTCTTCAATTTTTCTTGGAGCTAACACCTGTGCTACAATTTCATCCGATTTTTTTATCACCGTAACGTTTGGCGGCAATGCTAAATCTTTAACTAAAATATGGTCTTGGAAGGTTTTTAAGTTATCAATATTTACTTTAATCTCGTGAGGCAAATCTTGAGGCAAAGCTTTAACTTCAACCTCCAAAATGTTCTTATTCAATGTACCCCCCAAATCTTTTTCAGCCGGAGCCACCCCTTCAAAAACCAATGGAATTTTCACCTCTACTTCTTTAGTTAAGTCAGGTTGGTAAAAATCAATATGGATGATTTTATCTGAAACTGGGTCCTTTTGGATTTCATGGATTAGAACTGGTTTTTTCCCTTTCTCAACTAAAAGTTCTATAAGAGAACTTTCGCCAGCTTTTTGCAAAACTTTTTTGAGCTCTTTTTCATTAACCTGAACTGAAATATTCTTTACGCCCGGACCATAAACAACAGCGGGAATTTCCCCGGCTTTTTTAATTGATTTTGTCTTTTCCCCAAAATCCTTCCTAATTTTTGCATTTAAATTTATCATAAGTTAGATACTAATACATGTTAGTATATTTGTAAATACTTAAAATTCATCAAAAACAACCATACCCTAATTTTTGCAATTGCAAAAATTAGGGTATGGTTGAAAATTTATATTTTGTCCTGACTTCCAAATAATTTTATTTTTTCTTCAACTACTTTCTGCACCGCTGCAATTGCTTCTGATAAATATTTATAAGGTGTTATTTCTTCTTTGTTTGTTTCTAGTGATTTTCGCAAAGCATTGGTAAATGCTAACCTTATCTCCGTATTGATGTTAATTTTCACAATGCCTAATTTTATGGCTTCTTTTATATCTTGTTCGGGTGTTCCAGAACCGCCGTGCAAGACTAAAGGAATACTAACCTCATTTTTAATCTCTTTTAATCTATCTAATTTGATATTAGGAGAAACTCCGTTAATATCTATCCCATGAAAAGTGCCGACGCTTACTGCCAACAAATCAACTTTAGTTTCTTTGCGATACTTCATTGCTTCTTGTGTATTGGTCAAATCTTCTTCTTTAATTTCAAACTTCTCCTTATAAACCCTTGAGACGTCTGTGCCAAATCTGCCAATTTCACCTTCAATAACAGCCTCTTTCCATCGGGCAAATGATTTGACCTGTTTGCTAATTTTTATATTTTCTTCCAGTGCCAGCTTTGACCCGTCAAAACAAACCATATCGTACCCGGCTAAAATTGCCTCTTTAACATATTCAAAAGATTTCCCGTGGTCTAAATTTAAAAAAATAGGCAAACCCGTTTTGCTACGTAACATGTTACGTAGCATCACACTTTCTTCTAACCCCACAAACTTACTTTCACCTTCTGAGGTTCCTAAAATAATCGGTGACTTTAAATTTTCAGCCGCTGCTGCAATTCCCTTCACTTGTTCAAAAGTTGAAAAGTTAAATTGTCCAATTGCCCAATGCTCCTTATAAGCTTTATTTAAATAATATTTTAAATTCTTCATTTTATTCTTTTATAACTTGAACTCTGTAAAATTCCTGCCCCTTTTTTAATAATCTGTTCTTGGCGCCGATTTCTGAAAGACAGCCGGCTGAATTTGCCATTGCAAACTGAATTGATTTTTCAATTTCTCCGTTAGTCCTAATAAATTCTGCAACAAAACCAGACCCAAAAGCATCGCCAGCTCCTGTAGTGTCAACAATTTTCCTCTCAATGTAGGGCTTAGCTCTATAAATAAATTTTCCATTAGAAACAACAACTCCCTCGCCTCCTTTTGTCATAATCACAATATCAGAAAAAACTTCTTTGATTTTTTTAAATATTTCATTTTCGTTATCAAATGGAATTTTTGTCAAAAAACTGGTTTCTTCTTGGTTTAAAATTAAAATATTAATTTTAGGACAAATTTTTAGAAAATTGGGTAAAGAAAGCTGGGCCATGCTGGGATTGGCAGCAACCTTTATGTTATTATTTTTTGCGAAATCAACCAATTCTTGAAAGCTGTCGCATAATAAACCGGTCAGGGGTGCTAAATAAATCCATTTAGTTTTTAATTTTTCCCAGGGAATATTGTTTTTATTCATTAATTCAGCTGCTCCTCTGTAAGTGAAAATAGTTCTGTCGGTATCATTGCCAAAAATAATAATTGAATGATTGGTTGGCTTTTCTTTTGTTTTTAAAACCAATTTGGTGTCTATTTTCAACTCATTTAACTCATTGGTAATTTTTTGGCCTGAAATATCATCACCTACCATTCCGCAAAAAGCCGTTTTAAAACCTTGCAGGGCAAATGTGGCGGCTGTGTTAGTTCCCCCGCCCCCGCTGTAAAACTTTACATCTTCAATATCAATTTTAGAGCCCATGGGAAAACAAACCTCACCTCCCGCTGAGGATTTTTTGTAATACTTAAGTGATGTTAGTTTCTTCGGTTTTACCAATATATCTTGTGTGGCAGAACCGAAAGTGACGATGTCAAACATTTACTAGGGTTTAGGGTTCAGGGTTTAGGGTTTAGTTTCTACTATACCCTAGACGCTAGCCCCTAGACGCTAAATTCTTTTCTTTTTCTGCGATTAACAACATAGTTTTTATTACTGAATCTGGATTTAAAGAAATTGATTGAATTCCCTGTTCTACCAAAAATTCGGCAAAATCGGGAAAATCGCTAGGGGCCTGGCCGCAGATTCCCGAATACTTATTTTTCTCTTTGCAAACCTTAACTACTTTTTTAATTAACTCTTTTACTGATTCATTTTTTTCATTTCCTATAGACGCAATTTCTGAATTATCCCTGTCCAATCCCAATACCAGCTGAGTTAAATCGTTAGAACCAATGGAGAATCCGTCAAAAATTTCCAAAAATTCTTCTGCTAAAATCACGTTTGAAGGGATCTCGCACATGACAAATACTTTTAATCCATTATCATCTTTTACCAATGCTCCTTCTTTTATAACTTCTAAAACTTTTTTGCCCTCCTCAACTGTCCTACAGAAAGGTACCATCACTTGGACATTATCTAAACCAAATTCTTCACGTACTTTTTTAATTGCTTTACACTCTAAAATAAATGCCTCTTTGAATTTTTGGTTGTAATATCTTGAAGCTCCCCTGAACCCAAGCATTGGATTTTCTTCTTCTGGTTCATAAAGTTTTCCCCCGATTAACTCTCTGTATTCATTGGTTTTAAAATCAGAAAAACGGACAATCACCGGTTTTGGATAAAATGCGGCGCCGATTTTTCCAATTCCCTCGGCTAATTTATCAACGTAAAATTGAACTTTATCTTTATACCCTAAAGATAATTTATCAATTTGTTTTTTTAGAACAGGTTTTAATTTTTTATAATTTATAGCGGCTTGTGGGTGGATTTTAATTGAGTTGGCGATAATAAATTCCTCACGGGCCAGACCCACTCCATCGTTAGGTATAAAACTTAAACTAAAAGCTTGACCGGGGTCACCAATGTTCATTAAAATTTTTGTCTTCCGATTGGCAGACTGGTTTTGAATTTTTGATACATCAGTTCTTTTTACTTCAAAGGGAATTATGCCTTTATAAACCAATCCATTTTCGCCGCCAGAACAGTCTACGGTTACCTTCTCTCCTGTTTTAACAACTTTTGTTGCATTTTTGGTCCCAACAATGCAGGGAATGCCCAGTTCTCTTGAAACAATGGCGGCGTGAGCCGTCCTACCGCCTGCGTCTGTGATGATTGCCGAAGCCAGTTTCATTGCCGGCACCCAGTCTGGATCAGTCATATCTGTCACCAACACCTCGCCTTTTTTAAACTTATCTATATCTTTTGGATTTAAAATTTTGTGTGCTTTACCAGATCCAATTTTACTACCAATACTTAAACCCTGCACTATGGGTGTTAGGTGTTGGGTGTTAGGTTTTTGTAAAACATATTCTTCTAAAATGTTGATGTTTTTTCTGCTTTGGACGGTTTCTGGCCTGGCTTGAACCACATACAACTTCCCGTCAACTCCGTCTTTTGCCCATTCCACATCCATTGGCTTTTTATAATGCTCTTCTACTGTAATTGACCATTTTGCCAAAGTTAAAATTTCCTCATCAGTCAAAGCAAAACTTTCTCTTTCCTTGTCAGTTGTTTTAATATTTTTGGTTGTTTTTGAGTCTCTTGTTATTAGTGAGACTGAAGGTTTATCATAAATCAATTTAGATTCTTTTGAGCCAATTTTCTTTTCTATTATAGGTTTAAAGCCTCTTTTTAAGCTCGTTTCAAAAACATAATATTGGTCTGGGTCAACCTTGCCCAAGACAACATTTTCACCCAACCCATAACTGGCGTTAATCAAAACCACATCTGAAAATCCAGACTCAGTGTCACAAGAAAACATAACTCCAGAGACCCCGACATCTGACCTGACCATTTTTTGTATTCCCACAGACAGCCCCACTTTTAGGTGGTCAAAGCCCATCTCCTGCCTGTAGACAATGGCCCTGTCTGTAAAAAGAGAGGCAAGGCATTTTTTAACTGCCTCCAAAACATTTTGTTCTCCCTTAATATTCAAAAAAGTTTCTTGTTGACCAGCAAAACTGGCTCCTGGTAAATCTTCAGCTGTGGCAGAAGAACGAACGGCTACATCTATCTCTTTGGCGCCGTAAAATTTTGACAAATCCAAGTAGGCAGAAATAATATCTTTTTTCAAATCTTCAGGAAGCTGGGCAGATAAAATTAAATCTCTTACTTTTTTTCCTTTAAATCCAAGACTTTTTAAATCACTAACATCTAAATCTTTTAAAATTCCCTCTATTTTTTCTGTAAGCTGGTTGTTTTTTAAAAAATAAAAATAGGCTGGGGAAGTTGTGGCAAAGCCGTTGGGAACATTCAACCCCTTAGACACTAAATTATTGTACATCTCACCAAGCGAAGCGTTTTTCCCTCCCACCAAAGCGATATCTTTAATGCCTACTTCTTTAAACCAAAGAATATTTTTTATATTTTCCATATATTTCTATGCTTTTTAATTGTACCACTTTAAAAATTTTCCAACAAGAAAGATTTAAAAAAATTTAAAATTTGACAAACTTTGATGTTGGCATTACACTTAATATAGCTTTTGTAAATCGTTGGCACAAGCCTAGAAAAGTTCTTCTGCTCTCCCTGTAGCTATGGCACTCTTTTGTCTCTTGCTCCTGCCAGAAATCCCGTCTACGTCATGACACAATAGATGGGATGGAAGAACCTCTTTTACCAAAGGGTCAACTCCCTGTGCTTAGGGTCAATCCCCTTTCGGCTTGTGCTAATGATAAGTCCCGGAAAGTTGCAAAACTTTCCGGGGCCGTTTTTTAGGGTAAATTTCAACGGCTCAGAGGATAAGCCGTTGAGCCGTTAAACTTTTGGGTTTTGAATTTTTGAAAATTAATCACCAGAGCATTAATTTTGACGAAAGTAATTATTTTTGTTAGAATTAAACCATCTTATTTATAGTTTAGTAGCAGTCCAGCACTAATTTTTGGGTGTGTAGTTCAATGGTGGAACGCGTTCCTGATAAGAACGAGGTCGTAGGTTCGATTCCTACCACACCCACATAAAAAAATAAAGGTCGGTTTAATGTACTTAAAAAACTCGAAATTAAAACCATGGCAAATTTTGTAACAAAAAAAGATGGGACAAAAGTTCCCTTTGACTCAGAAAAAATAAAAAGTGGAGTCATGTCTGCTGCTTTGGAGGCCGGGCTTTCCAATGAAGAGGCAACTGCCACTGCCGAGAAAATATTGTCTTCAGTCCAAATGGCTTTTGGCAGCCAAGAAGAAGTGGCAACAAGTGATATAAGAGACAAAATCCTGGCAGAATTAGACGCTTCGCAACCAGCCGTTTCTGGAGCCTGGAGAAAATACGAAGAAAGCAAGGGTTAAAAAAGACTTAATATATTGAAAAATTTGAGCGAGGTCGGACCTATCTCAAATTACTTAAATCCGCCTGCCTAAGTTTTGTTATATAACAAAACTTAGGCAGGCGGATTTTTTGTTAAAAAACTTGATTTTATTACCCAAGAGAGTAATATGTATCTAATGAAAGTTAAGAAAAAAAGATTGCTTAAGAAAAAGAGAAGAGTGGCAAAGAGGCCAAAAAAAATTTGGGTTAGGAAAAAAAAGAAAAAACTTATTAAAAAAAGCAGGTCCAAAAAATTAAAAAAAATATTTTTAAAGAAGAAGCGACGGAAAAAATCAGTAAGAAAAGTAAGAAAAACAAAAATATTAAAACCAAAACAACCCTCTTTTCCAGTAGAATCTTTCTTTAAAACCAAAATAAAGGTTATTGGCATTGGCGGAGGCGGTTCTTCAATCGTTTCAGAAATAAGCCGTTCTTTGCATAAGGCAACTTTTGTCATTGCCGATAGCGACGCCAGGGCATTTAAAAGACGCCGGGGGATTAAATATTTTTTGTTCGGAAAAAACCTGACTCATGGCTTGGGCACGGGATTAAATCAAAGTTTGGGAAAAATGGCGGCCGAACAAGGAAAAGAAAGGTTGGCACGTCTTTTCAAAGACCAACATATTGTTATTTTTATTGCCTCATTGGGTGGGGGTTTGGGATCTGGTGCCACGCCGGTCTTTGTAGAAAAAATCAATGAAAATTTTGAGGGAATTTCTTTTGGGATATTCACTCTTCCTTTTAAGTTTGAAGGCCAGCAAAAACAGGCAATTGCCTCCAGGGCCCTTGCCCAATTAAGAAAAAAATTAAACGTTTCAATTGTTATACCAAACGAAAGAGTCTTTAGGGTGATAAATCCTGATACCCCCATCACCCAGGCCTTTTCTAAAGTCAACAAAACACTGATTGAATCTTTGGAGAGTTTAATTGATATGATTTATAACCCAGGAGTAATAAACATTGATTTTGCCGATTTAAGGGCCATATTAAAAGGAAAAGGAGATTTAGCTTTTTTGAATACTGTAGAGTCTTCTGGTAAAGACAGATTAAAAAAAATAACCCAGCAAGTTTTACACAATCCCCTATACCGCAAAAGTCATTTTGTGGCCCAGAGAGTATTGTTTAATATTCAAGGAGGCAACGACTTGAGTATGTTTGAGGTGGATAAAATCAGCAAAATTATTGCCGAACAAAGTCCTAAAGCAAAAATTATTTTTGGTATTTCTAAAAATTCAAAATATAAAAACAAGATAAAAGCAACCGTTCTAATGACTGGAGAGCCCACCACATCACCAAAAGTTTTGGCGGTAAAACCATTGAAACTTTCAAAGAAAACAGGGAAAAAAATAAAGAAGGTGAAAAAGAAATTTTCAATAACTCCGGTATCAATAAACAGAAGAAAAATACTTTTGAAAGAACAATTGGTTTCTGTTTTTAACAAAGCTCCCCTGGAATTAGATTTAAAAAGGCTAAGTGTAGTTGAAAAACCCAAGTCTCAAAGCCTTACTTTAAAAGGGTTAATAGGTCAGGAAATTGTAACAGCTGCCAGCAGACCTTTCCAATCAAGCACCTCAAGGACGCAGTCTAAAAAAGCCATTAGGAGAACGGCTTTGGAAATAAAAAAAGCCCAAGAAATGGAAGAAAAAAGAAGGGCTCAACAAGAAAAAGAATGGGAAATACCGGCTTTCTTAAGAAAAGTAAAGTTCAAACCATAAATCATAAAACATGAAACGTGAAACATTATGGAGCAGGAAATCAAAAAAGCAGTCATTCCTTTAGCTGGATTAGGAACCAGGTTTTTGCCCTTATCCTTGGTTGTTTCCAAGGAATTTTTTCCTTTGGCAGACAAACCCATTATTCAGTATATAATTGACGAGGTAAAAAAATCAGGCATTAAGCAAATAATTTTCGTAGTCAGTCCTAAGCAGAAAATGATATTGAATTATTTCCAAAAATCTCCGGAATTAGAGAATCTTTTGGAAAAAAGAAAAAAGGAGAAGGCTTTAAAAGAACTAAAAGATTTTCAAGAAAGTTTTGAAGGAATTTCTTTTTCCTATGTGGTACAGAAAAATCCAATTGGCGATGGCCATGCTATTTTGCAAGCTGCCAAGCTTGTTGGCCAAGAACCATTTGCCGTTTCTTTTTCAGACGATGTCGTAGATTCCCAAATCCCCGCCTTATATCAGCTAATTGAAATTTTCAAAACCAGTAACGCACCGGTGATTGCCTTAAGATCCCTACCGAAAGAAAGCATCCCGTCTTATGGCTCGGTAGTGGCGGAAAAAATCGCCAACCACTTGTATAAAATAAAAAAAATAATAGAAAAGCCAGAGCCATCACAAATCCAGTCAAATCTGGTAATTGTGGGCAAATCTATTTTGACTCCCGAAGTCTTTAACTATCTGAGAAAAACCCCTCCTTCAAAAAAAGGTGAGATAATTTTGGCTGAAGTATTGGGTAAAATGCTTATGGACGGGATAACCATTTACGGATACGAACTAAAGGGCGAGTGGTTGGAATGCGGAGACAAATTAAAGTGGTTAAAGTCATTTTTCTACACATCTCTAAAAAACCCTGTATTTGGCAAAGAATTAAAAGATTATTTGAAAACGATAAAATAAACTAAAAACCGCCCGAAGGCGGTTTTTAGTTTAACGGCCAACACAGTGTGTTAGCCGTTAAAATAGGCTCAGAGCTTTTCTGTTTTTGAAAAATGGGGTACAATAGTTGAATAAAACATGCGGCATGATTTTTTATTTTATGTTTTATGAGAATATCTTTTTTTGAAGAAATAGAAGATTGGGAAAAAGAATATTTTAAAAAAGAACTTAAAGATTTTGAGCTGCAATTTTTTGATGAACATTTGGAAGCAGATAATGTTAATCTGGCAAAAGAGTCTTCTATTATATCGGTATTTACTGACTCACAAATAAATCAAAACGTTCTTTCTCAATTGAATAATTTAAAAATGATTGCCACCAGAGCCACTGGTTTTGATAATATTGATATAGCAAAAGCCCAAAAAAATGGTGTAGTAGTCTGTAATGTGCCTATCTACGGCGAGAATACAGTAGCTGAACACACATTTGGATTGATTCTCAATCTTTCAAGAAAAATTTACCAGTCTATACAAAGAGTAAGAGAAAAAGGATTCATCCCTGAAAGCTTAAAGGGGTTTGACTTAAAAGGAAAAACTTTGGGCATTATTGGAACTGGACATATTGGCAGCCATGTTGCCAGAATCGCCAGAGGTTTTGAAATGAATGTCTTGGCCTTTGATGTAAATCAAGATAAAAAACTGGCAAAGAAACTTAATTTTAAATATGTCTCGTTGGAAGAATTATTTAAAAACTCTGATATTATAACCTTGCATGTTCCCTATAATAAAAATACCCATCACCTAATTAATTCTGGCAACATCAATTTAATTAAAAGGGGGACTTACTTAATAAATACTGCCAGAGGGGGTATTGTTGAAACGGATGCCTTAGTTAGTGCTTTAGACAATGGTATTTTGGCGGGAGCTGGTTTGGATGTTTTGGAACAAGAACACGATATTAAAGAGGAACGTCAGCTTTTGTCTAAAAAATTTACTGAAAAAATTGACTTTAAAACTCTGCTTGAAAACCACGTTTTAATGGAGCGAGACAACGTTATTATCACCCCCCATAACGCTTTCAATTCAAAAGAAGCACTGGAAAGAATATTAGAAACCACAGTTGAAAATATAAAAGGGTTTATAAAAGGAAAAACAGTTAATGTGGTAGAGTAATTTTCAATTTATAATTTTCAATATTAAATTTAAATTTTAAAACGTATTTTCGTAAATTATTTAATTTAAAGTTTAATAGAAATTAGAAATTAGAAATTCAAAATCATGGTTTACGATTTAATCATTATTGGTGCCGGTCCAGCTGGAGTTTCAGCAGGTATTTACGCAGCTAGACAGCGGCTAAAAATTTTGGTTGTCTCAAAGGATATTGGCGGACAAGTTGCTAAAAAGGCGGTTGATATTGAAAATTATCCGGGATTTGAAAAAATCTCCGGACCAGATTTGGTTGATTTGTACCATAAACAGATTAACGCCAACGGTCTTGAGGTAACACACGATGAAGTTCTTGACATCAAAAAGACTGACCATTTTTTAATTGAGGCAAAATCAGGAAAAAAATATGAAGCGGTGGCTGTTATTATTACCTCTGGAGCTGAATCAAAAAAAATTAATGTTCCAGGAGAGGAAGAATTTGCCGGAAAAGGAGTAAGTTATTGTTCTCTGTGCGACGGTCCGATTTTTAAAGATAAAGTGGTGGCAGTGGTTGGCGGAGGTAATAATGGTTTTGAATCAGCAATATTTTTGTCAAATTACGTAAAAAATATTTATATTTTGGAATACTCTGACAAAGTAAGAGCCGACCAAGAGAATCAGGAATTAGTTGCCTCTCACAAGAATATTGAAGTTATCACCAATGCAAAAATGATGAGGATTGAGGGAAAAACTTTTGTTAACGCCATTTACTATCAAGACTTAAAAACAAATAAGGAGCATAAATTGGATGTTAACGGTGTTTTTGTTGAAATCGGCTACTCCCCTTCCACCTCTTTTGCCAAAAACTTGGTTGAATTGAACGAAAAAAATGAAATAATTTTTGATCAAAAGACATTGGTAACAAAAACGCCAGGCCTTTTTTCTGCAGGTGATTGCAATGTTTCAAAATACAAGCAAATCGTTATGGCCTCTGGCGAAGGTGCCAAAGCCGCTCTTTCGGCCTACGAGTATATAAAGAAGACAAATCATAAAAAAGACCATTATGATTATGGATAAGATTAAAGATATAATAGCTCGTGAAATTAAAGATTCCAGGGGAGAGATGACTGTGGAAGTTGAACTTAAAACAGGCAAAGGCAGTTTTGTTGCTTCTTGCCCATCAGGGAAATCAACCGGTAAAAATGAGGCAGTAGCTTTACCAACTCAAAAGGCAGTAGAGAACGTCAATAAAATAATCTCCCCCAAATTGAAAGATTGGAATGTATCAGAACAAAAAGCTCTTGATGAACTTATGATAAAAATTGGTGGAACGGGTAATAAGTCAAAATTAGGAGCTAATGCCATTCTGCCTGTTTCAATAGCCATTTGCCGGGCTGGAGCCGCCTCAGAAAAACTGCCATTATACTCATATATCGTAAAATTGTGCGAGGTCCGACCCCGCAAAAAATCAAGCCTACCTTTTCCCAGTTTTAATATTTTAGAAGGCGGAGCTCACGCAGATAATGATTTGGATATTCAGGAGTTTATGGTAGTACCGCAAAAAAAGTCTTTTTATGAAAATTTTGCTCTGGGCAATAAAAT
>CAYIDV010000009.1:0-3959 GCA_964362315.1 uncultured Candidatus Saccharibacteria bacterium
TATAGCTCTATATAATCCACTTCCACAAAAAATAATCATATTAACGACAATAGTTATCGTAAGAATTATATAAGGTGTATATTCTGGCTTTACTTCTATTAAACTAACAATCATATTAGGCGTTATTGTTTCCCAAATTACAAAAGCATTCAATCCTACTAAAATTACATTCATACCCTCAATTGGTGCAATACTTTTAGGATTTTTCTTTAACCAAGAATGTATTTTCTTTAATATAATATCTATTTTTGATGGCTTTTGAATATTCATTAACATTATCAATACATCTTTATTCTAAATCATTGAGATTTATTAGTATATAGATTTTCCAGTAAAAATCAACCTATTGCTGGAATAACTGTTTTTAAGCAGTTCAATTCTATCCTCATCAACTCCCAATTAACTGTTCTAAACGCATCATATAGGGGGAGCAGTGTTAAAGACTTGTTAGCTTGAAGCACCCTGTTGAAGGGTGTTTTAAGTTAAAATTTGATAGTAACTGACCTGTGGATAATCTCTTTGTTTTTATAAAAATATTGTTTTATAATTAAGCAATAAATATTAACTTATTTAGTTATTAGACAAAAATCTTTTTAAAGCTTTTTACTTAATAACTATCTATATCTAATTTATAATATGGATAATATTTTAAGAACTAATATTTACAATGTCGATAAAGCTTTTAGTACCAAGTGGGCAATGGTGGTTTTAGTAATTGCTGCCTTGGTAATTGGCTTGATTTTAGGTTATTATTTTGGATGGTCAATGGGCCTTAAAAAAGGAGTAGCTCAAGAAAAAACCAGTCAAGCGGCCAAAATTAAAGAAGCCGAAGAAAAGGCGCTCAAAAAAATCAATCCTTTTGAGGAGCCTGCTAACCCCTTGGCTGAACCGCCTAATCCCCTTAAAGATGTAAAAATTAACCCATTTAAATAAAAAATAAATTTTTAAATAATATGAAAACAACAACAAAAATATTAATTTTCACCTTTCTATTTATTGGCTTATTTGCCTTTTTTAAAAGCACCAATGCCCAAAATCCTTTTGATGTAGAGTTTCCTATTGCGGAATTGGGCAGTTGCAGTTCTTTTGATGATTGTAAAAATTATTGTGATATTCCAGATAATCAGCCAGATTGTATAAACTGGGCGGCAAAAAATGGTTATATGACCGAAGCCCAAGCTCAAAAGGCAAAAATACTTATTGAAAAAACCGGACCCGGTGGTTGCAAGGGTGAGGAATGTAGAACTTATTGCGAGGATTCATTTCACATAGAAGAGTGTTTTGCTTTTGCCAAAGATAACAACTTAATTCTTCCAGATGAATTAGAACGAGTTAAAAAGTTTATGGAAGCCATTGAAGAAGGGGGTCCGGGTGACTGCCAAGATCCTATGAGTTGCCAAACTTTTTGCCAAGACCCTTCTCATCAAGAAGAATGTTTTGAATTCGCTGAGGAAAAGGGATTGGTAAGCGATGAAGAAAGAGAACAGTTTGAGATTGGAAAAAAATTAAATGAAAAATTACAAGAAAGCGGTGGACCAGGGGGATGTAAAACAGAGCAAGAATGTAGGTCTTATTGCAGCAATCCCGAAAATGTAGAAGAGTGCATTGCTTTTGCATCGGCTCATGGCGGAGTTTCAGCAGAAAAAGCTCGCCAGATGCTAAAACAATTTACTGAACTCCAGGCTCAATTCCAAGCACAAGGGGGGTTACCAGGACCTGAAGATTTTGAACGTTTCCAACAAGAAAGATTGCAAGATTTTGAAAAATTCAGGCAACTTGAACGAACCTTCCGCAGTTCTGAGGGTGCATTTGAAGGTGAATTTGTTGGACCTGGCGGTTGTAACTCGCCTGATGAGTGCATTAAATACTGTACAGAACACAAAGAACATTGTTTTAGTTTTGGTCCGCCCGGGCAGCCCTATGCAGTACCGCCAGAAGGAGGAATTCCTCCAGGACATGATTTTCTCCAAATTCTCCCTGGTATCTTAAAATCAGGAGAAGAATTTCCAGAAAATTTTGACCAGCTATCGCCTGAAAAAAGGGCAGAAATATATATGCAAAAATTTGAGTCTTCACAAACATTTCAACCATCAGGTGATACTGACCCGGCAAAAAAATGCATAGAATATTATGGTGGTGCCTGGGACGGTTCTAATTGTAAACTTCCTTTGGCACCAACCTCAGGAGAAAATTCTCAACCTCAATATAAAATAGACCCAGCAACAGAGTGTGCAAAATATAATGGTACATGGAACGGTGACAGTTGTATATTTCCTGCGCCGCCAACATCATTTTTTGATAAACTTAATTATTTGACAGCTTCTTTTATTGATTCAGTTTTAAGAATGTTTTTTAAGTATTAAACAGAAATCCGGTAAAAACTAAACACGCACTATACGTGCGTGTTTAGTTTTTACTAATAAGTTATAGTTGTTCACACCTAAACTTTAAATACAAAGTTAAAAGTTGTATAATTAAAAAATACAAAATTACAAGATAAATTAGAGTTATAAAAGTAAATACACTGGTTTTTAAAAAGAAGAAGTTTTTTCTAATGAATTTTAAAAAAAACAAAAAATTATTTTTGTGTCAGACATTAGCTTTGTTTTTTTTATTTTCAGTATTTTTAGACGCTAAAGCACAAGTAAATGGAGAAAATATAAAAGTATTATCAGAAAGCGCTGGAAACAGAATTGCACCTGGCGAGTTTTTGCCCGTTTCAGTAAAGCTGGTTAATTTTGGCTCAGAAAAAAGGATAGACGTTATAATCAATTACAAAATTTTCAACAACGCCGACAAAGATATTTACCAGCAAAAAGAAATTTATGCAGAAAGCGAAACTGTGGCGGTGGAAACCACGGCAAGTTTTATAAAAAGAATTCAGATACCCTATAATTTCAAGCCAGGTTTTTACACGCTGGTAACGGTACTTAACTATCCCTATCAAGAGAACCCGGCCATATCCAAAACTCCTTTTTTTGTTGAAGAAAAAATAGGAGGTTTCTTTAAAAGTGACCTTACTGTTTATTCTATTTTTTTATTTCTGGTAATTGCGGTGGTGGTTCTTTTAGCAGTTCTTATCACTTACATTTTAAGCAGACACAAAAAAATCCACAGCGCCACAATTCAATATGACTACTCTAATAAGCCCAAAGACCAAATAATTTATTACGAAATTTTAAGCGGCATTGTTTCTCAAATGCGGCTTCGCATAGGAGATAAAGCATTGAAAATTGCCAAAGAAAATCCCGAATTAGAAATTAATGAAAAAACAGGTGAAATCATTGAAATTAAAAAAGACCCCGCAAAAATAGTGTCTTTACTGATTTCAGAATATGAAAAACTAATAGGTCAGCCAATAAGCTTTGACGTTAGAAGAAAATAAAAATCTATGGACTAACGCCCATGGTACTTACGTACCGTTTCAAAATGTTGCCAAATATATTTTGCTTGGCAAAATTTTGGCAACATCTTGGGATTTATGTTATTTCCTCCGATCGATTCGCCAGCTACCGGCTTGCTCTGTATCCGCGAGCTTACGCTCGCGGTATTATCGCAAGAAATAATAGAAAATTTTTGTTATAATAAAATAATAATTAATAATGCCTAATAAAAATAAAAAAAAGATTTTGGTTATTGACGACGACCCATCCGTATTAGATATGTACTTAATTGCTCTCAAATCAGCGGGTTTTGAGGTTTTGAGTGCTCCAAATGGCAAAGAAGGCCTTAAAAAGGCAATATCAAAAACTCCTGATTTAATATTACTTGATATTTTGATGCCGGTTATGGACGGGTTCTCAATGCTGCAAAAGTTGAGGAGTGAGAACGAGTACGGCAAAAATGTCCCCGTAATTTTACTAACTAATTTGTCAGCCGGCGGCAAGGAAGACATAATTGAAAAAATAGCAAAAACAGAGCCGGTTAATTATATTGTTAAAATTAGTGTGACACCAGAG
>CAYIDV010000009.1:4059-17397 GCA_964362315.1 uncultured Candidatus Saccharibacteria bacterium
CCAACAACATTAACGTTGAGTTTTTTAAATCCAAAAAAATCGTCTCTTATCATGCAAGCTTCTTTGGTGCAGCCTTCAGTATGGTCTTTTGGGTAAAAATATAAAAGCAGCCAATTACCCCTGTATTCTGATAAAGAATGGCTTTTGGAATCTTGGTCTAAAAGAGTAAAATCTGGAGCAGTATCTCCAATTTTCAGTTTCATAGTGTAATACCTAATAATACTAGACCCAAATTTTTTTTCAAGTCTGTCAATAAAATAATCCTATTATATAATATTAATATGGAAATAAATAAAAGTTTTTTTATAAAAGTTGCCTATAGTTTTTTAACAGTCGGGGTTTTAGGTGTTTTATATTCTGCCTATTTATTTACTCATCAGGTTCAAATAGCCAGAGATGCTCAGTTAGCCTCTTTGCTTTCTCCGCCATCTGCCAGACTGGCTGACGAGGAAAAACCATTGCAAATTGGTTTAAGAGTAAAATCGGCAGACTGCGAAATTCAGGGACCCTTGCCCGATTCAGATTGCACCCCGGGGTCAATTTTTCCTAACGCCACTAAAGATGAAATTTGTGTCAGTGGTTATTCAAAAAAAGTAAGAAACGTTTCCACTAAATTAAAAAAGAAGGTGTTTAGCCAATACGGCATTTCTTACCCAGTGCCATTTGGCAGTTACGAAGTTGACCATTTAATTCCATTGGCCTTGGGCGGCAACAACGACATTGCCAATTTATGGCCAAAGTCAGCTCAACCTTTCCCCGGGTTTTATGAAAAGAATATTGTTGGCAATTATCTGCACGAGGAAGTTTGTGCTAACAGGGTAGATTTAAGCGTTGCCCAAAAAAGAATTGCAAATAGTTGGTTTTTAATTTACAATAGTATTGACCCAAAAATTATTGAAGAATTAAAGAAAAAATATCGCAATTGGGCAGACTGAAATACGCCACAAAACTCACAGGTGTGAGTTTTGTGGAGTATTTTAAAAACAAAAAATTTATAAATTTTTAGAAACTGTGGATTTAAAAAATAAAACAATCATTATTACGGGAGCTGCCAGAATTGGCCAAACTGTTGGGGAATATTTAAAAAATAGGGGAGCCGACTTAATTATCAGTTATTTAAAAGATGCAAAAGAAGCCCATCTTGGTTTTGGAGTTCAAGGCGACCTTTCAAAAAAAGAAGATGTTGAAAAACTGGTGCAAGGGGCCAAAAAAAAGTTTGGCAAAATTGATGCTTTGGTCCATATGGCGGCAATTTATGAAAGGAGCCAATGGGAAACTTTAAACGAAGCCTCTTTTGACAGAAATATGACAATTATTGCCAAAAGTGCTTTTTTACTTGGTAAAATTTTGGGAGATGAAATGTTGAAGAATTCTCCGGCAGGGCCAGAACAGATAAAAGGCAAAATGATTTTTTTCTCTGATTGGTCGGCTTTAAACAGACCTTATTTAGATTATCTTACTTACAACGCCGCTAAATCAGCGGTAGTGGGGCTGACCAAATCCTTTGCAAAAGAATTAGCCCCTCATATTTTGGTCAATGCCGTAGCACCAGGACCTATTCTTAGTCCTCCTAATTTGACTGAAAAAGAAAACAAGGAAGTTTTGGCAGGCACCTTGCTTGGTCGTTGGGGCGGACCTGAAGAAATCGCCAAAGGAGTTTGTTATCTTTTGGAGTCTGATTTTATGACTGGCGAAGTATTGACCATTGATGGCGGAAGAACTATTGCCTAGTTTTGTGCTATAATAAAAAAAAGGCCGAGTTATCAACCAATAACTAATCTATACTAATTTACGAATAACGTATTGGTAAATTCGCCTACCGGCAGACAGGTAATCTATTCGTAAATTAGTTGATGGTATATGGAAAATATGGAAAAAACTTGTAAGTGCCCACATCACAAAGTAATGCCAGTGCTTGTGGTATTGTTTGGATTAACCTTTTTACTGGGATATTGGGGCACCTTAGGATGGAGTACAGTAAACACTATTTGGCCGATTCTTGTAATTTTGGGCGGAGTTTTCAAAATGACCGAAAGTATGTGCAAGTGCTGTTAAGTTTTTAAATGGTAAAAAGCCCGCCTAGCGGGCTTTTTTTTGTTTTCTAAACGTCCCATCTTTTTCGCAATTGCGAAAAAGATGGGACGTTTAGAATTAAGCTGCCGAAACTGCTAAATGGCTAAAACGTCGTTTTAGCCATTTATTTTAGTATAAAGTATCTTGCGATCCTGTCTACTGCAGGCAGGTAATACCACGGTCTGGTCTCCCTCTTTAACCTCTGGATACAGGATTTCTAACTCCCTTAAAGTAAATAGTTTAACAATTATTTACTTCTTACTCGTTTTAACTTATAATAGAAATTACTAATTACCAGTTACTAAAACGTGATTCTATCCGATACAACTTTAAAAAAAATGATTGACAGCGGTAAGTTAATCATGAAATTAGGGAAGGAAAAAGCCCACATTAATCCGGCCTCCGTTGATTTGCATTTGGGAAACCATTATCTTAACATTGAAGATAGGGAAATGAGCTTTATTGCTCTTGACCAGCCGATAAAATACAGGGAAATTGAATCTGAAAGCATTACCATTCCAGCCCACGGTTTTTTGCTGGCTACCACTCAAGAATATATGAAGCTGCCATCAAATATCACGGCTTTCGTTGAAGGTAGGAGCTCAATAGGGCGCGTGGGATTGTTTGTGCAGAATGCCGGCTGGATAGACCCTGGTTTTGAAGGAAAGATTACTTTAGAACTCTACAACGCCAATTCTCTGCCCATTAAATTAAAGTCTGGTATAAGAATATGCCAGATTGTATTTTCTAAAATAGACAAAGCTGCCAAAAACCCCTACAAAGGAAAATACCAAGGGCAAACAAAATCCGTAGGCAGCAGGATTTACCAGGATAAAGAGATAATCAACGAATAGCGAATCTGTACGAATTTACGAATAAAATTTACGAATTAGTAAATTCGAATCGATTCGTAAATTCGTTGATGTCGTATGCAAAAAAGAAGGACAAATTTATATACATCTGATTCTCAAATACCATTTAACGTCAGCCGGTCAAAAATAGACCTTTTTTTGGAGTGTCCAAGGTGTTTTTATTTGGACAGAAAATTAGGCATATCAAGACCTGATATGCCCGGCTGGTCACTGAATAGTGCAGTGGATACATTGCTCAAGAATGAGTTTGATGAACTTAGAGAGCAAAAAAAGCCACATGCATTAATGTCTTATTATAAAATAGATGCTGTACCTTTTTCTCACCCCAACCTTCATATTTGGAGAGACGATGTAGGAAGGAAAGTTGGCGCCCAAACCCTGCATAAAAAAACCAATCTTAACATCTGCGGTATCGTGGATGATATTTGGGAAAATTCTAAAACCGGAGAGCTTCATGTGGTTGACTACAAATCAACAAGCGTAAACGGAGAAGTGTCGCTGGACGGCGAATATAAAAAAGGATACAAAAGGCAGATCGAAATTTATCAGTGGATTTTCAGGAAAATGGGATTCAAGGTTTCAGATATAGGGTACTTTGTGTATGCAAATGGGATTAAAGATTACGACAAGAAATTTAACGGTAGGCTGGAATTTAAAACTTCTATCCTTTGGCATAATGGAAATGATTCTTGGGTTGAGTCGGCTATCTTAGACATTAAAAAATGCCTTGATTCGTCAGAGACCCCAAAACCCAATCCTGATTGCAAATATTGCGGTTGGAGAAAACTTATAGAAGATGAGAATCTTAAAAATCAGTCTACTTTAATAAATTAATTTTTTAATTATCATGGACAAAAAAAACACTACAATATTATTAATAGTTGTTGCACTCTTGGCAATAATAGGGTTTTGGTGGTGGCAAAACCAGCCTGGCCAACTTGATGAGTTCGCCAAATGCCTAAAAGACAAGGGCGTGAAATTTTACGGTGCTTTTTGGTGTTCTCATTGCCAAAACCAAAAAAAACTATTCGGCAAATCTCAAAAGTATCTTCCTTATGTTGAATGTTCAACACCAGATAGCAGAGGTCAGCTGCAAGTTTGCAAAGACGCCAGCATTCAGGTCTATCCGACCTGGCACTTTGCCGACAACTCGGCTAAAGAAGGCGAACTAACATTGCAGCAACTATCGGAAAAATCAGGATGTCAGCTTCCCCAATAAATTTCAAATTTAAAAATGAGTTTAGTTGAATTAGTAAATTTAAAGCTCTCAATCCTTACTGTTTCGGCTCAAGTGTTTATAGCATTTTCCGTTGCTTATTTTATTTTTTTCCGCAAACAATACGGTTTTATCCAAAAATATTTTGAGCAAAACGCATTGTTTCTTTCTTTTATCGTCGCTTTGGCGGCTACTTTAGGCAGTCTTTTTTACTCTGAAATTTTAGGTTACGAACCCTGTAAACTCTGCTGGTTTCAACGCATATTTATGTACCCGCAAGTTATCCTTCTGGGGATGGCGTTTTGGAAAAGGGATGAAGAAATAATAAAATATTCTCTTGTTCTGTCTGCCACAGGGGTATTTTTGGCAGGTTACCATTATTTAATGCAGCTGGGCGTTGTAAATAGCCCGTGCCCGGTTGTAGGTTATTCCGTTTCCTGCTCAAAGCTTTTTGTTATGCAATTTGGCTACATTACCATTCCCTTGATGTCTTTAACCGCTTTTGTTTTGATAATTTTATTTCATATTTTTCCTAATATAAGAGAATCTAATTAATTATTAATTCTAATCCATCCCACAAATCTCTTCTTATTAGTCAGATGATTCTTTATAAAGATATATGTTACTATGAATTTGCCAAAAAATAATTTAAGTTCATCAAGTATTATTAAGTTAATAAAAGAAAAAAAATCTGACTTCTGGTCTTCAGAGCAGAAAAAGAAATCTTTAACTCTTTTTCATAAAGCAGCAAAAGAAGTTCCTGCATATAAAAGTTTTCTCAAAAAAAATAAGGTAAATCCTAAAGAAATCAAAACTTGGGAAAATTTACAAAAGACCCAATCCATAAATAAAAAAAATTATCTCCGTAAATATCCCTTGTCCAACCTGACCTTTCAAGGACATCTTAATCAACCACTTGTTTTTACAGCCACCTCCGGTTCTACTGGAGATCCCCTTTACTTTCATAGGTCTTTTGATTTAGATTGGCAATCTTCTATTGTTCATGAATTATTTTATCTGTATGGGCAGTACAAAAAAAATGAACCGGTATTAGTAATAGTTTGCTTTGGCATGGGTATCTGGATAGGAGGATTAATTACCTATCAAGCTTTTCATTTGGTGCAGGAACGTGGATATAATGTCTCTCTTGTTACTCCTGGAATCAATAAAGAAGAAATTTTCAAATTAATTAAAAACCTTGGAAAAATTTATAAAAATATTATTTTGTGTGGCTATCCTCCATTCATAAAGGACATTATTGACGAAGCGCCGTCTCACAAAATTAATTGGCGTAGATTTAATGTCCGCTTGCTTTTTGCCGCAGAAGCATTTACTGAGAGCTTCAGAGATTATATTGCGAAGAAAGCTTACATTAAAAATT
The DNA here is from genome assembly GCA_964362315.1 of uncultured Candidatus Saccharibacteria bacterium. Lineage (GTDB taxonomy): Bacteria > Patescibacteriota > Minisyncoccia > Minisyncoccales > Staskawiczbacteraceae > VGLO01. Next base: position 9,602 of record CAYIDV010000009.1, read on the forward strand.
CTCTTTTAGATACGATGAATATTTATGGGACTGCCGATCTTGGCACCATGGCCTTCGAAACTCCATTAGCTGTTTTAATACGCCGACTATGTGCAAAAAACCAAAAATTATTCGGACTCATTTTCAATAATATACAAGAAACTCCTACCTTATGTCAGTATATTCCTTCGTTTATTTCCTTTCATACCATTGGTGAAAATATTCTTATTAATGGTTACAATAGTATGCCACTCATAAATTATGACTTAGGAGATCATGGAGGTGTGTATTCATTTAAAGAAATCGTCTATCGATTCAATAAAGTAGGATTGGACTTAGAGGTTGAAATTAAAAAAGCCGGTATAAGTAAATTCTGCTATGAACTTCCATTTGTTTATGTTTACGAAAGGAAAGATTTATCTACAAAGCTCTATGGGGCTGTCATTTATCCCGAACATATTCGCGAAGCATTGAGACAATCTTCAATAGAATCCTATCTTACCGGTAAATTCACACTTACTACTAAGTACGACATGAAAAATAATGAATATATGGAAGTCAATTGTGAACTTAAGAAAGGACAAAGGCCATCACTTATGTTAAAAAAAATAATAGGAAATGAGATAGTAAAAACACTTTTGGAAAAGAACGCTGAATATTCTAATAATTTCAAATCAATACCTAATAAAGTAGAACCGCATATTGTATTATGGCCTAATGAAAGTCCTATATATTTTAAACCGGGAACTAAGCAAAAGTGGATAAGTTTGGTACCTCAACCCCATGGATGATCTCTATAAAAAAATCTATCGGATAACAGATTGCAACACTATATACAGACCACAGATTTTTAATTTGGGGGAAAAAGGTCATTACAAACAACTAAAGTACATACTAGACAAAGGTTCTATTCATCGAGTAAATGATGACTATGTCGAGCAGTTAAAAGAACTTTTTGCGGTAAAAAATCCGACATTAGTTTATTCTCCAAATTTTGAAGATAAACTTAAAAATTTTTTAAAAACTAATAAATCAAGAGTATCTCTTTTTTCACAGGGGCGATGGATTTTTTATCCATGGCTATCAACGTTAGTACACGTATTAGAAGAAAAAGATTTTCAATTGGTACGTACTGCAAGAAATTGCTATTTAATCTCTCCTAAAGAACAGGAGATTTTTTACAACTCTGTTATTGGTATCGCTGGCCTTAGTGTGGGTAATAGCGTTGCTTTGGCGATTGTTCTACAAGGAGGGGCGCGCCATATTCGTTTAGCCGACTTTGATAAATTAGCATTATCTAATACTAATCGTATTCGAACCGGAATCCAAAATTTAGGTCTTCCCAAGGTGGAGATGACCGCTAGGCAAATTTATGAAATAAATCCTTATACAAAAGTGGAAATTTTTTCAGAAGGCCTAAATCCAAAAAATATAGAAAGATTTTTTAAGGATTTAGATATAGTTATTGACGAACTTGATAATATTGCAGTGAAGTTTTTAATCCGCGAACAGGCTAAAAAGCATAAGTTAGCAGTAGTAATGGCTGCCGACAATGGAGATAATGGAGTAGTTGATATTGAACGTTATGATTTAAAGTCACAGCCCGAATTTTTCCATGGCAGAATAGGCAAAGTAACCTATGAGCATCTTAAAAATTTAGATAAGTTCGGGATCGGACGAACCATCACAAAACACATAGGTTCAGAAAATGTTACAGAAAGGATGCAGAAATCTCTTTTGGAAATGGGAAAAACAATTGTTTCTTGGCCTCAGTTGGGGGGGGCAGCATTATTGAACGGATCAGTAGTTGCTTACTGTGTAAGAAAAATTCTAAACAAAGAACCCTTAGAAAATAATCGTGCTCTCGTCTCTTTAGATGAAAAACTAATTCCTAACTACAATTCACCAGAAGAAACAGAGAGGAGAAAAGTAATAACTGATAATTTCAAAAAGATGTTTGAACTATAAAGTAATATTGAAGAAGGTAATATCACTGTTGCTTATTTTTATATAGTCCTTTTGCTTCTTCGTATGCTAAGTCAAATATATTTTTCATTACATCTGCCATTTCTTTACTTTCTATAAGTATGGTAGAACATCCTTTTTCTGATGACATATATCCAATTTTATCATCCCAGATAGCTAGATCCGCTGGAAACTTATATTTTTTAGGAGGTATAAGCATTGGTTCATCAAATTTTGGTGAGATTTTTATTAGATGTTGTTCTATCTTGCCATTAGGATGTATTCCATACATTTTAATACCCAGTTTTATTCTTCTTTGTACATAGTTTGGAAAATATTCGGGAAGAAGTTTGAAGACTCCTTCAACTGACGAATAAACCCTCATTATTTTTTCTTTATTATCAAGACTATCTTCAAACGCATTGATTAAACCTTGTTTCCCTTCGTAAACTCTTACTATCGGTTTATGTTTGGTGTCTTTATGTAAAGCCTTTAGTTCTGGGACTATATCGCTTATTTTATTTTTTATATTTTCTGCTTTCTGGGATTTTTCTTCTGCTTCGCGAAATAACATCTCTGGGGAGGTGGCTATGTATCTTTGCACCTTTTTATCCTCAGAAGTTCCAACCAACCCCTTCTTTTTTAAAGAGGAAAGAACCACATAAGTTGAACTGCGGTTTATATTAGCGGTTTTGGCAATTTCGCTGACTGCGGCTACCTCCAACTCAAGCAAAGCCAAGTAAACTTTGGCTTCTTTTTCACTTAGGCCGAATTCTATCAGCTGTTTTATAAGTAAATTTGACATATTTTATTATTTGTTTAACTTTTTGCCATTATATAACAACAAAACCAAATAAGTCAATAGCAGGTTTTACAAAAATAAAGCCAATTTAAATAGAATATTCATATTTACTGTTGTTAACTATTGACACCAATTATTAAGTTCCTATTATAGGGGTAAGGATTAAAAGCCTTGCACAGTGCATTGCTTTTGATAATCCTTACTGTTTTTTTAAAAAGGGGTGCTATATGCACTTGATGGCGGATCCTCTAATGTTGGATCGAGGAGAATTGGAGATGTTGAACAACTCCAATTACAAACCGAGCAAGCATGAAGCCACGCTCAAAGAGATCGATCTACTCGATATGTCAATGGTCAAAATGAAGCTTTGCCTTCCCGTGGAAAAGGAAGGTAAGAGCTGGACGACCGAGCGGGCCGATGACTGTGAGCGCTTCTACAAGATGTTTTTGAAGCTTCACGTCATTTGCTCACCTGGCACCAGGATCGTTCCGACCAAAGAGATTGATGAGATGTGGCATGCCCACATTCTGGACACTCGCAAGTACCATCAGGATTGCGAGCGAATCTTTGGTTGGTATTTGCACCACTTTCCTTACTTCGGTCTCCGAAGTAAGGAGGATGCCGATAGTCTGCAAAGGTCTTTCAGCAACACCTGCGCTTTGTTTATGGAGTATTTTGGCGAAGATCCAAGTCGCCATGTTCAAAAAGCCCAGGGACAGTGCTGCGGCGTAGATCATGGAGCTAACAAAGCTTCATGCGGCAGTCGATGCAACCAATGCGGTAGTGGCACGTCGTGCTACTAACAATATGGGGAGTTTCGGTAAGAGACTCCCCAATTTACTTTAAAAAAAATAGAAGATAAAGTTAATATATGAGAAAAGTTATTATATCAAAAAGTATACTAAAACTTTCAGAAGAATCTAAAAGAAAACTAAAAGAATTTTCTAAAGATACACTAGAATTAGCTATAAATAACGAGAAATATGTAAATGTATACCGTATTATATATCTTTCTCGTGGACTTAAAATAGCTGGTTTTGTGGTTGAGCCGAAAAATAAAGAAGGAAAATTGCCGTGTATTATTTGGAACCGGGGCGGTTCGCGAGGTTTTGGTGCGATAAAAATTGGCAATTGCTATACAAATATCGCAAATTTGGCGCGGCAAGGATATATTATTTTTGCCTCACAGTATTCTGGGGGCCCCGGAAGTGAAGGTATTGATGATTGGGGAGGTAGAAATATTGAGGATGTATTAGTTTTGAGAAAGATAATCAAACAATGGCCAAATGCTGATTATAATAGTATTGGAATGATGGGATGGAGCCGTGGCGGAATGATGACTTATCGCGCCCTATCGTTAGTTAAGTGGATAAAAGCGGCAGTAATTATTGCTGGACCAACTGATGAAGTTTCAGCTCCAAAATTTAGAAAAGGCTGGCGAGAACATCAAATTAGCTTATACGGGAAAAGTCGCAAAGAACAAATTAAAAGGTCAGCTTTTTATTGGCCAGAAAAAATTTACAAAAAAACTCCGATTCTAATTACGCATGGTTCATCAGATTGGAGAGTAAATGTGCAAGATTCCATAAGAATGGCTGGCAAATTGCAAGAATATAAAGTTCCAATTCGTTTGGTTATTTTTGAGGGCGCCGATCATGGATTGACGGAATTTAGAAAAGAAGCTGATGAACAGATATTTAATTGGTTAGGAAGATTTTTAAAAAATAAAGAGAAACTGCCAAATTTAAAATTAAATGGCAAGTAAATATGAAAACATATATTCCAAGTAAAAATTATAGTCCAAGAGAGACTAAAGAAGAATTTATAGAAAGAATGAAAAAAGAGGCTAAAGAAAGACAATTTGTTCCAGTGGTTTTTAATGGTAAAAAATATATGGTTTTGTTTTTAGCCAGTGGTTTTGTTACAGCTTCTTTCGGAAGATTTCAAGTGATACCGGCTAAAGTTTTGTTTGGAAGGTGGGGCTGGCACTATATTTTAGTCTATCCAGATTTAGAAACGCTCTTAGAAAAAGATAAAATTATTTTGAGATTGGATAGCGGATGTTATCCGGGGATGGTTTTTGGAGATACTATTTGTGATTGCAAAAACCAATTAGAAATGGCTCAGAAACTTTGCTTGAAGGATAAAGGAGGAATAATTGTACATATTCCAGCACACGATGGTAGGGGCCATCAGCATGCAAGATTGACTTGTGAACGTCTATTTCATGAGTTAAATATGCACTGGAAAAAAGCTGAAAAATTATTTCACGAAAAGGAAATGTTGATTGATTTGAGAACTTATGAGGAATCAGCAATTATTTTGAAAGCATTAGGATTTGCAAATCATACTTTTAGAATGGCCACTAACAACCTTAAAAAAGTTACGGCATTTAAAGATTTCGGCATAAAAATCATAGGTGTAAATCCAGTGAAAGTGAAAAAGTCCAAGTGAAAAATATTATTAAAAAGTTAAAAGAAAAAAATTAATTTAAGCTTTAATATGGCGCCCCTTTGGGGCTTTTTTGTTTGTTAAAAGAATTTGTGGTAAAATATGATCAATGAAGCCAAATTATCAAGCTTGGGACATAAATATAGATGACTTTTATAAAATTACAAATGAACGGGAAAAATTAAAATTCTTGCTTAAATTTGCTATTCTAGCTCCATCTGCTCACAATACCCAGCCATGGAATTTTTCGATAAGAGACAATTCAATAATAATTTTAAAAAACCAAAAAAGGCTGCTTAAGCAGGGAGATTCGCTTACTCGTCAATTTTATATAAGTATTGGTTGTATGTTGGAAAATGTTACAATTGCAGCTAACTTTTATGGTCTTAATTCAGGAATTTTTTACTTTAACAATGGTAATAAAATTGCCAGAATAAACTTTTCCTTTCTTAGCCCAAATAAAGATGACAATCATTTAATACATCAAATAATTAATCGCTGCACTAATCGGGGAAAATTTAAAAAAGAATTACCAGTTGCTAGCTTTGTTAAAGAAATAGAGAAAGAATCTGGTAAAGGAATAAAAGTTTTTGTGATAGATGATAAAGAAAAAGATGAAAAGGATTCTATTGCTGATATCGTAAATTTGGCTCAGATAGAATCTATGGATAGTGATGATTTTAGAGAAGAACTATCTCACTATGTGAAACCTAATTTTACAAAAGAAAAAATTGGTATGCCTGGATTTGCTTTAGGTGTGCCAGCTTTTATTTCATTATTTTTGGCCAAGTTAATAAAGAAGAAAAATATGTCTCGTGTTTCTCAGAAAAAAGATATAGCTCTTTTAAAAGAACACACTCCCCTATTTATCATTATCTGTGGAGAAAAAGATACTCAAGAATACTGGGTGAGTGCTGGTCATGTAATGGAACGAATTTGGCTAATGGCAGAAAAATATGGATTATCATGTGCTCCATTTGCCGCGGCTATTGAACATAAGGATTATTACAAAAAATTACAAGAAATTTTAGGTACTTCGATGAGACCATTAGTATTTTTGAGGGCTGGATATGCGATAAAAAAGGCGTTCCATAGTCCTCGGTTTACTGTAAATGAATTATTAATTTAATAATTGAACTATGGTCGAGTGGTTATTTAATATTGATTTTCTATTACTTGGTATTGCTGTTGCTGGAAACCTAATTCTTGGCTTCGTTGTTTTTTTGAATCAAAGAAAAGGTGCCACTAGCAGATTATTTCTTGCTTTCACGATTGTTAATTCGATGTGGAGTTTAGTAACTTACTTTTCTTATGCTGTAACAGAAAAACAAATGGCATTATGGCTGGTGAGATTAGTGATATTTTTTGCAATAATACATAGTTCTTTATTTTTCTTGCTCGTTAATGCTTTTCCAGGACAAAGATTGAGAATTGAAAAAAGATATTTATATATTGTTATGTTCTTTGTTACTTTAGCAATGGTATTATCATTAAGTCCTTTTATATTTAAAGATATAGATTTTACAACAGGGAAAGTTCCTCAACCCAAACTTTACTTTTTTAAAAATCCTCCAGCTCCATTGGGAGTCATGTTTTTTCTCTTTACCATTTTTTCCACTATTTTAGGGGGAATTGTATCTCTTATTGCCAGAACTATAAAATCTTCAGGAATTGAAAAAAAACATTACAAACTTCTCTTAATTGGCGCAACAATAATGTTTGCCTCAATATTACTGTTCGATGTTTTCTTTCCATTAGGATTACAGAATGCAAGCCTCATACCATTAAGTGCTCTATTTACGTTACCCTTTGTATTTTCTATATATTATGCAATGATTCGGTATAAGCTATTTAATATACGCATTGCGGGAGTTGCAGTATTAGTTTTTGGTTTATCGATAGCTATTTTCGTGGACGTAACTGGCATTAGCTTGCTTGTAGTACGTAGTGCAGAACTGTTTTTAGTATTGTTATTTGGGATTTTATTGATTCGTAGTGTTTTAAAAGAGGTTAGGCAGCGGGAAGAAATTGCCCAAATGGCTGAAGATGTGAGAAAGGCCTATGTGATTGAAAAGAAGGCAAAAGAAGAATTGCAAAAAATTGATAAAATTAAAGACCAATTCCTTTTGATCACCCAGCATGATTTAAGAAGGCCTTTGACTTCGGTTAAATGGTTTTTGAATATGTTGCTGCGGGGTATTTTAGGCAAGCAGAATAAAAAAACAGTGGAGGGAGCCAAAAGAATTCAAGATTCCGTGGATAGTTCAATAGAAGAGGTAAATAATTTTTTAGATATAGCTCAGTTTCAGATGGGTAAATCAGGTGTTGTTTTAAAGCCTGGCGTTGAGCTTTTGCTTATTTTGGGGAATATATTTAATAAATTAAAACCACAGGCAGAAGAAAAAGGAATTTATTTAAAATTTGATAAACCTGCGGAAAACTTTGTGATTTCGGCCGACGCGGTAAAACTAAAAACCGCTTTGTTAAATATTGTTGACAACGCCATAAAGTACACAAACCACGGCGGCGTAACCATTAAATTAGAAATTAGAAAGCAACCTTCGGGAGTCCCTGTGGGTCCAGCGAAATTAGAAATTAT
>CAYIDV010000010.1:0-17344 GCA_964362315.1 uncultured Candidatus Saccharibacteria bacterium
TCAAATAAGACTTGAGCCTGTTTTTTAAGAACATTCTACCCAAGTATTTCTTTAAGTATTTTTCTCTATGGGTTGCATCTTGTTGGTTTAAGCAACCCTCAAAGTATATAAGTTTGAATGGACCTTTGTTCTTTGTAGATTCTACTCTACCTTCTTTATGTTGCTCAAGTCTTAATTTTAAATCTTTTGCATAACCCTTATATAAATCTTTACTATTCTTGAATTGTAATATATATACATAATAAAACATATTTATACAAAAGATTTAAAATTATTTGACTGGGTGAACTTCTCTTATTATCCCAATGGGTGTTTGTTCGTCAGTTTGTCCCAAGGGATTGTCTTTAATAATCTTGGCAACTAGTTTTTTATCTAATCCATTGCTGACCCCTAAGATATTCACCCCGATATCATTGGCATCAACAATTGCCACTGGCGTGTTTATTTTTTCACAAATAATCTTTGCAACTTTATTGGCATTTAAGGGTCCCTTTGAAACATGTGTGTTAAAAGGAGGTATTGCGTAAGGCACTGCTCCGTCAATTGATCTAGCTTTGTGGCCAGTTATGATATAAAATAATCCTTTTATTCCAAAAATTTTTCCGACAGCCCCAACAAATGAAGCCGCCATAATTCTTATAATACCCAGTTCCTCAATTGCCAGTTGCATGGTTTCAGGACTACCCAATCCAATGCCAACTGGAGTTTTGGTAACAAAACGTGATAAAAACCTTGCCAAACCGCTTGTCTTTATCTTATTTATTGGGTAAGACCTACCCTGAGTTATAGCAACAACCTTCTCTGAAATAAAAACAATGTCCCCGGGTTGAAGATATTTTTTTGTGTATTTCTCAACAATTACTGATATATTTTTGTCTTCAGGGGTTATCAACTTTGTTTTTATGGGATATCTGGCAAATCTTTTGTCACTCACCTTAATAATTAAATTTTTACCTTTGTTTGGCTGCAAATCCATATTTGAATAGCTCCATTCTAATCTTTTTATTACTGCCCCACAACCCTTGACAACTAGTGATGGTTTGCTATAATAAAGGCGTCTTAGCAAGGTGAGTGATTACCCCCCACTAATTTTGTCCTTATATTATGTACATAATTTATGTCTTGCAAAGCAAAAAAGATTTATCTTTTTATATTGGATTTACATCAGATATAAAGAGAAGAATAGAAGAACATAATAAGGGATTATCAAAATAAACCAAGCATGAAAGACCATGGGTTCTAATATATTGCGAAATATACAGGAACAGAAAGGATGCCTCAGAAAGAGAAAGGAAACTTAAGGAGCATAAAAATGCTTGGGTAAATTTAAGAGAAAGAATACATCACAGTATACTTTCAGGACAAAATTAGTGGGGGGAGGAAAGTCCGAACTCCCACTCCCAGAAATGGGGTTAAAAAAGTAATGGTTAACGGCCATACACGGTAACGTGCGAGGTGCGAACAGAAACGCCAAAACCGAAAGGTTAAGGTGCCCGAAAGGGCAAGTTTGACAGAAATGTCAAAATGAAACGGCTAAATCCTTATTGGGTGCAAGAACAAACCCTTCGACTCCGCTCAGGGTAAACCTGATGAAAAATTCATGTTTTTCAGCTCGTCCCGAGTGCTATCGAGGGATGAAAAGTAGTTCGCTTGATCCCGATGGTAACATCGAGGACAGATAGATAATCACTTCCGCCAGTGGCGGAACAGAATTCGGCTTATAATCTTGCTGAGACATCAAAAAACCGGTTTAAACCGGTTTTTTGATTTTAAATTAAAGAAGTTTTTGATTGGCTGATTGCGAATCTAAAACTTCATTTACCAACTTGTCCGCCTCACTGTTTTTTCCTCTTGGAATCAACCTAAATTTTACTGATTTAAAATCAATTTTCAGATTCCAAATTTCAATAAAAAACTTTTGGATTTTTTCGTCTTCAAGTTTATACTTGCCGTTAACCTGGCTAACCAATAATTCAGAGTCGCTTCTTACTTCAAGTTCAGTGACTTTGGCTATTGCCTTGCCAAATAATGCCTTAAATTTTTTCAAGCCAAAAATCACTGCCTGGTATTCTGCTTCGTTGTTGGTTAAGTTGTCTCCCAAATATTCCCCGAACTTTTTAATAACCTGCTCTTTCTCGTTGCAAAAAACTGCTCCTATGGCTGCTCTGCCAGGATTGCCTCTGCTGCCGCCGTCAGTGTAAATTATGATTTTTTTCATATCATCAACAAATTTACTAATACTTTATTCGTAAATTAGTATAGATTAGTTATTGGTTGATTACCTTCTGAAGTATTCTATGAGGCATTTTTTAAATTCTTCTAAGTTTTCATTTTTAACCCTAAATCCCGATGCCTTGGGGTGTCCTCCATAAGTTACCAATAATTCTTTGCAAGACTTCATTGCCTCTACGGAATTTTGGCCTTCTTTTAAGCTTCTGACAGAACCGCATGATTCCTTGTCACCCTTTTTAAAAATAAAAGTTGGTTTTTCGTATTTTGAAGCAATAATTGAGGCAACTGGCCCTGCCAATGTCAATTTCCAGGCAATGTCACCTTCAAAAATAATAATTTCATCAGGTTTTTTAACGATTCTTTTTTCAACCTCTGAGGTTATTTCTTTTATTCTCTGCTGTTTTTGTTGCACCTTAGCCAATAGAGTCTCCGCGATTTCCCTACATTTTTCACTGGACGAGTTAGTTAAAAGCTCGTATGAATCATTCCTAAAATCTACAGACTCGGCCGCGTTAAGAGCTGAAATAATTTTTGTAAATCCGCCGGCAGCAACTTTTCCTTTACCCCCCACTAACTTTGAATTTGACTCAAAACTTTGTTCATTCTTAAACTTTGATTCAAAGTTAGTGGGGGGTGAACCTAAAATATCTATAAACGCTCTCAATCCAGGCCTGAAGGTGTTTGGTAGGGACCTTAACCCTTCCTCAATAAAAATTTTGTTATCGGCAACTTGGGGCATCATATCAGCAATAGTGGCCAAGGCAACCAACTCAATAAAACTGTTTTTTAACTGCAACGACATATTTTTTTCTAAAATTTCTTGGCAAAGTTTAAAAGTAATTCCCGCAGTACATAAACCTTTAAACGGATACTTGTCGTCTTTTTGTTCTGGGTCAATAATAATTTTGGCGCCTGGCAGACGGTCTAAAATTTGATGATGGTCAATAATAATAACCTCAAAACAAATTTTGTTTGCGACAGCTACTTCTTTTACATTAGAAATTCCTAAATCCAAAGTTATAAACAAGGCAGGTGCCTTATTTTTTAAAAACTCCATCGCTTTTAAATTTATTCCGTAACCGTCTTCTTCTCTGTTGGGAAACGCCACCGTATCAACTCTGCCACCTAAGTTTTTAATAGTTTCTTCTAAAATCACAACTGAAACAATCCCATCCAAATCAGAATCGCCGTATAGAATTATTCTTTCTTTACCTTGGGCCGCCTGTTTAATCCTCTCAGCCGCTTCTTCAATGTTTTTAATCTTGTTTAGTAACATTTATTTTAATATACAAAAACTAAACAACCTCTCACTAATTTTGCCGTATTAATCTTAATAGATTTTATATTATTTGTTTATAATTCAATCTCCCGCGACGCAGAGGGCGAATAGCTCCGACTCGCAGGGAGTGCGTCGCCAATACACTATTTTGCAAAATTAGTGTGCGGGTTACTCATTTTTAATTAACTTTCCAAAGCGATTAGCCCGGGTAATTTTTCTCCACTTAGAAATTGTAGCATTGCGCCTCCGCCGGTTGATACGTGGTTGAACTTTGAAACTATCCCTTCTTTGTTCAAAAATTCAATAGTTTCGCCACCGCCCACCACGGAAAACGCCTTGCTTTCAATAATGGCTTTGGCAATTGCTAATGTACCCTTTTTGTAATTTTCGTCTTCAAATTTTCCGAAAGGACCGTTCCATAAAACAGTTTTGGCACTTAATATTTTATCCCTAAAAATTTCTATTGTCTTATCGCTAATATCCAAAGAATCCAAATTGTCTTGGGGGCTTAATATCATAACATTCTTGAGAATATTGGAATATTGTTTTTCTGCCAGTTCTTTTTTTATGAAGCCGTTTATTATCACTAAATCTGCAATTTTCAAAAATGTCTCAATAAATTTAGACTTTGTTTGAACGTTTTTACCGCCAATTAATGCTATCATTGGTCTTTTTGGGTTTATTAAAATATTTTTTAAGCTTTCTATCTCTTTTATTAACAAAAAACCGGCTCCTTTAGGCAAATATTTTGGTACTCCAACCACAGAGGCATGCGCTCTATGGCAGACTGCAAAAGCATCGTTAATATAAATATCCCCTAATTTTGCAAGATTTTTGGCAAATAGCTGGTCGTTATCAAATTCTTCTTTATGAAATCTTAAATTTTCCAATAACAGAACCTGGCCACTTTTCAAATTATTTGCCTTTTCTTGGGCTTCAGCGCCAATACAATCATCCATTTTTATTAAACTGATATTTAATAATTCTTCCAATCGGTCTTTTACAACATTTAAACTTGATGTCACGCTGCTATCTGGATTATCTAAATGGCTCATTAAAATTATTTTTGCTTTATTTCCAATCAAATATTTTATAGTAGGTAAAGTTTCCTTAATCCTAAAATCGTCTAAAATATCACCTTTATTGTCTAATGGCACATTAAAATCGCACCTTACCAAGATGCGTTTTTCTTTAACATTAAAATCTTCCAAACCTTTTAACATAAGAAATAATTATAGATTGGGAACCGTACCATCTTTTTTGCAATTGCAAAAAAGATGGTACGGTTGAAAGTTATAATTTAATCTTTTCTCCCGGGCTGATTATTCCCTTTCTCTGTTTTTTGTCATTTTTATCCTCATTATTTGTCTCTTGCTTGTTTCCTGCCTCTTTATTTTCAGTTGTCTTTTGTGATTCTTCTGTTTCTTGTTCTTCTTCTTTTTTATTTTCTAAAGATTCTTCCAGCGCTTTTTTCAGCTCACTTAAATTAATTTCTTTCCTTTTTTGGGTTTTTTCTTTTTTTGACAAACTAAAAGAGATATTTTTTATTTTTAAACTCTCTTTTTCTTTACTTTGATTTTGTCTCTTTAGTTTTTTCAAACAGGACTTACAATACACCGGTTTTCCCGGTTCTGGGGAGAAAATAACTTTGGTGGGCTTGCCGCAGTTAGAGCAGACTGCATCATAAAGGATTGTTGTATTTTCCTGCCCGCTTACATTTTGTCTGGCGAAATTGGAGCGACCAGTTACAGTTTTACCAACTGGTTTTTGGCTAGATATACTTACTTCTTGGAGACCGGTCCAGCGGATAATTTTTTCTTCAACTATTTCTTTTTTAATACTGTACCTTTCTCTGGAAGCTAAAATAATTTTATCCCTGTTTGATTTCAAAAGAGGGACGGGTGGAGCAAGAGTTTCTGCTGAAAAAGGGTGCGAAGCCACTCCGTCAATCATTAACTTTACATAGACATTATACTTTGGCAAATTTACCAAGTCTTGTGCAGTAAATTCGGGGCTGAATTCTTTTTCTAAAAATTCGGCATCCTCGGCACCTACGCGAAAAGTGGCTATAGTCCCCACATTGCCGAATACGGCGTCCCTTACCACTTCATCCATTTGAGAAATATACTGATGTCCTACGGTCAAGTTAAGCCGGTATTTGCGGGCTTCAGACAGGATACTGGCAAAAGACTCAGTGGCAAAATTTTGAAACTCATCAACGTATAAATAAAAGTCTTTTCTTTCTTCTTCTTTGATATTAACCCTGGACATAGCTGCCAGCTGAAGCTTGGTGATAAGCAAAGCGCCCAAGAGCCTTGAATTGTCCTCGCCAATCCTGCCTTTTGACAAATCCAAGATTAATATTTTACCTTCGTCCATAACTTTTCTCATATCAATAGTTGATTTTACCTGTCCAATAATGTTTCTTATTAAAGCGTTGGAAATGAATTGGCCTACTTTATTCTGAATGGCGGCAGTAGCCTCTATTTCATAGCGTTGAGTGTATCTGGCGTACTCAGTGACCCAGAAAGATTTGACAATTGGGTCTTTGACTTTAGCCACTACTTCATTTCTATATTCAATATCAGCCAACATTCTGTTAACGCCCAGCAGAGTTGAATCGGGATACTCTAAAAGAGCCAAAATGCAGTTATTTAAGATATATTCCATTCTGGCTGACCAGACATCAGGCCAGACTTTTTTAAAAACTCCCATTAAACCGTTAGCCACTAAATGCCGGTACTTAAAATCCACTTTTTCCATAACATTAAAGGCAATGGGATAATCCAAATCAGCTGGGTTAAAAAATACCACATCTTCAATCCGATTGGCAGGCACAAAATCAAGAAGTTTCTCAGCCCCCTCTCCGTGGGGGTCAATATAAGCCAAGCCATGTCCAGCTGCAATATCTTGAATTGCCATATTTTCCATCAGGTTTGATTTGCCCATACCGGTTTTACCAATGGTATAAAAATGCCTCCGGCGATCATCAGGTTTGATGCCAAACTTCTTTCTTTCGTTTCTGAAAGATGTCAATCCAAAAAATATTATTCCTTGATTATTGTTCATATTTGGTGTTAGGTGTTGGGTGATAGATATTAGCATTTATTTAAAAAACCAACATCCAAAATCTAATACCTACTCAGTGGGCAGATTGGGAGGCGGGCCGCCCTTCTTAGACTCAACTGACTGCATTGTAGGCAAAGCCAGTCCGGTAATTTTTACAGGGAAATGAAACATGGTTGCCAACTCCTCGGTGCTTAAAATAGGACATTCCTTTCTTCTGTCAGGAAAAAAGGGAGTAAATCTCAAAACAAAATTCCTGAACATTCTTCTGGTTCTTAAAAATGGTATCCTTTTTCTGAAAAAATATTGTGTTTTAGGCCTGGTAGCCGTAGAAAATCTCAGATAGTTTAAGTTTTGGCTCTGAAAGTGGGCAAAGTAAGACCTGGCAAGAATCTTATGGCTGGATTTAAAATTCTCTCTTTTAGCCACATAAACTCCTCTTATACTTGTTCTGAATAATGGCTTTTTTATTTTATTTTCAATTTCTGTAATAATTTCCCTCTCACCCGGAGTAATAACCATTTCTCTTTCTCCCCCCTCAGATTTAGCAGCCTCAACCCATTTGTAGGTCGCTTTTTCGCCCGCTCCCTCTTTTATAGGACCAAGAATAAGATTGCGAATATCTATAGCCAATTCATCAGCAAAGGTAACTGTTTTATTGTTCGGGCGTTTGGCCACTTTGCTAATAATTCTTTCTGCTTCTTTTTTCAGTGTCGGCTCATATTTATCATCCACTGAAGCTAAAGTAAATTGCAACCAAAATTGTTCTCCCGGACCCAGTTTTGATAACGCTTCTAGCAGAGAAGATATAGGGTCTATTCTTTTTTCTTCAGCTGAAATTTTTTCTCCTTGCGGCTCAAAAAATTTTTCGTATGTTTTGATTGGGTAAGGATCAGGTCTTCCTAAAATAAAATCTTCTCCGTAAACATTCCATTCCTCATTGGGAATATTTCGAGGAACATCCCTGGTGTAATCTGAGACTTCATGAATCTCTAAATCAGGATAATGCGAAAAAAGGGCTGACTCTAAGCTTAACTTGTGGTTGGCATCAATCCTCATGTAAAAATGGATCTTACCTTCAATGCTGGATATTTCAAAAGACATCCAGTTGGGAGCATAGTTCAAAATCCCCTCGCACCACCTTTCTCTCCAGGTGGGCATATCATAAATAGTTGGCCAAATGACCGTAAAAACGTCTTCCATTGCCTTTAACGGGGTTAACAGTTCTTTGGGTGAAACAATTTCCAAAACTTTCCATTGCTTTTTACTATAATTAAAATCCCAACGTATCCACCATAAATACAATTTCTTTAACTCCATGGAAAGCAGCAATGGCAGAAACAGCCACCACCAGGGCCTTAAAAAGGGCAGCCAAAAGACGATTGCCATTATAATTGCCCACCAAAGTGTGGCAAAGATGATTTTATCAACCCATTTTAACCAAAAGAAATAATCAGAAATTTTGGGCATATTAGTGAGAATTTTTAATTTTAAATTTTTACCCTGTTAATATATCTGGTAAATAACGAATCAGTGAGAATAGCAAAATTATAACAAATCCCAATAAAAAAAATTCAAAAGCATATATAAGGGGTACTATGACAAAGGTAACATTTGCCTCATGCCAGTAGTAAATCAACGAGAAAAAGATTATATAAAAAACAACAGTGGTAATTGCCAGAACGATAAATTCCCAGAAAAAATAGACCATATTCTTATATTATAGCTGTTAAAGAGCATAAAGTAAATCTCATTAAGTTTAATAGGGATTTAGCTATTGCGAGGTCAGACCTAGCAATAGCTTTCCGACTATTTTTAGCGGCTACTATAGACTATAGTAGCCGTTAAAAATAAATAGGCAGAACGTAGTGTTTTTAAATTTTGGCTTAAACCACTAAAAAACTACCTGGTTTAGCGGGTAGTTTTTTAGTGATTAGACATAATTAGGCAGTATATCTTCCGTTTAAGAAATACTTGCCTTCTGAGTCCTTGTTAAAATATTTTTTGTTATTTAAGTTGATGAGAACGGTGTTTTTTGCCACAAATCTTTGTGCCAATACTTCTTTGACCACATCATCCTGTACCGCTCCTTGCTGATTTTCTTTCAAGACTTTGGTAATGACGTCTTTAATGGTTCCTGGAAAGTAGCCCCAGTCTCGCAAGGCATATGTTCCCCTGCCAACCAATACAAACCTTGAATCTTTGATTAATTCGTTATGAACGGTTTGAGGATGGGCTTTTCTGTTAGAGGTATTGTATTCTAAAGAATCTATTAATTCGGTAATTTTTCTGAAATGCAAAGGTTTCTGTTCTTTGTTAAACACCAAAAAAGCTTTGTCTCTAACGCCCCTTGGTTTTATTTCGGGCCAATCTATTAACCCCAGTTTTCCCTCTTTGTTTTCCTGTATCTTTTTGGAAATTTCAAGATAAGAATCCAAAACTTGGCTGTTTAAGTTGTATTTTGAGGCAAAGTTTGCCATTACTTCACTTCTATCCAAAAGTTTTCCTTGACTTTTAAAATCATTAACCAAGGCATTGAGCACTTCCTTAACTTTTTTTCCTGAGTCTTGTGTAATTGACCAGAAGTAGTGATAGTCTTTTTTGCCGCAGACTTTGGAAAATCTCTCCCCGCCAAGGGCAAGTAAAAACAAAACATAGGGCTTATTGTTTTTTCCACCTAACTCTGCCAAAGCTATGTCTTCTTTTTTGAAACCGCCTCTGTCTTCAAAGTAAGCAGTAAACTCCCCAAAAATTTTGTCTATTGCTTCTTTATTATTTTTTCTTATGTAATTAAAACCGGCTTCCTCTATTTGGCGCACTCTTTCCCTGGTAATTTTTAAGCTCTTTCCAATTGACTCTAAAGTTTCTGGTTGACCGGCGTTAATGCCAAAACGCCTATCAAAGATATTCTTGATTTTTGTTGAAACTCCTTTGGTAAGCTTTGTGTAGTTTTGACGAGTCGCAAGAGTTTGCCAGACGGCAGAAACCTCAGACTCAGAATAATTAGTTTTTTCCATTTTATTTAAATAATTGACCCTAATATCTAATTATACACCTTTTAAGTTTTAGTGTCAATAGTTTAAGAAATTTTATCTGTTTTAAGCCCTTCTTTCACTCCATTTCTGCCATGTAACAAGCAGGGGGCTGGCGATAAAAATTGAAGAATAGGCCCCCGAAGTAATTCCAATAATCAAAGCTAAAGAAAAATATTTAAGTGTTTCGCCTCCAAAAAAGAATATTGAAACCATGGCAAGCAAGGTTGTGGCAACAGTGCTAATTGACCTGCCTAAAGTTTGATTCAAGCTCCAATCAACAACTTCGTTGAATAACCCCATTCCCCTTTTCAAAATATTTTCCCTGATTCTGTCAAAAATAACTATGGTGTCGTGAATGGAAAAACCAAGAATGGTAAGCAAAGCAGCGATGATTGGAATTGTAATTTCGGCGTTGTAAAATCTGCCCAAAACAGAAAAAACTCCCAAGGGTATTAAAATGTCATGACAAAGGGCAAACAATGAGGTTAAACTGTACTTCCAGGAAGCGACGGGTCTGGAAACTTTTCTGAAGGCAAAGGCAATGTATGCCGTTATTGCCAATAAAGCCAAGGCTATGGCTATTAGTGTTTTATTCCTAAGTTCCCTGCCTACTGATGGCCCTATGTACTGAAAGCTTTTTTCCTGCAAAGGTGACAATTCGTTTAACTTTAAAATTATTTGCTGATGGGTTGCCTCATCAACTTGCTTAAACCTTAAGACCAGGTTTTTTTCTCCAATCGGCTGCAAAATCACCTCTCCAAGGCTTAATTCTGAAAGTTGCTTTAAAACTTTGTCGTTGGCAGGCCTTTTATCTTGGAACTCAATTTCCATGTTGCTTCCTCCGGTAAATTCAATGCCGAATTTTAAACCGAAAAGAACCAGTGATGCAATTGAAGCAGCAATCAAAACGCCAGAAAAAATATAATAGATTTTTGAATATTTTGTAAAATTAAACATTTTAGGGTTTAGCGTTTATGGTATAGCGTCTAGTTAACTAAACTCTATAAGCTGGGCTATACACTGATTAAAGAAGCCATCTAAATTTTTCGAGCCTTTGGCTGATAAAAACTTGTAAAAATATCCTTGTAATGAAAATAGCTGAAAACATACTAATCAAAATTCCCAGAGCCAAAGTCAAGGCAAACCCTTTGATAAAAGAAGTGGAAACAAAAAATAAAATGGCGCAAACAAGCAAGGAGTTTAAATTGCTGTCTCTGATTGACGGCCAGGCGCGGCTAAATCCTTCTTTAATTGCCAGCTGCAGCCCCTTGCCCTGTTTAATTTCTTCTTTCATTCTGGCAAAAATTAAAATATTGGCGTCAACAGCCATTCCTATAGACAGAATAAATCCTCCTATGCCAGATAAAGTCAATGTTACCGGAACTAATTTGAACAGGGAAAGCACAATAGCAACATAGATTATTAGGGCAATAGAGGCTAATAAACCAGGCAGCCTGTAAAACAAAATCATAAACAAAATTATGGCTAAAAAACCGTAAATGCCGGCTAAAAGAGATTTTTTAAGAGATTGTTCTCCCAAAGTAGGCCCTATTGTTTCTTGCGAAATGGGGCTTCCAATCTTTACAGGTAAAGCTCCTGAATTTAATCTTCTTGCAATTTCATTTGCTTCTTTAACATTTAAATTTCCTGTGATAACTGCCCTGCCGCCGGTTATTTTGTCTTGCACAATTGGTGCATATAAATCACTGTTATCTATCTTGTCATCACCGTTTGTATCAACAATAGAAGCCCCATCCAAAAAAATAGCTAAGGGCTTTTTAATATTTCTTGCTGTAATATCGGCAAACAATTTTTCCCCTTCGCTGTTAAAAACAAGCTCTATTTGGGGTCTGTAAGTTGTCTGGTCAAAAATAACATTGGCTTTTGACAAGTATTTTCCGGTCAATTCGGTCGGCTTAAAATAGGGGTTCTGCAGGGCAATCTGCCAATTTTCTATTTTAGTTATGTCTTCTCCTTTCTCTTGGGCTGCTTGAATTTCTTTTATCTTATCTAAAATCTTTTGTGTTTCGGCTTGGTCGCGTTGCTCGTCAAATTCCAGATAGGGCGTCTGGCCAATCATTTGAATGGCTTGCTGAACATCTTTTACTCCGGGCAATTCAACCATTAACCTGTCTTGTCCTTCAATTTGGACAACCGGCTCTGACACGCCAAACAAATTGATTCTTCTTTCAATAACATCCCTCAATCCTTGCATTGCCACTGACTTGTCTGAAACCGTGCTCAAATCTGCCTGGTAAGTTAAATTAACTCCACCCTGCAAGTCCAAACCCAAAACATAAGACCTTGACCAAAAATGGGGCAGACTCCAGGAAAATTTACTATTTAAAAAATCAACCGCTTGGTTAAAATAGTTGGGATAAATAAAATTTCCAGCCAACACTGCCAGCACTAAAATTCCAATAAAAATCCAATACTTGCTTTGCATAATAATTTAATATGATAATATGTTTCAACGAAAAACACAAGATTTTATCTTGTGTTTTTCGTTTCTTTTATTTGTACCTACCATTTAAAAAATCTATAATCCCTTTTTTCTCCAGCTTCCTGGTTTTTTGAAACCATTTGTTCCTTATAATAAATTCTCTGTATACTTTACCAATTAACCCAGAGGAGGCAATGATATTTTCCGCAATAATAGGTTTTACCTTAAAACTCAACTGACTTAAATAAGGTTTCATTATACTTTCAATTTTTTTCATAGCTTCTTTATAGGTTGATTGGCCAAGTGATTTGTCTAAAATCTTCTTTATCTTTTTAATGTCCTGGTTTTTAATTTTTAAATTTTTATTTCTGCTAAGTTTATATGACTCAAACGAAAACATTAACCAAGCTCTTATAATATGAAAATCGTTTGTCACTATTTCAATTTCTTTGATTTGTGAGAAAAGTTTTTTATTCTTTTTTATAAAACTAAAAACAGCTTTTACATTTCCCAGTGTTGAACCTTTGCCTCCTAAAGATTTAATGATTTCTCTGGGGATATTGTAATCTTTAACAAGTTTTTTCTTGGCCTGGAATGACCTTGAGTGGCCCGATTTTTCTCTCCCGCCTGTGACAAGTATAAGTAAATTTTCATTAGGCCTTTTACTTTTCAAATAACCCTGATAAATAATACTGACTGCCCTCATTCTTATATCCCCTCCAGAAACTTCAACTGGTAATTTTCCTTCTTTTGTTTTTTTGATTATTAGCGGAAATACCCATTCTTTTTTGCCTCTTTTCTTAACTTCTTTCATTCTCGCTCCAGCCATTACAATTACCCTTGTCTTTTGTTTATTGTTTTTTTGTTCCATTTGTTTCTTTATAACTCTTTATAACAAAAAAATAAACCAAAATAATATAAATAAAAAGGAGTTGTGCTAAAGACACGCAACCCCCTAGTTTTAGTTAAGTTTTTGGAAGAAACTTAGTAAGCATTGTGCTGTGAATGCTTGCCGCATTTGCCTGTAGTATCAACTTGTCCAGTGTACGATTGGGTGATTTGCCGAAACATTCAAGGTATACCGCTTTGACTTGGGCTTTAGTCCCTACGGCAATAAGATAAATCATCACTCCGTGCAAACCCCAGCGCGGAAAAGGATCTTTTGATGCTCCAGCAAAGAAGTTTTTGTACTCTTCGAGCAGCCTTAGAGCTTCTGCAACCCGGAATCGCTGATGGAGGTTGTAGCCTGGAGACTGTATGTAGAACATCCCATCAACTCCGGCCATTACAGATTGCATTCCACCCCAAAACCTCATCATGTTGCGGTCGTGGTAGTTACAATCATGGTCAGGAAAGATGATGCTTCCTACTACGCTATCGCACAGGCCGTCCTTGATCATCTTTAGGTGTCGGACTAATGCATATGGGGAATGTTCTCCATCCGCATCCATACAACCTACCACATCCGCTCCGAAATCTGATTCAATACTCCATTGGTATCCGGCAATAATATTGCCGGCATTGCCAATGTTAACTTCGTTACTTTTCACCAGCAACCAATTGTAATGCAACTGGTTCAATACATTCTTTGTATCATCAGTGCTGCAGTCATCAATGACCAGAACTTCCATAGCGTACCCGCTACGTTCAATAATGAAGACAACATCACTAAACTCTTTAAGAAGTTCTTTAATGTTTTTTCCGACATTGAACGCTGGTAGAAAAACACGGATTTTCATCGAAATCCTCCTTTGTTAAAGAGTTGTTTAAGAGCACCCAGAACTATTTGGATTGTATCAAGTAATTAACATTATGTCAAACTTGACTAATTCATGTTCATATCTTATAATCTTATTAGCACCTAGACAAACCTTGTTACTATCCTTAGGAAGGGAGACAAATATGAGTAAATTCTGGATTATTATTGCCAGAAGAGACATTGATGTCCAGAGAAACTTTCCTAATGATATTCCGTTATCATTTGGAAAGACTGTCTTGTTAGGCTTCACGTCTAAAGAGAAAGCTGAGGAGTTTTTGGTAGAAGCAGATAGCGAGATAAGTCAATTAGTTGAAGTGTGGAATAGTGGATTTACAACATACTTTATTGAAACTGACATTGAAGAAATGAGAAAACATATTCGTCAGGCAAATAGCCAGATTAACAGATATATAATTGACGTCAACCCTAAAGCAACAGGTGAAGAGATTCTGAATGAGTCTTTTCCTTTGATATAAACACATGAGGCAGATATGCCTCTTTTTTTTATAAATTTTCTAAAATTTTCAGCTCTAATTTATCGGTTTCTGTATTGTAAATGGCAAAAGTTGGTTTGAAGCGTTGGCCAGCCACTTCGCCTGGATTTACTAATCTGCAATTCCCTACTATTTCTTCCCAAGGCCTGTGCGTATGTCCGTAAAAAACTAAATCGTATTTGCCAGATTCTGCCGCTTTTTTAGCAACATCAGGATAATGGTTAAAAAAAATACGTTTACCATCCAACTCAACCTCCATAGTTTCTGGAATACTAACCAACTCATAATCGCCATTACCTTTTACAAATTTTATCTCCCCTTTAAAATTTTTTGTCGCTTCACCTATAGTTTCTTGGCTGGTAATATCTCCGCAATGCAAAATAACACTGATTTTTTGAGCATTCAAAAAATCAATAACTTTATTAAAATTTTTAATATTATCGTGCGTATCAGAAACAATAGTAAATCTCATCTTTTAATTATCACTCCCCCAAACCATCACATTCTGACATTCTCGAGAATGTCAGAATGTGATGGTAATTAACTGTTAATTTTTTACGAATTTTACAATCTTTTAAAATCAGCAATAAATTTCACAAAAATTTTTCCGTAGGGAGATAACGAATGTAAAATTGCCCTTCCTTTGTAGTCCTTATTAACTAATCCTGCGCTTACTAATTTTAAGGTATGGCCGGAAACAGTTTTAAAATTACAATTCAAACTTTCCGAAATTTGTTCTAATGTTATTCCTCGGCTTTTGGAAATTAAAAGTAAAATGTCAATTCTTCTATGATTAGCGACACCTTTTAAATGTTTTTCAATTTGTTTTGAGTTTTTCATGATTCTCTATTATCAACATTCTCACATTCTCGAGAATGTGAGAATATTTACTTGCTAATCTTAGCTTATTTTAATTCCAGTTTCAAATTCATTGTCCGGTTACACATTGGTTAAAAATATTAATTTGGTTGTTATATTGTAAAATGAGATTTTTGGTTTCTTGCACCAAGGGGTTATACTGAGCTACCAATTGGTTATACTCGTCAACCAACTGATTATATTTTGGAGACCTTGGATTGGTGCTTTCAATTTCTATTCTTTTGGCGTCTATTTGGATGATAAGGTTATCTAAGCGATTTTTGTTGTAATCAATTTGATTCTTTAAAGCAAGTTCCGGCTGTTGGCAGACAGAGAGCGGCAAGCCAAATTCTTGAACGCCAATCCAAACTGTTTTGCCGTTATATTTTCCTTTTACAATTGCCACCCCAATTTCAGTAAACCTGTCATTTAATATATTAGCTCTGTGACCCGGGCTATCCATCCAATGTTGTACAACCTCTCTTTCATCTTTAAAATTACCCAATATTAGATTTTCTCCTGTAACTATATAATCGTATCCGTAATTTTTTACCAATGTGCCAGGGTCAATACCAGATGGAGAAATATGCTCAAAATATTGGTTTTTGAACATATCATTGGCTTTTGCAAGGGCAGCTTGGCTAAGCTTTGTATTTTCAACTAAAGGTGGCAATAAACCGTTATTATATCTTTGAATATTTGTCTCGGCTATTACTTTAGATTTGACTAATACTGTCTGAGTTTCTTTTCCTCCTACATTTAACGGCGCTGGCGCCAAAACTTCCCTTTTAAATTCAGTTACAATATCTCCTAAATCTGTTTTCTCTAACTTTTTTAAATTCTTGCCAAAATCATTGTAGATTTTTAAAATATCGCCTTTAAGGTAAAAACCGCCAGCTGCTAACACCAATAATATAAATACCCAAAGTATTATCCTGCTTTTTGTAGACATATATATTTTAAATTATGATATAATTATTTAAAAAGGTCAAAATATTTTATAAAAGATAAAAATATGAAAAACAAAACATTTTATTTGACTACGACCGCAATCTTTTCAGCCATAGCCATTCTTCACCTATTAAGAATCTTTTATGGTTGGCATGCCGTCATTGGTGGTTGGATAGTACCAATGTGGTTAAGCTGGGTAGCTATTGTTGTAGCTGGTTACTTAGTTTACATTGGTTTTAAATTAGGAAAAAAATAATAAAATATGATTTTTTTTAAATCTTTCACCCTAAAATGGTGGCAGGGAAGTTTGTTTAAGATAGCCTTGCTTTCTCTTGGAATCGTCCTTGGAACCGCTCAGCCGGAATTTTTCTATCCACTGATACCATTGTTAATACTTATCTTTTTGATACTGTCTGGCTACCTTACCATTATCTGGTGGAAACAATAAAAACCATTATAAGTTATTGCAAGGTCCGACCCCGCAATGCCCCTCGCAATACTTACAGAACGTTTTTTATTACTTTAAAATCTTCAAACATTTGCTCTCTTAAGCCGTTTTGGTACAAGGCAACGGCCGGGTGGTACAAAGGAATAACCTTTACTCCACTTACATCAAAAACTTTTCCGTGAATTTGGCTTATTGATTTTAGTTCCTTTTGTAATCCGAATTTCTGCATAATATAAGCCATTGAGTACCTGCCTAATGTGGCGATTATTTTTGGCTTTATAATTTCAACTTGCCTGTCCAAAAAGGAAGCGTACATTTTTATTTCTTCTGGCAATGGGTCTCTATTGTTTGGTGGCCTGTCTTTTACAATATTGGTAATATAAACATCATCTCTTTTCAAGCCAACTGACTGTATCAATTCAGTCAAAATCTGGCCAGCCGCCCCGCAAAAAGGTTTACCAGTTGCCGCTTCGTTTTTACCCGGCGCCTCCCCAATAAACATTATTTTGGCATCATGGCTTCCTTCACCAATAACAGGAAAAACTTTATTTTTTATTCTCTCTTTATAAAGCGGAGATTCTTTTAAATTTATTATTTCCTCTTTAATTTGTCTTAACAATCCGTATTTTATTCGCTCTTCCGTATCTTTTAGAGAAGAAAAGTTATTTTTTTTCATAAATAATGCATATTGTCTTTTATGCGGCCGCACAAAAGACAAGATATAACTACTTGATACTATTATGGTACGGGGTGTTAATAAGACCGCATTTTTTATACTT
>CAYIDV010000011.1:0-16949 GCA_964362315.1 uncultured Candidatus Saccharibacteria bacterium
TTTAATAAATAATCTTTTGAAATAAAACGGCAGGGAGTCTATTAAAATGGCAATTGTACCTGCCAAGAGACCAATATCGCGAATAGTAATATCTGAGATACCGCTTACTAAAAGCACAATTATGAGGTGTATAGTACCAAGGCTAGCTGCTAACCAAGTCAGCCAATCAACTAAAAGAAAAACGCCTATGATAATATCTAATAGAGCCGTACTTATCATAGCTTGACTAATGCCAAATGGCAAAAGCTTAACTGCCCAGGGTTGTAAATACCCTCCCCAGGATTCTGGCGACTTTAAAATTAAAACACCAATCCAAATAAAAGTAACAGCCATGCCAACTCTTAATATATGGAATGAAACTTTGCTCATTTTATTGAATCGCTTAATAGTATTGTAACTCCCATAAGCCAAATTGTACAAGCTGATATTAAGCACCAAACACACCAAGCCTTGATAACCTTAAATTGCAAATAGGTAAAAAAAACCGACAGCAGAGATCCAGAAATTACCATTATCTTCATGGCAATGCTTAACATCAGCAAGGGGCCAACTCCGATAACCAAAAGAACAGTTATAACAGAAGTAAAGATGTAGAACAAAAGCCCCAAAATATCGTTGGGAACAATAAAAATCCGACTGTACTTACTTTCTAAAACGGCTAAACAGTTTTCTCCTATTGGGCAGAAGGGTTTTTGCAGACTTAACCGTTTTTTTATCAAATAGACCGTCTCGCTAATTCCTATGCAGGACAAGGTAAAAAGTAAAGCTTGGGCGGTCACGGCGTACTGATACCCAATAATTCAATTTCGTAAATTAAAGTGGCGTTGGGCGGAATGCCGGCAATGGCAAGCCCTAAGGCTCCGTAGGCCATCTCCGGTGGTATGGTTAATTTCCTTTTTTCATCAATTTTCATCCCCACTAAACCCAGATCCCAACCCTTGATTACTTTCTCTGCCCCCAGTTCAAAGCGAAAAGGCACTCCTCGGTCATAAGTGGAGTCAACTTCTTTACCGTCCTCCAACATAGCTACATACTCTACGGTCAGAAAATCTCCGGCTTGGGCCCCCAATCCTTGCCCCAATCTGACTATTTCCACCTCTGTTTCTTCAACTGCAAATTTTCTTGGAACCTGGCCCGCCTCACCGTTAATTTGTTGTCCGCTTCTACCCTGCCAAAGGCCAAAAAGAACCGTCAAAACCCATACGGCCGCCGCAATGAGAATAATGACAATTATTATTAAAGTTATTCTGCGCATTTCATTATTAAATATTAAAATTATCCAGTTTATATCGTCGACCTTATTTTGAATTGTAAAATTTGTATTAATTAATTTTAATTTAAGCAAAATTAAATGTAAAGTGGAGAACTAAAAATCCAGTCAATGCCAGTTGTATAGTTGGAGTCACTCCGACGGAAAAAATCAAAGGCATTTTATCTGAGTACTCCCAGCGTTTTTGATATAAAGAATATTTTTCGTATAAGAAGGCAAAAAGCAAACCAATAAGACAAAATAAAACAAGCTGAAAATAATTATTAAAGGGATTTTTGTTTTGAAAAACTAAATAAGTAATAAAATATATGGTAGTTATTGTTATCCCGTCAAAAAGAGCTGCTTTTAAAATTAAGTACAGGTAATTTGGCAAGGGAGATTCAAGGCAAGTTTTGTATAAAAGGCTATGCAAAAGTTCGTAGAGCAAATTAATAAAGAATCCTCCAATAAATATTGTAGTAAGTAAGACTACCATGTATTATACTGTTGGTTAATGGCTCTGCTAACAAGATACTCAATGGGCGAAAAATCATCCGTAAGTTCTTTGTAATAAGAAAAGTTAAATTTACTCAAATCAATATTTTTATGGGCCAAGTCGTTAATTATGGAATCAGGGTTTTTTAAAATTTTACTGTTGTTAAAATCAATTTTTTTATTACCATTAATGCCTAAGAAAATAATGTTTTGTGCCTTTTTTGATTCTGGAGAATCAACGGCAAAAAAATAACTATTAGGAAAAATATCTTTAAATGTTCTTATTTCTGATAAGGTGAATGACGGAGATTCTGCATCAATATTGCCGACAAAATTACCTATAAAAACCCCGTTGTCTAATAGTCTGTTTTTTGCCAAACTGAAAAATTCTTTGGTGGTAAAATGAATGGGTATCTGAAAAAAAGAATAATAGACGTCGCTGATGATGATGTCGTACTTTTTTGGGCTTTTATTTAAAAACCTGCGACCATCTTCTGTGTAATTAGCTAAACGGGTAGTATCTTGAAGGTTAAAATATTTCTTTGCCAGTTTGAATAATTCCGGCTCAATTTCTGTAACGTCAATTTTAATATCCGGTAAATCTTTCAAAAGGGCTTTTGGTATTGAATAAGCCCCGCCGCCGATGATAAAAGCATTTTTGGCTTGAGGGACTAATAACTTATAAAGTTCGTAGTATTTGGTATATTGGTAAACGAGCTCTGAAGAATTTAAATACATGGCGGCTGAATAGCTTATGTCCTGAAAAAGAAAACGAGTGGGATTACCTTGCCATAATCCGTCTGATATTTTTATTCTTTCGTAAAAACCATCTTTTTCATAGAGAACATTAGACTGTTTTTTGGGTAAATACAAAATTAATAAAAGTATTTGTGATACAAAAATTAAAATTATGGCAATTATGATTTTTTTGCTTATTAGCTTAAATATCAAAAAACCGAACAGTCCCCATAAACCAAGTGAAATTCCTGTACCCATTACAATGGCATTAATGCCAAAATGAGGAATAAGCCAGAAACCAGATAATAAACTGCCTATGATGCTACCTACGGTAGACCAGAAAAATACTTGCCCTGAATGTTTACCAACGGTATCGGTTTCTGCCCTATCAAGGTGATAAAGTTTTATTGCAAAAGGAGAAAGTGTTCCCAGAAAAAAAGCTGGCATAAAAAAAAGAAGAATAGAAAAAATAAGCGGGCCTTGGACAATTGAAAATAATATTGATAATAATGGTAATAAGGTTTTAGCTAAAATATGCATAAATATTACCAAAAATCCCGATACAAAAATAATGCTGTAAAAAATACGGCGGTCTGGATACTTGTCCGATATCACCCCTCCAAAGTAGTAGC
Organism: uncultured Candidatus Saccharibacteria bacterium; assembly: GCA_964362315.1. Taxonomy (GTDB): domain Bacteria; phylum Patescibacteriota; class Minisyncoccia; order Minisyncoccales; family Staskawiczbacteraceae; genus VGLO01. The sequence goes on from CAYIDV010000011.1 coordinate 3,115, forward strand.
CTAAAGAAAGAGCAGCCAAAACGATTCCTATTACTGAGGAAGTTGTATAAATGGTGTTGCCATAATGAGACGAGAGAATCCTTATTGCTATTATCTCAATAATCAGCACTGCAGTGCCAGTCACAAAAACCGAAGCCAATAAAAATTTATTATTTAATTCTTTTAACATGCGAACTAATTGAGCACCCAGCACTTATTTTGTTAACAAAATAAGTGCTGGGTTTTCGCTTCGCTCAAATTTTACTATATCATGTTTTTTGCGGCCGCAAAAAACATGATATATCGCTAAACAAAAACCCGAGGTAAATTTCGGGTTTTTGTTATATTATCTGAACCAGGGTATTGCATTTTATAGAGGCTCAAAACTTTCTGCTTCTGGCTCTTCCTCAAATTCTCCTCCGCCGCCGCCCCTGCCACCGCCTTCCTCAATGAATGAGTTGACAAACGTGCAAACTGTTATCTTGCCCGCTTTAATGGGGAGCTCGGTCACCCTGCTTCCTCCCACAATGGGCACACCGACTTCATCATCTTTTCCATCTTTATTATTATCTTCACCCTGAATGACGCAATATGGCAGAAGCTTTTCACTGTCGTATTGCTCTGGCAGCCACTCGGCGGGAGTTATCTCATCAATAATATAGTCGTTACCGGATATCAGTTTCAGTTCCGTCTCACCCTTGCCATTTCTTGGGTTACTGCCGACAACCTTGTCAATTTTTATGTTGGTAAAGCTGGTTCCCGGCGAAATGGCATAGGAGAAAAACAGCCGGCTGGTTTTGCTTAGAGGACAATCTGGGTTCTTGCCACATTCGTTGCGGCACTTGCCTTCCTTAATTTGCTCTTCCGTGCATTTCTCGCACCTCCAGCTTTGGTCACCGGGAGATTGGACACACATCCCCGTCCCTCCAGGAAAAAATCTTCTAATATCTTTGCCTTCCGTTTCCTTTACGATTTTTAAAGTACCAATGGCCGTGTCGTCATAGGTGCAGGTAACGGTTTTAGCGTACCTTATGGGGATGCCTTCCACCTTGCCGGTATAAATACCGCCAAACCCCTCTGGACAATCTTTGTTATCACTGCACTCATTCCAACACAGACTATCTTTAACATCTTGTTCGGTGCAATTAACTCTCTCGCATTTCCAGCTTTCGTCACCGGGACTTGGGACACACTTAGCCCTATCTATAGTACTGGTATTAACCCTTTTCTTTTCCGGCCTGCCTACTTTGTTTCCTTTGTCGTCCAAGCAAACCACTTTGTTGATATCCCAGCCTTCTGGCAAAAGCTCCTTTAGATCATAGTTTCCCACCGTGAGCAGTCTTATCCTTTTGCCCTGTTTGTTTTTGGTGCTGACGCTCGTTTTAAAGTCGTATCCCTTCCAATCAGGAGGATTATGCTTTGCTTCAAATTGAAACTTGGCGTCTCCGCCTTGAGTGTCTTTGGCTATAATTAGATTTCCCCTAGCGGTGTTCCAGAAAGTGCAGGTTGTCAACTCGTTGACATTAACAGTAACCTGAACACCTGACCTCCAACCGTAGGACCAAGGATAGTAGTACCAGGGATATGAACTATAGGAGTAGTATGGGAAATACCACCCGGAATAGCCGTAGTAGCCATAATAACCGTAGTATCTCCCGTAGCGCGAATCAAAGGGCAAATCGGGGTCATACATATCAAACGGCGGGTAAAATGTATCGGTTGGATAATAGGAGTCATAGAGGTAATAAGGATCAAAGGGAGGAACATAAAATGCGTAGGGATCGGACAAGCGGGGATCTGAAGGATAATAATAATTGTGGGGAGCCGTATATTTTTTGTCGCACTTAACCCTTATATCCTGCACCGGGTCGCCTGGCCGCCAGTAGGGAGCCAGTAGAAACTGTTCTTCGGTGTAAAGTTCGCCTACCTCTTCTCCTATGTAAAGATTAACTGATTTAGACCATTCTTTGAAACTTCCGTCGGGATTTAATATCTTTTGCATTGGCACCTCAATTTCTTTGGATTCTCCATTCCCGTACTGATACGGTTTATTGCCGGAACCTTTAGTTTCAACTACAGCTCCTTCAATAGTAGGCCAAAAGATGAAAGAAAACTTCCCGTCTCCTCCTCTGGTTTCTTTAATTATCTTAATTTTTCCTTTTGGTGTGCAGTATTCTGAATTAGGTCCGCACTGAGCTGGAGGAGGAGCGCCGCATGTTCCATCTAAACAAGAGGGATCATCATCGCATGTACCTAATGGACAAGGCACGCTTATGCACTGCTTGCCCCCGCCTGGACTTTCTGCGCACATCTGTCTTTGTTTAGGCGGTGGAGGACCTCCGTCCGTACCTGGGCCTCCGGCGCCTCCTGGACCTCCTAATCCGCCTGCGCCACCTGTTCCTCCGGCGCCTCCTGGACCTCCTAATCCGCCAGCACCACCTGTGCCTCCGGCGCCTCCATTTGTTCCCCCTCCTGTCGTAGTACCTCCTGTGGTGGTGCCTCCAGTAGTGGTGCCTCCTGTCGTAGTACCTCCAGTAGTGGTGCCTCCAGTAGTGGTGCCTCCGGTTGTCGTCCCCCCGGTGGTAGTACCTCCAGTCGTAGTAGTACCTCCTGTAGTGGTGCCTCCAGTAGTGGTGCCTCCGGTAGTGGTGCCTCCGGTTGTCGTCCCCCCGGTGGTAGTACTTCCTCCGAGGCCTCCTAAAAGTCCTCCAAGACCTCCAATGAAGCCTCCACCGATGGTTGTCCCCCCGGTGGTAGTACCTCCTCCGAGGCCTCCTAAAAGTCCTCCAAGACGACCTCCAACGAAGCCTCCACTAACAAATCCTCCTCCTGTGCCACCTGTGCCTCCTCCGAGGCCTCCTAAAAGTCCTCCAATGAAGCCTCCGCTTATAAATCCTCCTCCTGTACCACCTGTACCTCCTCCACCGCCACCACATGAAAGACCAATAAAATCGCACTCTCTTTTAGCAAGTCCATCTTTTAATCTACATATTCCATCTTCGCAGGCAGTATATTTGTTTTGTTTACAGACTATATCTCTGTTGCACTCATCCTTCTTCTTCTCGCAATTTTCATCCCTCTTGTCGCATTCTATTTCTATACATTTGGAGTCATCTAATTTTATACTGCTGCATATATTAACTTTTTTGCAATTTTCTTTATCATTTGGATCTTCACACGGATCCAATCCTATACCCCCTTGGGCAGCGACTTTAGTAACAGATTGCAGCGTCAAAAATGAATACAAAATTAAAGAGAACGTTAAAAAAACACCGCCCAAAGCAATTAATTTCAGAAATTTATTATTCATTAGTATTCTTTGTTTTTAAGATTCTGATATTGCAGATTAGAAAAATATTTATTTATTCTACCATACAAAAATCAAGTCAATATGTGGATAACTTTTTTATACATCTGAGTTTTAAAAGCGCCCCAAATTTTCGCAATTGCGAAATTTTGGGGACGCTTGGGTTTTGTCCTACAAATAGTACGATCGTACTATTTGTAGGACACTAAAAGAATAGCTGAATATAAAAAATATGACAATATATAATTTATATTGTCGTACGACCTGCCTCTGCGGGTAGGCCTGTCTGCAGAAACAGGTAAAATCGCGAAGTCAGTCCATGGATAGTTGTATTATTCTACTATAATCTTCCCCACAGCTTTAACAAATCCGGTGGCAGGCCAAAAAGAAGTAAAGTTAAAAGATTGATCAGCATTAAAATTAACTGTTACGCTGCTACCTGGTTTAACTGTACCGCTATCAAACTTTATACTTCTGAATTGAAGTCCTCCATAATAAACATTAGAATTCCTCACCTTAAAGGTCAGTTCCACATTTGTTCCTTTTAAGACGGTAATTTCCCGAGTGGGATAAAACCCGCTATCATCCGCTTCCAAAGTAAACTGCTTAATTACTTTTGTTTCCATAACTCCAGAAGTCTCAGGGACAGCAGTACCAGTTGAAGATGGCAAAAGCGTAGATTCTTCTTTTGGCATGGCTTGGCATTGACCTCTATATTTTACACCCGCTCCAGCTGCTTTAGCTATACAACTATTAGAATATGTTTTGCCGTTAGTCCCGCAAACCGGATCGTACTCTTGACTGCAAACAATATCTGACTTACACCAACCTCCGATTGGCTCTGGTAAAAGACACTTTGGAGTAGCATCAAGGCAAGGAGGTCTGGGCGAACACTTTGGCTTTATTCCTTCTTCACTCAGATAAAGTCGGCAATACCATTTGCCATCATGACAGACGGGTTTTTGCGGCGAAGGACAGGCTGGTCCTGGAGAAGGACAAGCCGCTTCTTTATTGTTTGTTTCTGGAAAAACCCTAGAAAATTTCATTAATCCGTTCCTTGCTAAAACTCCAGCTGACCTTGCTTGTCCAAAGGCTTGACCGTATTTTTCCTCGGCAAAAACTTTTCTGGCATTTTCTAAATGTTCTTTGGCATTGTCGTACAGCTGTTGCAAGGCCACACGATCATTACTGCCTAAATCTGGCCTATTAGCAATAAACTTAACTATTTCATCTCCAAGTGACTTTAAAGTTTTCTCTGCATTTTCAATGGCTGTTTTTGCTCTTTCTTTTTTATCTTCGTCTTTTTCACCGGCTTCAGAAAGAACTTGGGCCGTTTTTTCTCGCAGCACTTTTAATTTATCTTCAACGTCTTCGTATTTTGGCTTGCCAATATGTTCTTCAGCTAATTGGTCAAAAAGCAATTCGTGCTTTTGCAGCCTTTCATCCACTTTATCAATAAGTTCCTTAACGTTGGGATTTTTTGAAGTTTCTGACAGTCTTTCTAATTTATTTTTTAACCTTTCAGCTGAATTTTTATAATTATCAAAGGCTCTGGAAATCGCCGAGGTATCATCCAGAGAAGTTTCATTTACTTTAAAAGCTTCAGCCGCTTTTTCATTGGTAATTTCTAATTCAACTTTCGCCTTGACTAAGGGATTAAAAGCAAAAAATAATTTAATGCCCCTGCCCCACTCTTTTAGAAAATAAAACGGGCTGGTCGGCAAAGTACCAACATTATTTTGGGTAAAGCCCAGGTCTTTCAATTCTACTTTTTGGTAAATATCGTCTGTTTCAGCCGCCACTGCCCAGCTTATGCTTGTCGCAAAAACAACGAAGCAACTTATTAAAATAATTTTTTTGAAAAAATTGTTTTTCATATTGTTGTTTATTTTTAATTATACTGCTTTAATTGTAGCAAAAATAAGAAAAGCGTCAAGTGGCTAATGAGGTAATAGAAATCACTATGCTTTTGTCTTTGGTACTACTAAAAGAACGAATAAAACACTCCACAATTTTCACAGGTGTGAAAATTGTGGCTTATTTTGAAAGAGCTATTAAAGAGTAAATCGGACGACGTCGGACGTCGTCCGATTTACTCTAAAAAACAGTTTTTTACGATTATTTTCAACGGCTCACTCCAGTGAGCCGTTGAAATAACGGCTCTGGGGCTTGGATTCGTCCAGTGATTAACACTGGACGCCGAGTGTTTATCACTCGGCGAACCTATTTTTAATATTAGAGTTGCGGAGCTAGGGGTCGAACCTAGAGTCTTCTGGTCCAAAGCCAGACGTGTTACCGATTACACCACTCCGCAATAATAGTTAATAATACCACTTTTTTAGTAAAAATCAACGGCTCATTGGAGTGAGCCGTTGAAATCTTTCACGTTTCATGTTTCATGTTTTACGCTTCACGCTTCATGATGCGTTATATCCACTATGGCCAGTTCCAATGGCAGCTGCAAAATTGTGGCGTATTTCATTTTGTTTTCGGCATCAATAAACAATTCCAATATTCTTTGAATCTCTTTTTGGCCAAGGTCAGCAGTTTGGGCTTTCATCTTTTCTATTTCCTCTGCTGAAAATCCGGAATTTTGAGGGTTTATTAGCTCTGGGTTTATTTTTAAAAGCAAAGACTGCCTTAGATAAAAAACTAAAGTTTTGGCAAATTCTTGCAAATCAACTCCCTGGTCTGCCATTGAATTTATGTATAAAACTGCCTCCCTTGTATTCTGTCGCACAATAAAGTCTACCAGTTGCGATATTTGGCCAACTTCAACAATGCCCAACAGCTCTTTTATTTCCTGTATAGTTACTTTGCCATCTTTTGCAGTAAAACTAATGCACTTATCTAATAAAGATTCGGCATCGCGGAAAGAGCCGCGGGCGTTTAAGGCAATTAAAGACAAAGCTGACGGGTCAAACTTAATATTTTCTTTTTTTAAAATAAATTCCAGTTTTTTTATGATTTCTGGCACCTGTAATTTTTTAAAATCAAATCTTTGGCAACGTGACACAATTGTGGGAATCATTTTGTGGGCTTCGGTAGTTGCCAGCATAAATATGGCGTGGGCGGGCGGTTCTTCCAATGTTTTTAATAAGGCGTTAGCGGCAGACTTTGATAATTGATGGCATTCGTCAATAATGAAAACTTTGTATTTTGACTTTACCGGAGAAAATTTGATACCTTCTATTAATTCTCTGACATTGTCAACTGAAGTATGGCTGGCGGCGTCAATCTCTACTAAATCCATTGATTTGGCTCCCATAATTTCTTGGCAGGAATCGCATTTGTTGCAGGGCTCGGAGTTAAACTGTTTTTGGCAATTTATGGCTTTGGCAAAAATTCTGGCAATGGTGGTTTTTCCCGAACCCCTGGGCCCGGAAAACAAATAAGCATGGGAGACTGACTTTGAAGCCAAACTATTGGTTAAAGTTTGGACAATGTGCCCTTGCCCTATAATTTCAGAAAAACTCTGCGGTCTGTATTTTCTGTATAAAACTAAATTATTTTCCATAATATTTTCCTTTTTGATTTTTATGTTACATTTTTTGTGCAACTTTAACAAGGTATTTACAAAATATTTTTTTGTGCTACAATCAGGGCGCGTCCTGAACTTTCACAAAAACCCTTTCTTGAGGAGAAAACCATGGAAAAAGAGCAATTAAACATGATAAATTATGTACTTATGATGGATTTGGAAAATAACCTAAAAATAAATATACTAAAAGTTTTAGTTGCCCAATTTCTTTTAGATTTTTCTGAATCTCCTAAGGATGCTTTAAAAAAGATTCTGAAAAGTTGTGGTATTAATGTGGAATTGCCGAGAGAAGGGTAGAAAAACAAAAAGCCCAAGGGTTTCTCTTCGGCTTCTTTTTTTATAAATCTTACCAAATCAAATTGTACTATAATTTCTACGATCGTAAAGAAGATGGTACAATTTAGTTTAGTAAAAAATGGACGGTCGTCCATTTTTTACTGCCGGTTGATGATACTATTTTTTAAACACAAAAAATTTATATCCCAAAAAGTTCCATAAGGCGGCAGTAATTCCAGCAAGAATGACACTTAACTTTACCCAAACTGCTGAAGGCAAACCAAACTGCGGCCCCGTTATTTTTGTAAAATAGTAAAAAAATGCCACATCTATTATTAAACCTATAAAGGTTATCAAAAAAAACTGGATTATTTCTTTGTACAAGTCTTCTTTTTCGTGTTTTTGGAAAGCCCAGTATTTGTTGCCCCAGTATTTTAAAAATGTAGAAATAATAAAAGATAGGCTTTTTACCGATATAGTACCCAAAGACAGAAAAGTAAATGGAATCCATAACAAAAATTCAAAAATCTTCAAATCAAACACGGTTGCCACAGCCCCCACCAAAACAAACTTTGCTCCTTGGAAAATGAAGGGCAGCCTTCTGCCCACAATAAAGGCAATATAAAGACAGAGTAATGATACCAAAGGTAACAGAAACCAAATGACCAGCGTCCAATAAACGCCAATGTCAATTCCCCACTCTCTCAGAAAATCTCCCAAAAGAAATCCGATAATCCTGCCAGAAATTAGGGCAAAAATAATATCAATAACTTTCATTATTTATCTACGAAATACGAATTTTGTAAGAATATACGAATGTGTTTGAAATCGTTTTCGTATATTCGTATGTTTTTCTTATTTCGTAGTAATTATCCAGGCTATCATAATTATAAATATTTTAAAATACTGAAATTTCTGCTATAATATAAAAATGAATAATTTTTTGAGTGAGACAAAATCATTTCTGGAAAAAATAGACAAATTAAGAGACAGGGTGCTTTTCATTTTTATTAAGCCCTACTGGCCTCGCCAAATTCTACCTAATCATCTGACAATAATAAGAATTTTAATAGGGATATATTTATTTATTCTGCTGTTTTACTACAACAATAATAATAAGATTCTCATAATCACAGCATTTTGTCTAGGAGCTTTGACCGACCTGTTGGACGGCTCAATTGCCAGATGTTTAAAAAAAGAAACCAAACTTGGCGCTATGATTGACCCTATAGCCGACAGAATTTTGATTATACCCATTGCTGCTTACATTTTGTTTATTTACCATAGGTGGCTTTTGCTATCCCTCATGCTTTTGGAAATCATTAATGCCTTAATATCGGTTTACGCCTTGGGCAAAAATGTTTTTGTTCAATCAAATGTTTTTGGTAAAATAAAAATGGTAATGCAGTCTATTGTTTTTGCAGCAATACTGGTGTTTTGGCCAAAAGCTCCAAACATGTTTTTTGTATACCTGCTTTGGATTTCAGTTGTTTTTCTGGTAATAAGCATATATGTCAAGCTATTAGAGGTCAAAAAATATGGAGGAAAACCCACACACTAATTTTACAAGATAAAAGTGTGGCGGCGCAGGGGTTTAAATATTAAATCAATAATACAATTTATTTTAAATAAACATTGGTAAAATTAGTGCAGGGTTAATTTTTTTATTGTTGATTTAAAAATATGGAAAAAATAAGAATCTACAATACGCTTTCTAAGAAAAAAGAGGTGTTAAAACCGCTAAAGAAAAATAAGATTAATCTTTTTGTTTGCGGACCAACGGTCTATGATTTTTCCCATATTGGCCATGCCAGAACCTATATTATTTTTGACTGCTTTGTCAGATATCTAAAATACCTGGGTTTTAAAGTTTTCTACCTGCAAAATATAACCGACATAGACGATAAAATAATTTTAATGGCAAAAGAAAAAGGAGTTTTGCCCAAAGACTTAGCTGATGCTTTTACCAAAGAATACCTAAAAGATATGAAAAAACTTGGCATTGACACTGTAACAAAATACGCCAAAGCTACCTATTATATAAAAGAAATAGTCAGCCAAGTTAAAGAGCTTTTAGATAAGGGTTACGCCTATAAATTAGATGATGGCATTTACTATGACATCAGTAAGTTTAAAGGCTACGGAAAATTATCAGGCAGAACAATTTTGCAAGCCGAAGACGCCACTTCCAGAATAGACTACTCAAGAGATAAAAAAAACAGGGGTGATTTTTGCCTATGGAAGTTAAATGAAAATAAACGAGAGCCAAGATGGCCATCACCTTTTGGAAACGGTCGGCCTGGTTGGCATATTGAAGATACCGCCATTACTGAAAAATTTTTCGGCTCCCAGTATGACATTCACGGAGGCGGAAGAGACTTAATTTTTCCCCACCACGAGGCCGAAATCAGCCAAATGGAGGCAATTTCCGGCAAAAAACCAATGGCAAAATATTGGATGCATACAGGATTTTTGACCATAGACGACCAAAAGATGTCCAAATCTTTGGATAATTTTGTCACTGTTGACAGTTTTTTGAGAAGGTATTCTTACCGTTCTTTAAGGTTTTTGTTTGCTAAAAATTTATGGAGGAGTCCAATTAATTATTCAGAATCAACAATGATAGAAGTTAAGTCAGCCTTGGGAAAAATTGAAGAATTTCTAATAAGGTTGAAGGGGGTAAAAGAGACAAAATCCGGCAGTAAAAAATTGAGGGTGGAACTAAAAAAAGCCCTTGATAATTTTTATAAAAATTTAAACGATGATTTTAATACGCCAAAGGCATTTGCGGTAATTTTTGAATTTATAAAAAAGACCAATAAGCTATTAGACCAAACTTTAGTGGACAAAAAAAGTGCGTCTGAAACTTACAAATTTTTTGAAGAAATAAATAATATATTTGATTTTATTGATTTTAAAAATTTAAAAGGTTCAAATATACCAGAGCGAGTAAGAAAACTGATGCAAGAAAGAGAAAAATACAGAAAGCAGTCAAACTGGCAGAAAGCTGATGAAATAAGAAAAGAAATTGAAAAACAGGGATTTTCGGTCCAAGATTTCAAAGACGGACCATTTTTAAAGAAAATATGATGACCATCACACTAATAGTCCGGGCGAGGTCCGACCTAGCTAGAGTCTATCTTAAATCACAAGAACTACTTTTTCGTAGCGTATTGTGCAATGGTAATATCGTATTATTTGTACGGTAAAAAATCAGCGTCCCCAATATTTCGCAATTGCGAAATATTGGGGACGCTAACAAAAAAAGAACCTGAGGAGTACTGTGCGTTTCTCAGGTCTTTGCTTTTTACTATGCTTCAATTAGATGAGGAACATCATCTGGGTCAAGATATAAAATCCCTTCCGGGTACTCATCTACAAGTTGACGGAACTTTTCTTCTGCTTCTGACTTACTTTCTGCCTGAACTCTTAATTCAGCAGGACTTTTCTGGAGTCCATTGGGGCCCCTAACCAATATTCCTGTTTTCCATTGCATAAGTAGTCCCTCCTGTTGTTTTCCTGTTTGTGGCAAACAGGAAAAGGCTGTATAAAAATAAAGGAACTGACACTGATTTAATTATGGTATAATAACGGATTTATGTCAAATCTTCACCATTTTTTATATAATAAAATAGTGAAGAGTCAATACTTGATATGAATTTTTTATTCTGATATACAAAAGATAAAATCTAAAATCCAAAACCACAAATCCCAAACAATATCAAAATTCAAATACTTAAACTCAAAAAACGTTTTGGATTTTGAATTTTGGTCATTGGAACTTATTTGTAATTTGGTATTTGTAATTTGGAATTTTCATGAGTGATTTACCTGAAAAAAAACCTCCTCAGAATATAGAAGCAGAGCAATGCCTGTTGGGTTGTTTGATGTTGGACAAAAATGCTATTGTCAAAGTTACCGATTTTATAAATGCCCAAGATTTTTATAAAGAAACTCACAAGGAAATATTCCAGGCAATGATTGACCTTTTTGAAAAAATGGAGCCAATAGACATTGTTTCTGTTTCAACCAGATTAAGGGAGAAAGAGAAGTTAGAGCAGATAGGGGGGTCTGGCTATCTGACTTCTTTAATAAACACTGTACCAACTGCCACTCACACTGCCAACTATGCAAAAATTGTCCGTGAGAAAAAAGTTTTGAGAGACTTAATTGAAGCATCTCATGAAATTGGTTTGGACGCTTTTGACGAATCACAAGATGTTGATTTATTGCTGGACAAAGCCGAGAAAAGAGTCTTCTCAATAGGCCAACGCTCCTTGACCCAAGCATTTGTGCCAATCAAGGATATCTTAGGCGAGACATTTGAGAGAATTGACCAACTTTCAAAAAACCAGGGAAGCTTTCGCGGTGTGCCCACCGGCTTTAGACAGCTTGATAATAAGCTAGCAGGACTGCAAAAGTCTGATTTGATTATTTTAGCAGCTCGCCCTTCCATGGGAAAATCTTCAATGGCATTGGATATTGCCAGAAACATTGCTATTTTTCAAAACCTGCCTGTGGGAATTTTCAGCTTGGAAATGTCAAAAGACCAGATTGTAGACCGGCTAATCGCCAGTCAGGCCAATATAGATCTTTGGAAACTAAGAACTGGCAGGTTAAAAGATGATGCTCAAGATAATGATTTTTCCAGAATCCAAAGCGCCATGGGAACCCTATCAGAAGCGCCAATTTATATTGACGACATGGGAACTACCAACATTCTGCAAATGAGAGCCATGTCTAGACGATTACAATCAGAAACCGGACTAGGGCTGATTATAGTTGACTATTTACAGTTAATGGACACTAACAATAAAAACGCTACCCCGTTGCAGCAGGTTACGGAAAACTCCAGGGCTCTAAAATCATTAGCCAAAGAGTTGAATATACCTGTACTGGTAGTTTCTCAACTGTCGCGTAAAGTTGAAGAAAGAACTCCTCACAGGCCCATGCTTTCTGACTTGCGGGAATCGGGAGCCATTGAACAGGATGCTGATGTCGTTTTATTTATTTATCGGGACGACAAGTACAACGAAAATTCTTTGGAAAAAAATATCGCTGAAATAATAGTAGCTAAACACAGAAACGGGCCAACTGGAATGGTAAAATTATATTTTGATGAGCAAAGAGTCAGTTTCAGAAACTTAGAGCAAACAGATTACGCCTTAGAACTTTCAGAAACAGGAGAGGTCTAAAAATAAATTTAAAATTTGTAATTTAAAATAGATTTGAAATTTAAAATTAAAAATTTGCTGACGTGGATTCCATAAAAAAACTTGTTGATTTGTTTGCTAAATTTCCTACTGTAGGATCTAGGACTGCTCACCGTTTTGTTTTTTACCTGCTAAGATTGCCCAAAGAAAAAATTAACGAACTGGCAAGTACCATATTGCAATTGGCTGATAAGGTCAAGTTATGCGCATTTTGTTTTAATCCTCATGAGAATAGCCACAATTTATGCGCTATCTGTCAAAATACTCTAAGAGACAGGAAAATAATATGCATTGTGGAAAAAGAAGCTGATTTAATGTCTATTGAAAAAACCAAAAAATATAACGGTCTCTATTTTGTGTTGGGTGGAGTTTTAAACTTGGTAAAAAATAACTCCGACCAAGTAAGAATGAAAGAATTAATAGAAAGAATTAAAGACCCTCAAAAATTCGGGCTTCACAATACCGGTTTTACAGAAATTATCATCGCTCTCAACCCAACACCAGAGGGTAGGTCAACTTCTGTCTTGGTAGAAAAAACTTTAAAAGAAATGCAATTTAACAGTTTGAAAATTAGCCACCTGGCAAAAGGCTTGCCTTTTGGCGGAGAGTTAGAGTATGCTGACGAAGAAACTTTAGAGTCGGCATTTTTGGGGCGGAAATAGCCCACGCATTTATTTTGCCTTAAAAAGACATTCTTCACCAGACTCATTATTTTACTTATAGTATGCCCTGTCTTTATATTGCAAATATATGTATTGAAGGTTTTTTCTGGCATTCGGTGAAATCTCGTCTTTTAAAAGAATATCCATTTTTGTAATTTGAGAATTAATATCTGAATTTGGGTCAAAATAAACTTGCCAGTTTTCTGAAGTTTTAAAAACTAAAAGACTAGAAACGAAAACCTCCCTTATACCAATCCGGAAATTATTTTTAAGTGTTTGCATAACATTTTGTATACTATCCATATTATTTTTATCAATGACGCTTTCGCCCAAAAAAACTTTGCTGTTATTTGAGCCTTTAGTGATGACTATTGCCGCATTTTGGGGTAAACTTTGTAAATTTTCAAAAACTACCCCGTTACTATCTATAAAAAAACAGTTTTCTGAACTGTGACAAAACACAGCGAAAGGTTTCCTTTCTTTTATTTTTAAGATTATGGCAGCTGGCAGTTTTTTTTCAACCTGCACCTCCTCAATACTTGGGAATTTGTCTAAAATATCCCTGGCTATTTTTTTAGAATCGGCTATAAAAATACTTTCAGATGATATGCTCAAACCACCGATACCCAATATTTTCTTTTGTATGTTATTCCAAACTATAGTTTCAACATCTTGGCTTTTTGTTTTCTCATTGCCGGAAATTTCAACTTTGACAACCTGAAACTTTGAATGGAATAAAGCTATATACAAAATACTGATTGCTCCCAAGAGAATTAAAAAAATCCAAAAGAAAGGTCTTTGGTAAATTTTTTTTCTTTTTTTCAATTTTGGTCTTATATGTTTTCTTCTGTAAGACA
>CAYIDV010000012.1:0-2071 GCA_964362315.1 uncultured Candidatus Saccharibacteria bacterium
AAGCTCGCTGCGGCTCGCTTACTTTTCTTCCGTTGTAGCTCTGGCTATTTCATCTATAGTGGTCTCGCCAGCAATAACTTTAAGAACGCCTTCCTGAGCCATAGTAAGCATCCCTTGTTTTTGGGCGGCTTTAAAAATTAAACTTTCCAGTGGATTTTTCAAAATTATATCGGCTATCTCTTCAGTCATGGATAAAACTTCAAAAATACCTGTTCTCCCTTTATATCCCTTGAAGCTGCATGATTCGCATCCATTGGCTTCGTAGATATAAACCAATGGATCTGGAATTTTAACTTCTTTTTTTACGAACAAGGGCAAATTTATTAAGTTTCTTTGAATATAATCTTTAACTTTTTCGCTGATTTTTACTTTCTTTTTGCAACGCTCGCAGAGGGTCCTAATCAAGCGTTGGGAAATGGCAATGCGCAAAGTAGAAGGAATTAAGAAGGGCTTTATGCCCATATCAATCAACCTTGGAATAACGCCTACAGCTGAATTGGTATGCAGAGTGGATAGAACAATATGGCCAGTCAAAGCTGAGTGAATAACCAAACTGGCGGTTTCTTCATCTCTGACCTCTCCTACCATAATGATATTGGGGTCTTGCCTTAAAATTTGCCTCAATCCTTCGGCAAAGGTATAGCCAATTTCTGGCTTCACCTGGGACTGATTGACGCCATTTATGGAATATTCAATAGGATCTTCAATGGTAACAATGTTGACACTTTCTTTATTCAGCACTCCCAAAAAAGCGTACAATGTGGTAGTTTTACCCGATCCCGTCGGACCAGAAGATATGATTAAACCATAGGGCTTTTTTATGGCATCTTGTATCAATTGAAGATTCCTCCCCCACAATCCCATCTTATCAAAAGGCTTTAACCCTTCTGTTGGGTCCAACACTCTAATTTCCACTTTCTCTCCGTAAAGAGTGGGAAAAGTGGCAACTCTAAAATCAATGTCTTTATTGCTAATTTTAGCGGAAAACCGGCCATCCTGCGGAATCCTATTCTCATCAATCTTTAAATTAGCCAGAATTTTAATGCGAGACACTACTGCCAGATGAACATTCAAGGGCAAAAAGAGGCTGAGGTGCAAAATGCCGTCCTGGCGAAATCTGACATTGAGTTTTTCTTTGGTAGGTTCAATGTGAATGTCAGAAGCATTACCCTCAATGGCATGGCGCAAAATAACCAATACCATTTTGACAATCGGCGCATCATCTGTCATTTTTACCGGACTTGAACCTTGGGTTAAAGCAATTAGAATCTCGCTTTTTTCTTTGCTTAACTGTTCTAGAGCTTTTTTAGTCTCTCTTTTTAAGGTGCTGTGCTGTTTTAAAATAGTATCCAAATCAGAAAAGGTTATCAGGTAAATCTCATAGCTGAAGTTTTCTTTGCGGCTAAGGAAGCGCAAAGCGTTTTGGGCCAATATATTTTCAGGGTAGGCCATGCCAATACCCACCACGTTATTTTTTTTAAACAGAGGGGTCATTTTATAATTTATGGCCGCCTCCTCTGATATCAATGCCAAAACCTCTAAAGGAATCTCCTGGGTGGCTGGTTTTAAAAGAGGTACTTTTACTATCTTGCTTTTTAATTTAAACAAAGACTCCTCGTCAATGATTTTATTTATCAGTATCACCTCTTCTTCGGTCCCTTTTGTTTTTTCCATCTCAGCCTCCAAACCTTTTTTCTTTTGCTCGTCTATTACACCCTGTTTATATAACTCTTGGATTAAATTCATGATAATTTTATTTTGGTTGATAATAAATAGTAAAAGGTTCGTCTCTACCTATGGCAACACTTTCCAAGGTTAAAACTTTAAGCCCTGTCCCTTCCAAAAAAACCTTTGCCTCGTTTTTGCTCACAGCTGAAATTTTGCCTTTAATCTGTCTGCCATCTTTGTTTTGAGTCGTGTAAATAAATTCTGTGGTAATGTCTTTGAACGGCTCTAATTTTTTAACCAACTCTGAATCTATAACGCTAAAATTTATTTTAACATCTATTTTTTCAATCTCCATTGAAACAACACTTGGCTTATACTTTAATCCAGGAGGAAAAGTAACCAA